>JAWUXK010000045.1:0-10258 GCA_034111385.1 Colwellia sp. | reverse complement strand
CCAATAAGTGAAATGAATTCGCCTTTTTTGATTTGAATATCAACATCTTTTAAGGCTGTAAAACTACCCGATGGTGTCGGGAATGCCATATCAATTTGGCTAATATTTAAAAAATGCTCTTCTGGGTTAGTTGTCGTAGTAATAGTCATAATAATTTCCTTAAACGCTTGCGCTTGATTTATCCCAAGATATTTTTTGTTGTAACATCAGCATGATTCTGTCTAATAAAAATCCGATGAAACCAATTACGATTACAGCTGCCATGATGCGTGCTAAAGAGTCTGAGCTACCGTTTTGAAATTCATCCCAAACGAACTTACCAAGACCAGGGTTTTGTGCCAGCATTTCTGCGGCAATTAATACCATCCACGCCACACCAAATGATAATCTCATACCTGTAAAAATCATTGGGATTGAAGCAGGCAATACAATTTTTCTAATGTGAGTGAATGTGGGTAGACGTAATACTTTGCTCACATTGAGTAGATCGCTGTCGATTGAAGAAACACCGATAGACGTATTAATTACCATTGGCCACAAGCTACATAAGCTCACGGTGATTAATGATGTGATAAATGATTTAGATACTAAAGGATCGTCCGATACATAAAGCGCACTTACTATCATGGTTACAAGTGGTAGCCATGCCAGTGGTGAAACGGGTTTAAATATTTGTACTATGGGGTTGATTGCCGAATTTAACTTGGCACTTAATCCCATCCATATACCTAGCGGTATAGCGATAATAGCAGCCACTAAAAATCCGCTGGTGACGGTAACCAAACTGGTAAATATTTGGTCAACAAAGGTTTCTTTACCCGTATATTTTCTGTCTTTAACCACGTAGTCGGGATTTTTTTCAAGCTTTTTAGCATTTCGCTTCTCTAACCTTTCGTAAAAAGCGTCTTCTTTTTTTCGTTCAGCGACATGTTCGTCGTACAGTGTAGAAAATTGTTTAACAACGGCATTTGGCCCCGGAAATTCCCCTAAAGATGTATGGATACTTTGCGCTGAGATTGACCACAATGCTAAAAAAATAGCAATGCCGACAGCGGGTAAAAGTAATGTGTTTGATACTTTGTTGAATACGCCTTTTAAGGTTTTCATTATTTTCTCATTGACCGTTAAAGTATTGATGGTTGCGGTTGTTAAACTCATTTTTACTTCCTCTTCATACGTGCTTTAAGTCTTGTTTCGAACCATGGGTGTAACCATGGTTCGAATTTGATTTACTTAAAGTTTGTCGCCTTTTTTAAGACCAATTTTAAACATCTCTAAGTAGGCATTCGGCTTGCTACCGTCATAGACAATGTCATCAATAAAGTGTTGTTGAGGTGGCTTATAACCTGTCTCAGTAGCAAAGTCAGGGAATTCATTTGCAGGAATTATTTTCTCGGCAATTAAAGACTTAGCCGCTTTTTCATAAATATCAGGGCGGTAAACTTTTGCAGCAAGATCTTTGTACCATTTGTCACTTTTATCATCGCTAATTTGTCCCCAACGACGCATTTGTGTTAAGTACCAAATTGCATCTGAGTAGTATGGGTAAGTCGCGTTGTAACGGAAGAATACGTTAAAGTCAGGTACTGCGCGTTTATCACCTTTCTCATATTCAAAAGTACCTGTCATAGAGTTAGCAATTACATCGTAATCTGCACCAACATAGTTAGACTGAGATAATATTTTAACTGCCGCAGGGCGGTTAGCATTGCTGTTATCATCTAACCATTTAGCTGCCCTTATAAGTGCGCGTGTTAAACGAATAGTCGTATTAGGGTATTTTTTAGCAAACTCTTCTGTGATACCAAAAACTTTCTCTGGGTTGTCTTTCCAGATTTCGTAATCAGTTACAACAGGCACACCGATATTTTTGAATACTGCTTGTTGGTTCCAAGGTTCACCCACACAGTAACCGTGGATAGTACCGGCTTCCATCGTTGATGGCATTTGCGGTGGCGGTGTAACAGAAAGCAATGCTTGTGCATCAATTTGACCTGATGTATCACCTTTATGAGGTGCGTAGTAACCTGGGTGAATACCACCGGCCGCTAACCAATAACGTAATTCATAGTTATGGGTAGATACAGGGAACACCATCCCCATTTTAAACGGTTTACCTTCATCTTTAAGCTGTTCAATAACAGATACTAATGAATCGGCTTTAATAGGGTGTACAGGTCTACCATCAGCCATTTTAGGAATATTTGGCTTCATTTTTGCCCAAATATCATTTGATACGGTAATGGCGTTACCGTTTAAATCCATTGAGAAAGGAGTAATGATGTTTGCTTTAGTACCGTAACCCATGGTTGCCGCAATAGGTTGTCCTGCAAGCATATGTGCACCATCTAAGGTACCATCGATAACACCATTTAAGAGTACTTTCCAGTTTGCTTGAGCTTCGATGGTTACGTATAAACCTTCATCTTCAAAGTAGCCATTTTCATAAGCTATTGCTATGGGGGCCATATCCGTCAGTTTGATAAAACCAAATTTTAAGTCTTCTTTTTCTGGTTCACCTAACTCTGCCGCTTGTAAAGACGAAGTTAATAATGCTCCTGAAATACATATACCTGCAATGACAGCATGACATAATTTCTTATATTCATTTTTTAAGCGTACTTTCAACATACTTTTCTCCAAATAAAAAAGCCCACAGCACTTCGGTTACAATCCGAGTGCGTGGGCTACAATGCCAAACTAATAATGACTACGTCGTTGCAGTGCGATTAGTTTTAACGAAATAAATTTTAGTAGGTATTTACTTTTTGGTTAATACAACCGCTGTTGGTTATATTAAAGTAAAGACTCTATTTACTATTTAGCATATACAGTGCCAAATATTTTTTGTTCTTTATAATCAGGTGTTTATTGTTTTTTTCTGTGGTTATGATTATATTTAAATACTATGTTGACTCAATAATGGGAAACATTTGCACTGGTTTGGTGTATCTAACTCGGCTTTTCAATAGCGTTGATATTATAAGATTCGCTTGGTTTGATAGCGTTCATAACAGTTTGATAAATATCTTTTCTGTAGATAGACGTAACATTCAAGTTAGCGCGTTGTAGCGCGCTGATCTGTTTACATTCTTGCATCAAATCAGCAATATTTTCACCACAATAATGTGCAGGCATATTGAACGCTGGATCGTCTAATGTGGAAAATTGATTATAAGTTGATACTTTCCGTGGTGCTGCATTGTTAAAGGTTAAGCAGCTGCCTAGTAACGAAGGGGCTATGACATCTATATTAGTATCTAAATATAGAACATGGCTTAATAGTCTTGCTGCTTCGAAGCGGTTGGGGATATTTTCAAGCCACTGACAAGCTTCATATAAAGCGGCCACTAGAGCTAAGGTTGTTTGAGGGTGCTTTAGTTGCCAATCTGACATCAAACCGAGCACTTTCTCTGGAGAGTCTTGCCATAAATCTGATGAGGTTACGCCTGTTACCCCTACGCCTTCACGAACAGCTTTAGCATTCCATGGACCACCAACACAAAAACCATCAAGATCACCTGACTGCATCGATGGCACCATGTCTGAAGGAGGAATAAATAACAAATTAATATCTGATAATGAAATATTACTTCTTCTAAGCCATTCAATCAGTTGATAATAGTGACAACTATAAGGAAAAACGACAGCCAATGTTAATTTGTTGTCTGTTGCTTTACGTTCGTCTATTTCATTACGAAGAATATCCGCCGAAAAGGGCATACTGACTTCAGTGTTGTTTTCTTGTGACAATATTTTTTGATAGAGGGTAGTTGATAAGGTAATGCCATTACCATTTCTACTTAATATTAGTGGGGCAATAACGGTTGATTTTTTACCGTACAAACCTAGGTTACTTGCAATTGGCATAGGTGCTAACATTTGTGCAGCATCAATCACTCCCATATGTAACTTGTCTCTTAATGTTGCCCAAGAGTTTTGTTTTGCTAAATTAACGTTTAGTCCCCACTTTTTAAAAAATCCCATTTCATGGGCAATAACGACGGGCGCACTATCGGTTAATGGCATAAAACCAAGGGTTATATTTTTCTTTTCGACATCAAACATGATTTTGATTCTCTACTATTTTTTGAAACGCGCTAAAATATGCTAGCAACAGATAGAATGTTCTTGGCAACATCATCCATTTTTTGACTGTTATCCATGGCTATTTTACGGATGAAATGATAAGCATCTATTTCAGAAAGTTGTTTGGTTTCCATTAGCCAACGTTTAGCTTTATCGATATTTTTTTGACTGGATAACTTTTGCTTAGTATCAGCAAGTTCTTGTTTTAGACTTTGAAAAACATCAAACCTAGCAATAGCCACATCAATGATCGACTTGACTCTTTCTTGGCTAACTTCACCGACAACATAAGCACTAACCCCTGATTTAACCAGTTGATTAATGCTTGGATTAGGGTTTTGTTGTTCTGAAAAAACAACGATAGGCTTAGGGGCGAATTGAGAAATTTGATTAAGATTCTCAAGCATATCTCTATCGGGTGATTCTATATCTATAATGATTACATCAGGGTTTAGTTGCTCAACATCTTTTAATAAAGGAACACCAGAATGAGCAACATGGTAAATATCAAAGTCGGTATTAGTCAGTATTCCCATCAATGCTTTTGCTTTTACATGATTGTTCTCTGCTAGCAACACTCTCAATTTCGTAGTATTTTCATGGATATGATTATTTTTAGATAACGACACAGTGTTTTTTTTCAATTTTTTAGATCCAAAAAATAACAGGATATTCTATTAATTTAGCAGAATTCATGCCATATAATTAAGTTGTTTTATTTCAAGTGGTTATTGTTTTTATTGGTTTTTGAAGCTGTTTTTTGTTAGTTAATGATGCAGGGATGCGCCCAAATAACCATTTCGTTCCTACATTGATAATCTGTTGAGTGTCAACTCGGATTAATAGCAAAGTTGAATGTAACAGGCTAATGAAATAGACAGGTTAAAATACTTATTTGGGGTTCACTGTGAAATTAGTTATTGGTTGTAATCGAATATAGCATCCCAACGTTGGTCTAAACGCTGTTTTGCCTGAGTTAATGGTAATGCTTGATAGTTATCACCTTTTAAAGTGATCAACTGCATTCGTTCGAGTTTATCTAGGGCATCAGATATTTCAAAATCTAAGTGGCACCGGTAATTTTCTTTAAACCACGCTTCAATTTTAGCATCAAGTTTTGACGCGCTTAGCCCTTCAGGTGCATTTAGTAAAAAGGTGTAGGCTAAAATGGCCTCTTTAAAGTCTTCCTCTTCTGCTGAATCAATCAGTGTATGAAAAACACCGGCATTATTATCTAAGTTTTTAAAATAAAGGTTATCGGAAAGCGCTTTCATGAATTTAATTTTACGATTTTTAAATTTACTCCATTCTTTAAAAATAAAGCCAGCAAAAACGCCAACACCTAGCCCTAAAGAAATGAAATGCTGCTGTGTCATCGTCACAGATTCAGAGCGCAAACCTAACCAAAATGAAAATAAAGCAGCCAGAAGCAAAATAGAAGCGCCTAGTTTAGTGACTAAAACCACAGCGCCGCCAACAACAGCAGAACCACCAATAATCACTTTATCAATTGGGCGCATTCTCACTTCACTATTGGGAAATAGCATTTCTAAATCGGCTTTTGGCACGTTTTGAAAAAGCTTTACAATCGTTGAACTGGGTTCAAACCCTATCGGTTGTTTCTTTTTTTGCTCGAAATAGGATTTATCTTTGAAAGTAATATATACGGCGACACGATCGTAATTGGTAAAATTGATTGTTTGTTTGCGAAACCCCCAAAGTGAAGTAATGGTTTCACTTAATTGTGACTCTCCTCGGCGATAAAAGACGACTTGTTCAAAATCTTCAAATTCCACTTCAAGTCTTACTTTGAATAAAGACTCCTCAGTGAGCGCTTCTTGCAAGTCTTGCTCGGTGACTTTTTCAAAGTTGGCGGCATTTAAAATAGTCGCAAAATTTTCAGCAAAAATGCTTTTACATTGCTCCCGATCTTCTAAGGTCAACTTATTTAGTTGCAGAGTATCGGCATTAGGATCAAACGGAGCATAGTTGTTTTTTAAAGACTCAAGCAGCGCGTGATAATCATAATGAATTACGCTAGAAAGTAGTTGGCAAAACTGTTCAAAAGAAAGTGCAGAGTGTTCATCAGTCAATTCTTGTGAACACATTTGAATAATGTCTTGCTTTCTAAATGGAATGAATCGTTCAACGGCCATAATATAAAT
This sequence comes from Colwellia sp., assembly GCA_034111385.1. Classification (GTDB taxonomy): domain Bacteria; phylum Pseudomonadota; class Gammaproteobacteria; order Enterobacterales; family Alteromonadaceae; genus Colwellia. Next base: position 4,004 of record JAWUXK010000045.1, on the reverse strand, counting down.
TTACTTAAGTCAGGTAATTAGAGTGTAAAGTAAATAGAATTATATCGAAATAAAAACGCAGATGCTTTTATCTTTTTTAATCCTAGGTAATAAATTTAATTTGAATGGGGTTTGATGACCTCATGGGAAACTGTAATAACGCTTATCTATCACGGCATTACTGTTTGGTATATTTGATCTACTTTTTTTTATGGAATATTAGCCTAAAGGCGAAAAATCTATCGCTTGCAGTTTAATTGCCCGTAACTTAAAGTTGAAGTACTGCATAGGGAAAGGATTGAGTAGGAATGTCGGAAGAGTCTTTAAATGTGAATAAGTTACTTGTTCGAGAGCAAGCTTATCAATTATTTAATAATGCCCCCAGCTCCGCAATAACTCAAGTCGCTGTCGCCGTTTTATTCTATATACTATTTAGTAACTCCATTAGTCAGTCACTTTTGATTACTTGGAGTTTAGCCTTATCTCTACTCGCCATAGCAAGATTACTTTTAGTTAGGACCTATGAAAAAAAACAGCCAAAAAATATCGAATTTTGGCTTAATGCTTTTACGACTATTACGCTATTAATTGGAGTAACTTGGGCTTGCTTTAGCCTATTTTATTTCACTGTGGATGATGCGAACTTAAGGTATTTATTTTTTGTGGTGATATGTGGCATGGTGGCGGGTGCTGTTCCCATTTTGGCCGCATGGTCTCCAGCGTATTACGCCATTACTGTTCCCCAAATTATTAGTCTACCCACTATTCTTTTTTATTCTGATACAACGATTAACTTCTTTCTTGCCATTTCATTCATCGTGTATTGTTTAATGCTTTTAAAGTTACAACAAAATGCTAATAAAAACATACAACTTGCTTTTCAGTTACAGCATAAAAATGATGCACTTGTCTCCGAGTTAAATATTGAAATAGAACAAAGAGAACAGTTAATTGATGAAAGAACACAAGCTTTAAACAATTCTCTTATTGAGAAGACTGCAATTATTAATAACAAGTTAGTGGGAATTGCAATCGTTCATGAACATAAGGTTCAGTGGGCTAATTCAGCGTTTGAAAAGATGTTAGGTTACGATAAAGGCGAGATGAAGGGGTGTTTAACTCGCCAACTTTATACCAACGATAAAGATTACCTTGCTATAAGTGAGGCTTTTAAAGATATTTCAGCGGGTATTAAAAAAGAATTAGAATTTAAGCGAAAAGATGGCAAATACATTTGGGTTAGTATGAGAGGGGCTATACTTCATGAAGACAAAGGGCAATCTTTGTGGGTATTTGTAGACATTTCCGAGCGTAAAAAGGCAACCGAAAAGCTTCGACTGTTAGGACGTGTTTTTACCAGTACCCAAGATGCGATTACCATCACGGATGCTGAGCAAAAAATTATTGATGTTAACCCAGCCTTTTGTGAAATAACGGGCTATCGTCGTGAAGAGGTTATTGGCCAAAACCATAGTATTCTCAGTTCAGGTAGACAGTCACCCGAATTTTATAATGAGATGTGGCAAAAAATTAATGAACAAGGTCATTGGAAAGGTGAGATATGGAACCGAAAGAAAACCGGTGAGGTTTATGCAGAGTTATTGACTATTTCTGAGCTTAAAGATGGTTATGGTGCGATCACTAATTTTGTAGGGATTTTTTCAGATATAACACGTGTTAAACAGCAACAAGAAGAGCTTAAATTACTGGCGCACTATGATGTATTAACTAAGCTACCAAACCGTATATTGTTTAACGATCGTTTTCAACAAGCTGTTAAACATAGCAAACGAAGTCAATTGTTATTGGCTATTTGTTTCCTTGATTTAGATGATTTTAAGCCGGTTAATGATAACTTCGGCCATGAGGTTGGTGATCAGTTACTCATTGACGTTGCCTCTCGAATTACCGCTTGTATCAGGGAAGAAGACACTGTTGCAAGGTTAGGAGGAGATGAATTTTCTTTACTGCTGGGTGATATTATTTCACTTGAACACTGCCAACAAACTATGGAGCGAATTCATCATTCACTCGCTAAGCCGTATGAAATTAATGGTATTTCTCACCAGGTTACCGCCTCAAGCGGTATCACCCTATACCCGTCGGATAAAGGTGATATTGATACTTTATTACGTCATGCCGATCAAGCAATGTACTTAGCTAAACAATCAGGTAGAAACCGGTATCAACTTTTCAATGTAGAGCAAGAACAAGAAACCACTTATAAAAATTATCGCCTAGCTGAAATTGAAGAGGCCATGGTAAACAATGAGTTCTGTTTATATTACCAACCTAAAGTAAATATAAGGACTGGCAACGTATTTGGTGTAGAGGCGTTAATTCGTTGGAATCACCCTAAACAAGGACTGATTCCTCCTTTAGACTTTTTACCGATTGTAGCCGGAACAGATTTAGATACGCAGATTGGTGAGTGGGTTATCAATGAAGCTTTAGAGCAACTTGAATTATGGCAAGAGCAAAATATACACCTAGAAGTGAGTATTAATATTTCAGCTCGTCACATATTGTCTGATTCTTTTATTACTCATCTTGAGAAAGCTTTAGCTAATCATCCTAAGGTAAATTCTAAATCGCTGCAGTTGGAAATACTTGAAACTAGTGTATTAGCTGATGTTAAAGCCATCACGAAAATTATTAAACGCGGTCAAAAGTCATTAGGTGTTAGTTTTGCTCTCGATGATTTTGGTACTGGTTATTCCTCACTTACCCATTTAAGAAATTTGCCTGCAAACATCGTTAAAATAGATCAAACATTTATTAGAGATATGCTTGATGATCCCGGAGATTATGCCATTGTTGACGGAGTTATTGGTTTAGCAAATTCCTTTAATCGTGATGTTATTGCTGAAGGTGTTGAAACTACCGCCCATGGTTTAATGCTTTTATTGATGGGGTGTGAACAAGCCCAAGGTTACGGGATAGCTAAACCTATGCCGGCGGACGAACTAACTAATTGGCTGAGTAATTATAGGCCGAACCGTTCATGGCAATTATGTGGCAAAAAACAGCGGACTAAAAAAGAAAAAGAGCGGAAATTATTTAGATTAACGACGGAGCAGTGGCACAATAAATTTGTAGAGAATATTTTGCGCGCTCCAGATTCGCTTGATGATTGGCCTATTATGGATGATAAAATATGCCCTTGTGGCTCTTGGCTTCAACGAGCCAAAAGAGCGCAGCTTTTTGACCGCGAAGGGTTAAAACGAATAGAACAGGCGCATGAAAAAGTACATGTTATCGCTAATGTTCTATTTATCAAAGATCAAGAAGGTCAATATGATGAAGCACGAAATGGTTTGAAGCAATTACAAACCGTGTTTGATGAAATGACTACCGCTTTAAGATTGTGTGAATAACCTTAGATTGGTTTAATCACCAACCATTACATCTTTTTCAACGTTATTGATATTAAGCCTTGTTTTGTTTGCTTTAAGGCAATAAGCCACTAGCCCTGTAAGCAAGTTCAACATAAAAACCATTAGGACTTCGATGACGAGAGTTCTATCTGATATATATTCTTTAATTGAATATTTATCGTTTCGATCATAAAGCCCTAGATAACATTGCCATACCCCATAACTACAAAACTTATACTTTCATATTTTTTGTACCATTTATTACTGCACAGAAAAAAATTTAACATTATTGCTAAGGCTTTTTTCTCATAAGATAGTTAAAAACTATCATTTCTTATGCATGCTGGCAGCTTAATAATAATACTATTAATAAAGTAATTGGCTACCGATTAATTGTCATACCAATTCTTGTTTGTTGTTCTTCCTGTACATCGATTTCATTTGAGTTTTTTCGTTTTAATATTTACATATTGAATTGGCAGTTGTTTAAATATATTCCTGTTGTTTTTATCCTGTTGTTTTTATCTTGTTGTTTTTTATTGGCATATTAATTTTGTTATTACCAATTTGCAAGTATTTATGTTCTTCTTTATTATTTTGGTATGTTTTTTGGTAATGATATTTGTTGGTGTTTGTAGCACAAAAATT
>JAWUXK010000044.1:0-7521 GCA_034111385.1 Colwellia sp. | reverse complement strand
TTAGGAACCGTCGCTTTATTTTCTGGTTTTAAACGATACCATAAACAATTATATCCGTTTTATTTACTGTATATTGGTGTCGCTTTATATTGGATAAAGCATGACTTTTCAGAATCTTTAGAGCCTTACTTTATTATTGGTGGTGCAAGCTTAATCATTGCTGCTCACTTTATTAATCTCAAGCTATGCAATGACTGTAAGCAATGTGATGATGAGGCTTGTACGTTATAAGCCTTTTTATAACGTACCGTTAAGCACATGTTAAATATCTAATTCCTTTAACTTTCTTGTTAACGTATTTCTGCCCCAACCCAGTTTCTTCGCTGCATCTTGTTTATGCCCTTGGGTAAATAACAGTGCGCGTTCTAACATTATTTTCTCAAATTCTGGCTGTGCAGTGTCTAAAATAGCACTTCTTCCTTGCGCTAACTCTTGATCCATCCAGTCACTTAATGAAGCTTGCCAAGATGAAGATTCTTGACTGATTTGACTTGTTCTCTGTGTTAATTCACTGGGTAAGTCTTCTAGTAATATTTCTTGCCCACTTGCCATAACCGTTAAGAATCGGCAAATATTTTCAAGTTGTCTAACGTTACCTGGCCATTGGCAACCCTGTAGAGAAGCTGCAGCCTTTTTACTTAGGGTTTTAGACTCAATACTCAATTCATTAGCCGCTTGCGTTAAAAAATGCTGGCTTAATTGAGCGATATCTTCTTTACGTTCACGTAAGCTAGGTAATTGAATACGAATAACATTAAGGCGATGAAATAAATCTTCACGAAATTCGCCATTATTAACCCGATCTTCTAGGTTTTGATGGGTAGCAGCAATTATTCGCACATCTACTTGGACAGGGGAATGCCCGCCTACACGATAAAATTGGCCGTCAGATAAAACTCTGAGTAGACGAGTTTGAACTTCTAACGGCATATCACCAATTTCATCAAGAAATAGTGTACCGCCATGTGCTTGTTCAAATCGTCCTTGGCGGATGGCATTGGCACCCGTAAAAGCTCCTTTTTCATGGCCAAAAAGCTCGGACTCGATTAAATCTTTAGGTATTGCGGCCATATTTAATGGAATAAAAGGCGAATTAATTCTTGGGCTATGGGAATGTAATGCATGGGCTACTAGCTCTTTACCCGTTCCTGATTCACCATTGATTAATACACTAATACTGGAACGTGATAACCGGCCAATGGTGCGAAAAACTTCTTGCATTGCAGGTGCTTCACCAATTAAACCAGCGGTAAGCGGTGCATTGTCTTTGTGCTGTCTTTTAGCATTTTGTTCACGTGCATGGCTTAATGCACGTTTGGCTAAAGTTACCGCTTCATCCATGTCAAATGGCTTAGGTAAATATTCAAAAGCGCCACCTTTATAAGCACTAACAGCGCTATCTAGATCTGAATGTGCAGTCATAATAATGACCGGAATATTGGGGTGATCTTTACTAATGGAATTAAGTAAAGTTAGCCCATCAATATCAGGCATTCGAATATCAGATATAATTACTTCTGGTTGATCGTGATCTAAGGCCACCAACAAATTCTTAGCACTGTCAAATGAGGCAGTACTGATATTTGCACTAGCAAAAGCTTTTTCTAAAACCCAACGGATAGAGCTATCGTCATCCACTATCCATACTTGCTCGGTTATCATCTTCTTGTCTCTCTGGTGAATTTTGTTAAGTTAACAGGCTTATTGCTTTAATGGTAATAGAATCACGAACTCGGTGTGTCCGGATCTGCTATGACAATATAGCTTTCCATGATGTTGATTTATCAGTGTTTGAGCAATAGATAAGCCAAGTCCTGTGCCATTTGCACGACCTGATACCATTGGATAAAAAATAGTGTCTTTAATATCGCTTGGAATACCTGGTCCATCATCAATAATACTAATTTTTACCGCAAGCTTTACCAGTTTACCATTAATGATTTTATTGCTCGCAATACGGGTTTTTAGGCTAATATTATGATGTTCGCCTATTGCTTGAATGGCATTATTTACAATGTTCAATACTGCTTGCTGAATTTTTTCCTGATCGCACTCGATAGCAGGAATAGAAGGATCATAATCACGTGTTAATATGATGTCATGATCGCCTGAAAAGCTAATGACTTGATAAACTTTTTCTAGCACAGAGTGAATATTGTGAGTTTGAATTTGTGGTACTTGATTCGGGCCAAGTAAACGGTCAACTAAATTTGTCAACCTATCTGCTTGTTCGATAATCATTGTGGTATATTCTTGTTGATCCGTATTTAATTCTTTACTCAATAATTGCGCGGCCCCGCGAAGGCCACCTAATGGGTTTTTAATTTCGTGTGCTAAGCCTTTAATTAAATCACGTGCAGAAAGCCATTGCTTTTGCTGGAATATTTCTTGGTTTATGTTTTTTTGTTGATCAATTTGCTTGAATTCTAATAACACATGAGGATTGCCGTCAAACTCAACAGCTGAAGCAGTTACCTCAGCGGTAAATCGATAATTTTCATTAAATTGTATTTCAATATCACTATCAGTAAACTCCTGACCTGTTACTAGTAATTGTTCTAGACGTGGTCTATTAATAGTGGTATCTGAAAAAATCAGTTCAAATGAAAGGCCATAGAGTTTGCATAAGCTTTTTATTAATAAAGTTTCGGCGGCAGGGTTGGCATAACAAATTGTTAAGTTTTGATCGAGAATTAGCACCCCAGTTACGAGTTGATTAGCTAATGTTTGTTGATACTGTAACTTGAGTTGTTGAATTTTCTTTGTTGAATGCAACATAATGTCCCATATACACACTAAAGTCGCACCAAATGAGTGCGTTAATTTTAGTATATTCTAGAAAAGTTTTATTTGCAGCGATTTATACCGTTATTATTGGTTAATTTACTGAGGTTCGGTGCATATAAAAGGTTATTGCTTTAGACGTAGCAATAATCTTGCCATTCTCATTAAGCAATTTCATTTTTATTTGGTGTTCGCCGCGATCCATATTGCGTAATGAAAACATGGTGTGGGTTTGAGGGGTTAAGTGGGGCTTGTCGTCTACTAATAACTGAATTTTTAAGCCGCGTTTAAATATTGGTTTAATACTACCACTAATATAAACAGAGCCGGTGTTATCTCGAATAGTTGAATTATCTTTTGGGTGGTTTATCTCTACAAGATAATCTTCTTTAATTTTTTTAGTTTTAATGTCTAAAACTTGAGTTTCAATACCTGTAGAAGAGCTTATGATATTACCTGCATGAGGTTTCACTTCTTCAGCCCCTGGTCTGGGCGTGTCGGAGTAAACTAATACACCTGATTCATCCCGCCAAACATACACTTTAGCGGAATTGCTGTAAACAGGAGTTACTAAAGAAAAAGTTAGTAATGAAAGTAGTAAAATTTTAATCATAGTAATGTAAATCTAACTTGTTCCTTTCTATATTTCCGGGCGCGATACAATTGCCGAGATGGATAACTCTAATTTATACAAAAAAATCGAGGTTTACCACTTAAAAATTTAGCTAGGTTGATCTTAAGTAACAAAAAAGCTCACCTAAGTGAGCTTTTTAAATAACTGTATTTACGAATTTAAACGCTGTAATACATACTAAACTCAATTGGGTGAGTTGAGGTATTCAATAATTCACAATCTGCACGTTTAAGTGCTATATAGGCGTCAATCATATCCTTATCCATTACACCACCTGCGGTTAAGAAGTCATTATCAGCTTCTAAAGCATCTAGTGCATCAGTTAACGACGTTGCCACTTGTGGAATGGCAGATGCTTCTTCAGCTGGCAGATCGTATAAATCTTTATCCATTGCATCACCAGGATGGATTTTATTTTTAATACCGTCTAGGCCTGCCATTAGCAGTGCAGAGAATGCTAAATATGGGTTTGCCGCTGGATCAGGGAAGCGGACTTCGATACGTGCAGCTTTTGGTGATGGCACAATTGGGATACGAATTGAAGCAGAACGGTTAGCGGCTGAGTAAGCTAGCATGATAGGTGCTTCAAAATGCGGAACTAATCGTTTGTAAGAGTTAGTTGCAGGGTTGGTAAATGCGTTCAAGGCTTTAGCATGCTTGATGATACCACCAATGTAGTAAAGTGCCATTTCAGACAAGCCGCCGTACTTATCACCCGAGAATAAGTTTACGCCGTCTTTTGCAAGCGACTGATGTACGTGCATACCAGAACCGTTATCACCGACTAACGGCTTAGGCATAAAAGTAGCTGTTTTACCGTAAGCGTGTGCAACGTTATGTACAACATATTTATATATTTGTACCTCATCAGCCTTTAATACCATGGTATTAAAGCGACAAGCTATCTCGTTTTGACCACAGGTAGCAACTTCATGATGATGTGCTTCAACAACTAAGCCCATTTCTTCCATCACTAAACACATCGCTGATCTTATGTCTTGTGAAGAATCAACAGGAGAAACAGGGAAGTAACCACCTTTAAGGCCAGGGCGGTGACCCATATTACCTTCTTCATATTCAGTACCTGAATTCCAGCAGGCTTCTTTATCGTCAACTTTAAAGAAAGCTCCGCTGATATCAGAGTGGAAGCGAACATCATCAAATAAGAAGAATTCTGGCTCTGGGCCAATTAACACACTATCTGCAATACCGGTTGAGCGTAAATATTCTTCAGCACGGTTAGCAACAGAGCGAGGATCACGGCTGTAGCCTTGCATCGTATCTGGTTCTACAACATCACAACGAATGTTTAATGTAACCGCTTCATTAAAAGGGTCTAATACAGCAGAGTCAGCATCAGGCATTAATACCATGTCTGAGTTATTAATTCCTTTCCAGCCTTCAATAGAAGAGCCATCAAACATTTTGCCATCTTCGAAGAAATCTTCATTAACTTGATGGTACGGAATAGAAACGTGTTGCTCTTTACCTTTGGTATCAGTAAAACGAAGGTCAATAAATTTAACATCGTGTTCTTCAATTAAATCGAATACTGCTTGTGACATGTGTCTCTCCAGTGAGTTTATTTTGAATATTTTTCTATAAATCAATGTTTTAGTAACAAGGACTTAAAATAATGAAAGTGGTATATAGTTATTTAGAAACAATCACTTGGAATTGAAAGAGTGGAGTCAGCACATTATTGGTGCGTCATAAAATCTTTTTATTCACAAATATTGAGTTGCAAATAACTATATATCATTTAGATCTTTTTGCATGTACTAATTTATTTTTTTACTGATATTTTGTTATTGATTAAATAGTCTTGATATTTTGTCTTGAAACACAGAGAGGATCAGGATAATAGATATCTTTTAAAAAAAATTGCTGTATAATACGCGCCCAATTGTAGCCCAAGTTATTTATGTACAGCTTTAGATTAAAAAGCATTATAAGTAATAATAACAGCGAGTAACGCCTGTGTTAGAGAAATTAAGAAATGTGGCAATTATTGCTCACGTTGACCACGGAAAAACCACTTTAGTTGATAAATTATTAGAGCAGTCAGGTACGCTAGACGCTAGAGGCGGTCTAGAAGAACGTACGATGGACTCGAATGATATCGAAAAAGAACGTGGTATCACAATCCTAGCCAAGAATACGGCGATTAACTACAATGATTATCGTGTAAATATTGTGGATACTCCTGGCCATGCTGATTTCGGTGGTGAAGTTGAGCGTGTTATGTCGATGGTTGATTGTGTTTTACTTATCGTTGATGCACAAGAAGGCCCAATGCCACAAACACGGTTTGTAACGCAAAAAGCTTTTGCCCAAGGTTTAAAACCAATTGTTGTTATCAATAAAGTTGATAAACCAGGTTCTCGTCCAGATTGGGTTATGGATCAAGTTTTTGAATTGTTTGACAACCTTGGTGCGACTGATGAACAGCTAGATTTTAAAGTTGTTTACGCTTCTGCAATTAATGGTTGGGCTTCGTTAGAAGAAGGCGAAACTGGTTCAGATATGACGCCTTTATTTGACACCATTATTAAAGAAGTGCCTCCACCGCAGGCTGATCCAGATGGCGCATTTCAAATGCAAATATCTCAACTTGATTACAGCTCATACTTGGGCGTAATTGGTGTTGGCCGTATTATGCGTGGTAGTGTTAAGCCAAACCAGCAAATCACTATTCAACTTGCTAGCGGTGGTGTTCATAACGCTAAAGTAGGTAAAGTATTTGGTTACTTAGGTTTAGAGCGTCATGATATTGATGAAGGCTTTGCCGGCGATATCATTGCTATAACTGGTTTAGGTGAATTAAAAATATCTGATACCCTTTGTTGTCCAGCAGAAGTTGAGGGATTACCTGCACTGTCAATTGATGAGCCTACTATCAATATGACTTTCCAAGTGAATACTTCACCATTTTGTGGTCAAGAAGGTAAGTACGTCACTTCACGTAACATTAAAGATCGCTTAGATAAAGAGTTAATACATAACGTTGCATTACGTGTTGAGCAACTTGATGATCCAGATAAATTTAAAGTATCAGGTCGTGGTGAGCTTCATTTAGGCATATTAATCGAAAATATGCGTCGTGAAGGTTATGAGTTAGCCGTATCACGCCCAGAAGTAATTATCCGTGAAATTGATGGTCAGTTACAAGAACCTTATGAAACCGTAACGATTGATGTTGAAGAACAGCATCAAGGTTCTATTATGGAAAAAATGGGTGTCCGTAAAGCTGAACTTACTGATATGGCACCTGATGGTACTGGTCGTATTCGTATGGATTTCATCATGCCAAGTCGTGGTTTGATTGGTTTCCAAACGGAATTTATGACACTAACGTCAGGCTCTGGCTTAATTTATCATACATTCTTTGAGTACGGACCTCATAAAGGTGGCGAAATTGGCCAACGTAAAAATGGTGTAATGATTGGTAATGCAACAGGTAAAGCATTAACTAACGCTATCTTTAACTTACAATCTCGTGGTCGTATGTTGATCGGACACGGTGTTGATATTTATGAAGGGCAAGTAATTGGTATTCATAGTCGTGATAACGATTTAACGGTAAATGCGCTTAAAGGCAAGCAGTTAACTAACGTTCGTTCATCAGGTACAGATGAAGCGCAAACATTAACGCCGCCTATCATTATGTCGTTAGAACAAGCGTTAGAATTTATCGATAATGATGAATTGGTTGAAGTAACGCCTGAAAGTATCCGTATCCGTAAGAAGCTCTTAAAAGAGAACGAGCGTAAACGTGATAGTCGTGGACCTAAATAAACCGCATTACAATACTTAACTGTATTCTCTAAAAACCACTTATTATTAAGTGGTTTTTTTATGTCTGCTATTTATAAATGTAAGGGTAGTGTATTTATGAGTGAATATTAAGTCAGTGTAGTTACTCTCAATGAGAGCAAAAAAAAGAGCCTTATAGGCTCTTTTTTATTATCAAATGATTACTCATTTAATCACTTTTAAAAAGTAATTACTTAATGAATAACATTTCAGCGTACTTAGGTAGTGGCCATAATTCATCAGCAACTAACATTTCAAGTGCATCAGCGTACATACGCGCTTCTGCC
>JAWUXK010000043.1:0-9010 GCA_034111385.1 Colwellia sp. | reverse complement strand
ACTGCACGAGAATACGCATCGATGGTAGAGGGGCGTTTACCTTGTAAGTTAAGATTGATAAGATGTTGTTCATAAAGATAATTATAACGTTGTTGTTGTGAATTATTCATGGGGTATACTCCAATAACACACCGTCGATATGACAATGTTATTATTGAGTATGATTGGTAGTTTCAAAACTGCTCTGCCGCGCAGCGGCTTCGTTCAACAAGGCAATTAAACGGAAAATTTATAGCGGGCTGTTTTTCGTTTTTTAAACATTATAGCTAACTGTAATATTCTGTTTTTATGACGTTGGTTTCTATAGGAGATACATACAATGGTAACGAAAGAGGAACTGGTTAAATTTCTCCAAAATGATTTCCCTCAGGTGAATTTCATTATCGAGAGTATTGGCGAAAAATCTGTAACGATTAGAAAGAAAATAAATTAAGCTCATTTAAGACCTGGCGGTACAGTCTCTGGGCCAGTACTGATGGAAATTGCAGATGTGGCTTTGTATGTTGCCATTTTAAGCGAAATCGGGTTGGTATCGCTTGCGGTCACTACCAATTTTAATATAAATTTTCTTCGAAAGCCCTCGTCTGAAAAGGATATAATAGCAAAGTGTAAATTAATAAAAGTTGGAAACATATTGGCTATCGGTGAGGTATCAATCTATTCAGAAGGTTTTATTGAACCGGTTGCACATGCGGTTGGAACTTATGCCATACCAGCCTCCAGTAAAAACTAACAAGAACATATATCAAAATTATGCGCAATCTTTTAGCTCAATCTAACAATTATAAACTCTTTGGTTTTTACGAAGAAGCGCAGCTTGAAGGTGAATTTATTACTGGGCATGTTGTTGTTGGTGATTTTTATGGAAGCGCCGATTGTGCCTGTATAGACTTCGGCGAACGTTGGTGTGTCAGTGGAGGGAATGGAATAGTTATTTATAAACTAGCTCCACCTTTCGAAGAATATCAAGTTGATCACAGTACTTCTCAGTGGAAGGAGTTATGGAGAAGTGATGAGGATTGGTATCCAGAAATCATTTACCAAATAGAAGAAGATATAGTACGGATAGTCATAGATGTTTTTTCTAATGCGAAAGGCGTATATGATTTAAATGTAAAGACACTTGAATTAATAAAACGTGTATAAATGACTAACATAAACCATCAATGTTACCCCGAAATCTGTCTCGCTTTTAGTTGGCAGGAAACGTATGAGTAAAGCTTTGATTTATGGTGCTGGCTTAATAATCGTAGCCGCTCTTATAATATTTGTATTATTTCTGACCTTTCATAATGCCTTTTCTGATTATGCAATTTTAGGTGATGAAAATAACACTTTCATAGTAAATGGTTATCCTGCAATTTTCATAAACTTGGGAATTTTTACAGGAGTATTAAGTTTTATTTCATACCTAGTTTATTTATTCAATAGGCATATTCTTTTCCATAAGTTTTATGCCTATTTAGGTTTGTTTAGTGGTGCTTTAGTTACAATAGGTCTTGTAGTTAACGCAACATAACAAAGAGACGATGGTAATTTTTCATTACTAAATCTAATATAAAAAAATATTACAGAATTAAAGCTAAGATCAGTAATATGGCAATAATGATCTATTAGATACTAAGAACCACCGTCTCCAATAAGCTTTATTTAACTCGTTCTACCGTTAACAAACCAACTTCCATACCTATTATCATTACATTTGTACCGGTTAACACTACTTCATTTGCTTTGACTTGCCAGTCAATTCCTGAATAGTGGTGAGTAATCGTTTTTCCAATGAGGAGGTCATCAGATAATACAAATTGATGCCCGATCATATCATTTTCAATCTGATTTGGATCAACCTCACTCTGCATCCGTTTCATGGGTTGCCAACTAACTATTGCCACAAGAGATGATATTATAGCTGTTGCTAATAATGAATTAAGCAAAGTGTCGGGAAGTAATCCAATGACCATCAATATACCTGTGATGATGGATCCTATTCCAATAAAAAATAAAACAAAAGTTGAAAAACCTAACACTAATATTTCTATTGCCAAAAAGATCAGGCCAAGTACGATTAAAGTCTCTGATAAATGTGAAAAAATATAGTCCATAATTAACCTTTATTTAAGCTAGTAATTATAGTCATCGCTTGTGCGACCATTGATGCAGCATCATTACCGCTGTCAGGTAACAGCACGACAGAAGATTCTTTAGCAATTTCAGCCTTAGCTTGAATAGCTTTAGTGGCTAAATCTAGCTGGATTGCCTTTTGTCCATGTTCTGTATTTGCTGCTTCACCAACTTTGTGTAATGCGTCTGCTTGAGCTTGCGCAACTGCAATTATTGCCTTTGCTTCACCTTCGGCGCGTAATACTTGCTCTTCTTTTTCAGCTTCAGCTTGCAATACCACTGAGCGTTTTTGTCCTTCAGCAACATTAATAGCTGCTTGTCGGTCACCTTCTGATTCTAATATTTGAGCGCGTTTGACTCGTTCTGCTTTCATTTGAGTTTCCATGGCTTCCATTATTGTGGCGGGCGGGATTATATCTTTAATTTCGTAACGTAAAACTTGGATACCCCATGGGCCAGCGGCATCATTAATTGAAGCGACTATATTAGTATTGAGGACATCGCGTTCTTCAAATGTTTTATCCAGTTCCATCTTTCCTAATTCTGAACGCATAGTTGTTTGTGATAATTGTGTTACTGCGAAAACGTAATCATCTATTCCGTATGTAGCCTTGTAAGGATCTAGCACTCTAAAAAATAGAACACCATCGACACTTAACGATATATTATCTTTGGTTATAGCACTTTGGCTTGGTACATCAACGGCTTGCTCTTTCAATGAACGATCTGCACCGATATGATCAATAAATGGAACAAGAAAATTTAATCCTGCTGCTCTTGTAGACTGATATTTACCAAAACGTTCAATTAGAAAAGCTCTATTTTGTGGAACAAAAACAATTGATTTCTTTAAGATAACAATGACTAACACCAACATAAAAAACTGTATGGTCAGTACATATTCTAATAATATTTCCATATGAAACTCCGAGTAAAATAGTTATCCGATAATAACTGCTTAGGTCAATGCATTATACAATACATCTATTGGCTATACATACGTTTGTTATGGATAACAGGATCTTCGAATTCATTAATTAGTTTAATAATTCTCCATGCTGAGCTTTCATTTTATACTCTGGATATAAAAACAAATTCTGAATGTAAGCTTCGTTATAAGAGCATTATAGCGATTATTAAAATTTGACCGTTTTACGCAAACTCGGTCGCTTGCGGCCGAGAAATTCATAAATCTTTTCGATAGGTCCCTTGTCTTATTTTTAGTTATAACAATCAGTTCACTTGCTATGACAATTATTCCTATGAAATAGAGCCTTACTGTGTAAAATCTTTTTCTGCGTCCACATAGGCAGTGCCGTCTTTCACTCTTAATAGCAAAGGTAGTTTTTCCATACCCGAACATTTACCAAAAATAGAGACTTAATTATTTAGTTGGCGAATAGCGAAAACTCTACTTTTTTAAAAGATGAACCGTTAGATAAAGGGTAGTACATGTGATGCATTATTTAGAAAAATATTAATAAAAATGATACAAGTGTAGTTTTTGTATTTTTTCATGTTTATAACTTGTTGTATTTGATGGCTTAATTAGTTGGATGGAATCTTGCTATATGTAATAAAGAAGTTAGTTGGAACAGGCAATGAAATATAAATTGTAGTTTCAGAATTAAGAAGGTATAGCGATGAAAGCGATTAATAGTAAAACACAAATAAACTCGATGACACCCTTTGGCCAATTGATATCTTTTGATAAACCTAGTGTTGATATTAAATCTGATTACGATTTCACGAAAAATTATAGTCAATACTATAGGGTTGAAGATAAAAACGCACGGGGGCGAACTGCTAACGGACTGTCACAGTTCAACATACTATTAGCTCATCAGAGAGAAATTATAGATCTACAAAATAAAATAAAAATATTACAACACGAAAACTCTACTTTAGTTAAGTGGATCAAGTTTTTGTTCTAAACAGTACATTATTTAAATTTCCAAGCCCAAGTATGAGGGTTTAATCATGGATTTATTAAAGGAAAATTACATGCAATTTAAAAATATTTTAATCGCCATTATCATGGGGCTATTCGTCAGCCTATCTTCACTATCAAATGCAGCCGATTATAAATTAGATATCAAAGGCACTCATGCCTTTATCCAATTCAAAATTCAGCATTTAGGTTACAGTTGGATTATCGGTCAATTCAATACATTTGATGGTAAATTGAAATATGACAACACAAATGAAGAAGCTAGTGAGATATCGATAGTTATTGATACGGCAAGCATCGACACAAATCACAAGCTACGCGATAAACATTTGCGTGATGACAAGTTTCTAGATGTTAAAAAATATCCTCAGGCGACATTTGTCAGCACAAAGTATAAACCCACTGGTTCAGGACTGGCAATTTTAACGGGTGATTTTACTTTTCGTGGTATAACAAAATCGATCGATATTGACGTTCACAAAATGGGGGAAGGAAAAGACCCTTGGGGCGGACAGCGTGTAGGGTTTGAGGGCACAACAAAATTCAAGCTTATAGACTATAATATCAAGAAAAAACTCAGTCCTGCATCAGCAGAAGTTGAGTTGTACTTTACCCTTGAAGGTATTAAACAGTAATTAAATAGTTTTTAATTACTGTATGTTTAGGTGACATTTTGAATTGTTTTTATTGTTATCTAAATCTTTGAAAACCGACCAGAACGAATATCAGGTTCTCCTTCACCAGTAACACCAACAGAAATCGCTTTATGATACAAAGACGCAACGTGCGCGGAAGACTCTAAATTGAATCCGACCATGTTGCCGTTACCTGCTGTTGCTGCATTGCCATCAAAAGGCTCTGCTAACGCAAACGTAAATTCATCGCCTTCCCACAGTGTCATAAGGTTTTCGTCATTCAGTTTAGTCATACCGCAATCAGCAAATATTAAATCATAAAAGGCAACAGCAGCAGGCTTATCGTTTGTGCCAAACACAAAATAATTCATGTTCATAAGGTAACTCCAAATACTGGTATTAGTTCACTCTGTTATAAATAACAGGCATTTTAGTTTTCCATTGTGCCCATAAGATGGAGTCAGTAACCAACGCCGTCATAAAGTGCGCAACGTTTATACGACTGGTGATACCAGAATCAAAAATTGCACTGCGAATTGGAGAAGGGTAAATGTCATACTCAGAGCAGTCTATTTCATCTATTAAGGAATCTGGCCTAACAATAGACCATTCAATATTTTCATTGGATTCACTAATATGAGCTTGTAGGTACTCAGCCGCAGCTTCGTTATCTGCATGTGGCGGTATCAGCTGGCGAATTAACCAAAGAGTAATCTTTTGACCAAGAGATATTACTTCACCTGCTTTAATGTTCTGGTTACCTGTTGTATTCATTAAAATAAATTTTACTGGGACATTGTTATCTGCGGTATGTTTGATAGATTGGCAAATCCGTTTTACTGAATCCGTAACCAAACGCCTTGGCTGTCCATATATCCCTTTAAAATTTATATTGTGTCCAAGGCATGAAATCACGGTACTGCAACCACTTACAAGCTCATTTAACTCCTGTTCTGATAGATTTGATACACTCGCCTCTGTAATAATAAGTTGATTTATATGAGGCATATGATCAGGTAATAGCGCATGAAAATCGTCTGCAGACCTAACTACAACGTGAACAGGAACCTTTTGAGCTAATAGTTGCCCAACGACTAATCTACCTGTTTGTCCACTAGCCCCTAAAATCAATATTGTCATATGCTACTCCTAATTATTTAATTATTACTATTTTACCTATACACTATGTGTACATATATGTTGATAAATGTATTTTAGGTATACGTATTCGTATGAACTGGAACTCGTTAAATTTTGATTGGAATCATATACGGGCATTTTTAGCCACAGCCGAGCTCGGCACTTTGTCGGCTGCCGCTAATGCACTCAATTCAACGCAACCGACTTTGAGCAGGCATGTCAGTGCACTCGAAACTGAGCTAAAAGTTACCTTGTTTGAGCGAGTTGGGCAAAGACTCGTTTTGACCAGCAATGGTCTGGCGTTATTAACTTATGCTCGGGAGATGGGAAACAATGCACTTAATTTTTCTCTTGTGGCTTCAGGGCAATCATTGCAATTGGACGGTACTGTCGTAATTTCCGCAGGGGAGTTAACCGCTACCTATATTTTACCTAAGATTATTGCCAAAATTCGTGAAGCAGAACCAGGCATCAAGATTGAAGTTGTAGTTACCAACGCTCCTAGCGACCTAAAACGTCGAGAAGCAGATATTGCCATTCGTAGTTTTCACCCTAAACAGAATGATTTAATTGCAAAAAAAGTAGGTGATGAAGTTATTTGGCTATATGGTTCAAATGAATATGTAAGCACATTACCTGAGATTTCAACCTATGACATGCTTAAGAATATTCAACTGATTGGCTTTGATCAAACCAGTGCAGTAACTGACATATTAAATCAAAAAGGCTGGAACTTATCACAGCAAAACTTCCCGATAATCACCCCTTTTCAATTACTGCAACTGGAATTATGCAAAGAAGGACAAGGTTTAATATTTTATCCTGAGCAAATGGGAGATGTTGAACCTAAGTTAGCACGTGCAATTGAACATATGGGGCCAGTGATGACGTTACCTGTTTGGCTTGTATGTCACCAAGAACTACGCACAAGTGCCAAAGTTAGATTTGTCTTTGATTTTCTTTCAGATGCACTAGAAAATATCTATCGCGCTTAGCTTTTAATATTAGATGTCTTTTAAACAATATTTCGGTATAACTAGATTGTGCATTTGGTGTCATTGAATTAACAAGATCGGAATTAACAAGGACACTCACTCACAAATATTGATGTTTTCTAGAACCTAATATTAAATACAATATTAGGTTTGTTTCTTAAATCGATGGGATGCTATAGGAATCATTTCTAGTTTCTATACTTGTATTACACTTTTGCTCGTAAGCTTAACCGCTAGGGTCAACCCAAAACCTGAACCTGCAATAATACCAATCTCAATTAATAAGTGATCATTTCTACTTGCTAAAATAACCAACTACATCGTTATTCATTTAATAATTAGAACAACGAGTTACTAAATAAAAGCCTTGTATTTGTCACTTTTTTCTACGTATAAAATAGAACACATAATTAATGAAATTGGTATAACTGCTAACTTGTTTTTATATCTTCTTTTGTTAACACTTCCACTTTTTCTTGTGTATGTTCAACAATTTCTTGCACGATATCAGGTATTAGTTCATTAGGGAAATCATGTCCCATGCCAGCATAAACCTTTAATTTAGCCGTTGGAATGGCCATTGCTGTTGCCTTTCCGCATTCTACAGGTACTAATTCATCGGCTTCACCGTGTATAATCAAACTGGGTGTATTAACTTTAGCTAAATATTCCTCCCGATTACCTGCTGCCATAATGGCAAGCCACTGGCGTAGCGTCCCATTGTCTGTAACTCCTCGTGCGAGGATGCTTTTTACATACTCGGTTAAGCTAGTCAGCTCAGCTGGATAATCTAAACTTCCAAAAGCTTGCCATCTTTTAATATGAAAATCGAGCATGTGTTCATCGCTATCAGAGATCGGTTTAGACATTAAATTTTTTCTAATTGTATCACTCATTTTTGGTAATGTTTTATTACCTGTAGTCGACATAATAGAAGTTAATGAATTAACACGCTCTGGATGATGGATGGTGAGTAACTGTGCGATCATCCCTCCCATAGATGCACCAACCAGATGAACTTTTTCTAGCTTTAATATATCTAACAATGCAACGGTATCTAGCATCATATCTTCAAGTTGATACGGAACTTTAATGCTAAAACCAAGCTTTAATTTCAATATAACCCACACTAAGTTAGGTAAAGAAAGGTGTTCAAGTTTTTCTGAGCGACCGACATCGCGATTGTCGAAGAGTAAAACCTGAAAACCTAGGTCAACCAATTGCTCAATAATAGCTTTAGGCCATGCAGTTAAAGGGCAACCTACACCATGAATAAGCATAATCGGCGGATTTTGGTTGTTACCATGAAGTTGATAGGCAATATCAACACCATTAACGTTAACTATTTTTTCTAACATCATTACCTCTGGTTTTCCGGCAGGTTTATGTCTTGTCTGATGAAAGAAAGCTTTCAATAAGCTTTCTTTCACAAACAATGCACTGATTCATGTTTTTTAAGCAGAAATAGATTTATTGATTTCTTTTTTCAATCTAGCTCTGAAAGCATAATCATCAACAGTTATTGTGTGCCTTGGCGTGTCGATTTGTTTTACATCTGGATTAGCTAGTTCTATTTCAATTAGTTCTTTAATTGATTTTTCTGGCTTCCAATTGCCGCTAAGATGTTGAGCAGCTAATTTAGACTGAAGCTCTGCTCCAGGCCAGATGCAGCCCAAAGGCTGAAAAAGACCTATAAAGTATAAATTATTTATATCAGCCGGAATCATTTTATGAAGAAGTGGTACTTTGCCCTCTTCATAATTAATTAAACTTTTTTCGAAAAAGTCATGTTTAATTTTAAAACCAGTACATGCAATGATGACATCAAACTCTTCACTTTTACCATCCTTAAATATAACCTTATTGCCTTCGTACCTTTCTATATCAACATGGGGTTTGACTTTGCCATGCCTTACTGCATAGTAAAGTTCTGAGTTTACTGTTGGGTGAGTTGCATTTAAACTTTTATCTGGTTTCTGTAATCCAATATCTTCATTTTTTCCTTGGTATATTTCTAGCATCATTTTTGTAAATGGGCCTCTAATAAAATCTGGCATCCACCTGTTTTTTAATGCTTGTACATCTGTTGGCAAGCCATACATGAACTTAGGAATATGATAATACCCTCTTCTCCAACTAATCGAGGTTGATTTAGATACTCGCGCTGT
>JAWUXK010000042.1:0-10665 GCA_034111385.1 Colwellia sp. | reverse complement strand
GCGAGAAGCGTTATCTATGAAGTCAGCATAGATATGGTCAAAGCTAAACCACTCTTGGGTTATGGCTATGGTGGTTTTGAACGTAGTTTCATTGACCATTTTAATCATTATGCGATAGATAACCCTGAGGTGGGGAAAACGATACAACGCTTATCACATCCTCATAACGAAATACTTTTGTGGACCGTTGAAGGGGGAATTATCGCTTTGTTGGCTTTTATGATATTCACCAAAGCTTACATTACCACTTGGCTTAATATTAGTAGACTCAAAGCGTTAGCTCTATTTGCCCTACTATTACCCATTTTACTCCACAGCCAACTAGAGTTACCTTTTTACAGCTCCGTCAGTCACTTTATAGTATTTATCTTGATACTTTGGTTAACTGATACGGAAGATTCTAAAAACATTTTATCTATTAAGTACAAAAATACGTTATTAATTCGCGTTATGGCGTTATTAATTCCAATCATTTTTGTGCCATTTTTAGTAACAAGTTTACACACGGCTACTATATTGGTTGATCATGAAAAAAATGGCGGCCAATCAATAGAAAAACTTAATGATATTATCAACCCTATTGCTTGGCAAAATAGATTAGATGATGCTGTTTATAGTCATATTTTAGTGTCGGGATTAACAGAAAGAAACAGTGAAAAGCTAGAACGCTATATTGCTTGGGGTCTAGAGAGAATAAAATATCTACCCAGAGAAAGTATCTACGCAAATTTACTGTTAACACTGCGCATATTAAACAAAGATGTTGAACACCAACGACTGCTTATGGAAGCAAAAAAAACCTATCCTCAAAGAGAAAACTGGCACAATGATAGTTTATCACCAAAAAGATAAATAAATTTTGGTGATATTTACTAATGAAAACCAGATATAAAGACAAGCCTGAAAAACAAGAATCTTTATATTCAATTAAACGCAGTATTTAAAATCACTATCGTCTAATAAAGATAATGATTCCCCGACTATATCATCTGATTTTTGCGCCGCTATCAGATCAAAACCTTGTTGACGTTGCTCTTTATTTAACGCTTTATAAGGTAAACGGAAATTTGGTTGTACTGCACCTGTCATCATTAGCGCGGTATTAATACCAATAGGGTTAGGTTCACAAAACAACCATTGCATTAAATCTTGTAAACTATTGTTCAGTTCAGTATTTTTATTATCCATTAATTGTCGCATTAAACTCGGTACAATATTTGAGGTAACAGAAATTACACCATGAGATCCATGAATATGACGGCCATCATGACTTTCATCATCATTTCCAGACCAACACGCAATACCCTGCTTTTCATAATGCGCTATACGGTCGTTACCAGCACATTCTTTCACACCAATGAAGTTTTTATGTGTCGATAATGGTTCAATGATATCAGGGGTAAGATCTTGTCCAGAGCGTCCTGGTACATTATAAATATAAGCAGGGCCGATATCTAAGGTGCGAGTAAAGTGTTCAATAACGCCTGCTGTAGATGTTCTGCCGTAATAAGGATTAATTTGTAAAGTAGCATCCATTCCTGCAGCAAAGCCATTTACTGTTGCTTTTATCGCTTCACTGGTATTATTGCTACCGGTATTGCCAATAATTAATAGCTTGTCACCAAATTTATGTACACTATGGGCAATCAAAATTAAATGTTCTTCCCATGATAATAAGTGCCCTTCACCGGTAGTACCACCAACAATAATACCATCTACACCTGCAGCTATTTGCTTAGCTACCAATTTATCATAGGCGGCTAAATCAACTTCGCCCGCTGAATTATATGGGGTTTTAATTGCGGTTATTAAACTTGCTGCTCTTAATCGTTTCATTATATTCCTAATTTTTTAATTTATAACTTTCTCATTAAAATAGACAAATATGCGCGCGTTATAAACATTAACTAACAGTGGCCAATATTATCAGTTATTTTATGCATTATAAAAATTTCTTTTGTTTCAATATGCTGATATTTAAACGTGTGATGGTCTAATTGAAGCACGGTATAGGCATGATAATTAGCACTATCGTTAAGATCTACCGCATAAAGCTGTTGATCAATCACTTCAGTTTTAGTAATAGTAAAATGGACATTACCGACTAGACCCCAATCACCCAGCTCAACAACCTGCTCAGTAACCTTGCTTTCTAGCTCGGTTGATTCAAAAGTAAACTCAAAGCTGCCATCCGCACTTAACTCAGCAAATTCCACAACTTGTCGACCTTGTGAGTCAATATCTTTACGATACCAGCGACCAAATAATAGGGCTCGATTATAATTCATGGCGAAACGTCTACCCTTTTCTTAAAATATCAATAATATTTATAAAAACACCGTACTACAGTGATATGACGTCTATTTTAAATGTAAATACAACTGATGCCAATCTCAATGAGTTATTTATTTTTACACATTGCGATTAAATCAATCATAAAACAAATCCACTTCACCGTTTGTTTTAGATAATTAAAGTGTAACTGACATTCAAAAGAGTTAAATTAAGTAAATAACAAACGTCAAATAATTGAGAAAAATCATGTTAAAACCTAATGTCCAATTGTTATTAACCGGCAATGAATTAATGACGGGTGATATAGTTGACAGTAATTCAGCCATGATAGCGCAGCAACTTAAGGAGTTTGGCTTAGACATATCTCGTAAAGTAACCATTGCCGATAGTATCACTGCATTAGTCAATGAAATAAATCTACTAGCCAACCAAGCAGATATTTTAATTATTAACGGCGGCTTAGGGCCAACGATTGATGATTTAACTGCGCAAGCTTTAGCCAAAGCAACTCAGGTGGAACTAGTTGAACATAGCGAAGCGTTGTCACATCTTAAGTTTTGGTGTAAAAAGCGAGGTGCTAAATTAAACGTTCCTAATTTAAAGCAAGCCTTATTGCCAGAAGGTTGTAGCATAATTGCTAATAGAGAAGGCAGTGCTGTAGGTTTCAAAATGACTCATCTAGGCTGTGATATCTATTGTACTCCTGGTGTTCCAAGAGAATTACGAACCATGCTAACCGAAGAAATTAAGCCAGATATAGCTAAAAAACTTCCTAAAACATTAATCAGCGATGTTACTCGATTACAAGTATTTGGTTTAGGAGAGTCTTCGTTACAGAAGATGATAGATGAACAATTACCTGATTGGCCAGAAAGTATCGAACTAGGTTTTAGAGCAGGCATGCCGCTTCTAGAAGTAAAGCTCACAACAACTAGCCAAGTTGGCCATGATATTAAACCAGTTTGGTATGCTAAATTACTCAACGTGTTGGGCGATCACGTCATCGCAAAAATAGAAGATACTCCTTTATCGTTAGCAAAACATATACTACAAAAATTAACAGATAAAAATTTAAAAATAACCACCGCTGAATCATGTACTGGCGGTATGGTAGCCAGCTTATTGACTAAAGAGTCAGGAGCGTCAGCGTGCTATGAAGCGGGTTTCGTCACTTATAGTAATAATATGAAAACCAAACTTTTAAATGTAACCGAAAAATCATTAAATCAACATGGCGCGGTAAGCGAAGAAGTCGTTATTGAAATGGCAAAAGGTGCTTTAGATAAATCATCTGCTGATTATGTTATTGCGGTATCCGGTATTGCCGGACCCGATGGTGGTAGCAAAGAAAAACCCGTTGGTACCGTTTGGCTGGCTTGGGGACAAAAAAACAACTTAAAAACGGTAGGCTTATTAATACCATTACCACGAAGCTACTTTCAAAAGTATATTGCTAATATTGGTTTAGATTTAGTTCGTCGAGAACTAATAAATAGCAGACAGACCCCACACTACATTATTGAACGTAAATTTAGTTGACCAAAATTCTATGTATTTTTTGAACAACTCATTGCTAAGTAATTAAAAAATTTATATATTTAAAGGAATACTTTTTTAGTGGCTTTTCGTTATTGATAAAATAATGTCAAAAACTAGTTAAATGTTAATCATATTCATTAAGTTTCGGAGTCTATTTTGGCTGAGAAAAATTTTATAACCAGTGGTAGAAATACCCTAATACATAAGATTAAAAAATTCGATTTATTAATTGTAAATGGAGAAAACCCTGTGGTGATAGTAAGTCACAGAGGTATTGGCATATATAAGGGTAAATTACCCGCTAAACGCTCAATTGCAAAGAAAGCATATCAAGATGTTGTTTATATTGAGTCCAGTGAAATATTTGGTGAAGAAAAAACCTTATTGTTTGTGCAAGCACTTGATGGCAGAGAATTTAAAATAGACTATAGTAAAATCGATAATGATGGTTTTATTCGAGTTCATCAAAATAGTTATCTTTAAATCAACAACATATAATTACCCTTTATAGACATCTATGTAGTTCATTAATTTTTTATGATGATGTCGGAGTAAATCCTTATGACTCAACTCAGTTTAATTGTTAACGCCAGTAAAAATGTTGATTTACATGTAGTACCAATCAAAAGTGATGATGCTATTACAGAAGATGATGTTTATGAGCTCATATCGGAATCTCAATATAACAAACTATGTCCTATTACTGCGAACATAAAGAAGGCCATTGCAGAGTTAAATGACGTACTAAAACCCTTACTAGATAATCAAACAGGTAGAGAAATAACCTATCAAGTATTAGAGCGCGTTGATGCTACCATTTCAGTAACCATTGATAGAGATGAAATGGGCGCTACTGCTGACATTACCGCAGCACAAGGCGGTAAAAATTTATCAGCTAAAGCTATTTTAATGGCGGCAAAAGAAGTAGGCGTTAAAAAAGGGTTTAGCAAAGAAGAATTGATAAAGTTGGCACAATTAGCCGCTAGAGAAAAACCTAACAACCATGTAATCCATCAAATAGCCTCAGGAAAATTAGCTATTAAGGGTAAAGACGCTGAAATAAAGCCCCTTGTTGAAAGTGCTCAATCTCGTATTTTACGTCCTAAAAGAAAAGAAGACGGCAGTGTCGACATGCGTGACTTGGGCGATATTGTTTGTGTTAAAGTTGGTGATCCTTTAGCCAAAAAATTCCCCTTAACTGCAGGAAAGGAAGGGTATACCGTAACCGCTGTTTCACTTCCTGCAGAGCCAGGAAATGATATAACCTTGGTTCCGGGTGAAGGAACCGCCCTTAGTCCAAAAAATCAAAATATTTTGCTATCGGAAAAAGTTGGATTACCGAAAAAAACTGCTCACGGTATGGAAGTCGATGAAGTCTACAAAATTAAAAATGTCACTGTTGCTACCGGTAATATCAATTTTACTGGTAGTGTGATTATAGATGGCGATGTAAACGAAGGCATGAAGGTAATTGCGAGTGGCGATGTTACTGTTGGTGGTTTCGTAGAATCTGCAACCATAGAGGCCGGTGGCGATATAACGATCTCTGGCGGTATAATTGGTCGAAAACACGATACTGAAAAAACTACAGTAACCGATGTAAAAATGAGTGTTAGCATCAATGCCAAAGGTAGTATTTATGCAAAATATTGCCAATACGCTGAAATAGTTTGCTCAAAAGATGTTCGTATCGAAAACCAACTTTTACATAGCTTACTTGACGTTCAAGGTAGCATAAAAGTAGGCACTGAAGAAAAGTCAAATGGTAAGTTAATAGGCGGCTACATCAAAGTTGGCACTTTTGTTACTGCCGGAATAATCGGCGCACCAGCGGGTAGTAATACCATAATTCATTTTGAGCGTGAAATTATAAAATTAAAAGAAAAAATGCAAGATATTGAATCAATTTTAAAGCTCGAATCAATGAAAACAGACGAGTTAAAATCCGCAGCCACTAAATTAAAGAAACTTCCCAAAGATAAAGTAAAACCAGAAATGTTAGCAAAAGTTATTTCTACTTATCAATTTCACGCAAAGCATATGGGTGAAGTGCTATTAGAAAAAGAAGCGTTGGAAAAAGAGACTCAAGAATACATGGAAAGTGTATACATTGAGGCAACTGATAAGTTACATCATGGTGTTCAGCTAATTATTGATGGCTTTAACGATAGATCACGCCGTGAATATGGGCCGAGTAAAATTATTTATAAGGAAAGAAGTATTCACATCGATCCTCTTATCAATTCATAACATAAGTTATCCATTAGATTAACCTTCTGCAACCCTGCGCCCCTTCCTAGCAACGTTATAATTTTCCAATCATTACGCCTATTTACATATTAGGGTAATTTGGACCGCCTGTACCTTCTGGTGTAACCCAAGTGATATTTTGACTTGGATCTTTAATATCACAAGTTTTACAATGAATACAGTTTTGTGCATTAATAACAAACTTGTCACCTTCCTCAGTGTGTTCAACTTCATAAACACCTGCAGGGCAGTAGCGTTGTGCCGGCTCAAGGTATTTAACTAAATTGATACTAATGGGAATACTGCTATCAGCAAGCTTTAAATGGCATTGCTGCTCTTCTTCATGGTTGGTGTTAGAAAGAAAAACTGACGATAGCTTATCAAAACTTAATTTGTTATCGGGTTTAGCATAATCAATAACAGGTGATTCTGACGCTAACTTAAGCTGGTCATAATCTAAACTGTCATCTTTAAAATTAAACGGTAATTTTCCACCGAAAAAGTTTTGATCAATCATATTGTAAGCACCGCCTAACATGGTACCAAACTTGTGCATAGCTGGGCCAAAGTTACGCGTATTATATAACTCATCATATAACCATGAATCTTTGAATTTATCGGTATACGAGGTTAAGTCTTGTTTACCTTCTACACTTATACTGTCATTAACAATAAGTGCTTCAATAATTGATTCCGCTGCTAGCATGCCCGACTTCATCGCGGTATGATTCCCCTTAATTTTAGCAAAATTAATAGTACCCGCATCACAACCGACTAATAATGAACCTGGCATAGTCATTTTAGGTAATGAATTAAAACCACCTTTCGCCATAGCACGCGCACCATACGAAACACGCTTACCCCTTTCAAGGTATTGGCTAATTTTAGGATGGTGTTTATAGCGTTGAAATTCATCAAATGGACTCAGATGCGGATTGCTATAATTTAAATCTACAATTAAACCGACAAATACTTGGTTATTCTCCGCATGATATAAATAACCACCACCAGTAGTGTCTTTATCTAATGGCCAACCTGCAGTATGAACAACCAAACCTTCTTGGTGTTTAGTGGGATCTATATCCCAAATTTCTTTAAAACCTAATCCATAGTGTTGTGGGGAAGCATTCGAATCTAAATTGAATTTCGCAATGAGCTCTTTACCTAAATGACCACGACAGCCTTCAGCAAATACGGTATATTTGGCCCTCAGTTCCATACCCGGCATAAAAGTATCTTTTTCATTACCATTTCGATCCAGCCCCATATCACCGGTGATAATACCGCCAACACTTCCATCATCATTGTAAATAACCTCTTGAGCAGGAAAGCCAGGAAATATTTCTACGCCTAGTTGCTCGGCTTGTTCACCTAACCAACGACAAACGTTACCCATACTAACAATATAATTACCCTCATTATGCATGGTCTTAGGTACTGCGAAGCCTGGTAATTTAATACTCTTAGTGTCGTTATTGAGTAAATAAATATCATCACCAGAAACCTTTGTATTAACTGGTGCTCCCTTTTCTTGCCAATCAGGAAATAACTCATTCAGTGCTCTAGGTTCAAACACAGCACCCGAAAGGATATGCGCACCGACTTCAGAGCCTTTTTCAACGACACACACCATAAGCTCTTGATGCTTTTCTTGAGCCAATTGCATTATACGGCAAGCAGTTGACAGGCCTGCTGGGCCCGCGCCAACGATAACTACGTCAAATTCCATCGATTCGCGTTCCATAATATCTCCAAATATTTTATTACGCACCAAAATTTCAAACACCCGTTTGATATTCAAACACTTGTTTGATACTATCTGATTAGTGGTTGCCTAGCAAGCTGGTATTTATTACTAATCATAGTTATTTATATTATATTTATACCGATATATCGCTTATGCAGCCTCTTTTGAGCATAAAGGCCAATCACCGATTCAATGAATCATGATTAGGGGTTCAATTTTTAGCAAGATTACATTCACATAAAGTAAAGCTAGTCTTTTGACTATTACGAAATTAATGAATAATGACTAATTAAATGTAACACGAGGCAATGATGAAAGTATTAGTTCCGATAAAGCGTGTAATTGACTATAACGTCAAAGTTCGAGTAAAAACCGACCATTCCAATGTAGATCTTGCTAATGTAAAAATGGCAATTAACCCATTTTGTGAAATTGCGGTAGAAGAGGCAGTGCGCCTGAAAGAAGCAGGTACTGCAACAGAAGTCATTGTCATTTCGATTGGCAACAAATCTTGTCAAGAGCAATTGCGTACTGCATTGGCGCTAGGGGCTGATCGCGCTATTCAAATTGAAACTGATGAAAGCTTAGATTCATTGAATATTGCTAAGCTACTACAGAAAATTGTCGAGGAAGAACAACCACAGTTAGTAATTTTAGGTAAGCAAGCGATAGATAGCGATAACAACCAAACAGGGCAAATGCTTGCTGCATTAACAGGTATGCCTCAAGGTACTTTTGCATCCTTGGTGAAAGTAGAAGGCGATAAAGTAAATGTTACCCGCGAAGTCGATGGTGGTTTACAAACGTTAGCATTAAAATTACCCGCCATTGTTACAACTGATTTACGATTGAACGAACCCCGTTATGCTTCCTTACCAAACATAATGAAAGCAAAACGAAAACCTTTGGTCGTTAAAGCTGCTGCTGATTTCGGTATTGATTTAGCACCACGCACTAAACTAATAAAAGTGACCCCTCCAGCAATCCGTCAAGCAGGTGTTGTTGTTGAAACAATTGATGAATTAGTTGAAAAATTGAAAAATGAAGCGAAGGTGATCTCATGAGTATTTTAGTATTTGCCGAACACGATAACAGCACGTTAAAAACAGAGACTCTAAAAACAGTTGCAGCAGCACAAGCGATTGGTGGAGACATCACACTATTAGTAGCAGGTTATAACTGTCAAAGTGTTGTGGATACTGCTAGTAAGGTTAATGGTGTTAGCAAAGTATTGGTTGCAAATAACGCAGTATATGAACATCAACTAGCGGAAAATGTGAGTTTATTAATTCTAGAACTTGCTAGCGATTATGAGCATATTATCGCAACAGCGCTTACGACAGGGAAAAATTTTATGCCGCGAGTAGCCGCTTTATTAGATGTAACGCAAATATCAGATATCATCTCTGTTGAAAGTAGTGATACCTTTGTTCGTCCAATCTATGCTGGCAATGCCATCGCTACTGTACAAAGCTTAGATAGTAAAAAACTGATTACAGTACGTGCGACCGGTTTTAACGCAGTAGCCACTGATGGTAATGCCGAAGTAATAACTTTAAATATTGAAACTGAAGCAAATGTTTCATCACATGTAAGCGATGAATTAACTAAATCAGAACGCCCTGATTTAGGTGCTGCTCGGGTGGTTATTTCAGGTGGTCGAGGTATGCAAAATGGTGAGAACTTCAAGTTACTTGACGGGATCGCCGATAAACTTGGTGCTGCCATTGGTGCATCAAGAGCTGCTGTTGATGCGGGTTTTGTACCTAATGATATGCAAGTTGGTCAAACGGGTAAAATTGTCGCGCCTGATTTATACATTGCTGTTGGTATTAGCGGCGCTATTCAACACCTTGCAGGCATGAAAGACTCTAAGATAATAGTTGCCATTAACAAGGATCCTGAAGCACCTATATTTCAAATTGCTGATTACGGTATTGTTGCCGATTTATTTGACGCATTGCCAGAGTTAGAAAGTAAGTTATAACTCATTTCAAAAAAACTTTAGCTTAGTTTTAAGCAAGCAATAAAATTGTTATAATAGCACCACTCTTGTAGTGGTTTTATTTTGTCTGAATTTCAGTACGTAAATGATCACGAACTGTCAAAACCTATGGAAAAATGCATGAAAGATAAATTCACCAGTCTTAGTGACTTAGCTCAAGCTTTTGGTAAAGGCACTAGTGATATTTCAAAAACGCCTAAACAGGATGATGACTCCTTAGTGTATTCTACTGACTGTGGTCGAATTAAAAATACCAAAAAAGATAGTCAAACAACGCCTAGTGATGGCTACGCCAAAGTGCGTCGTGAAACAAAAGGTAGAAAAGGCAAAGGGGTTGTAACCATTACTGGTTTAGGCCTTGATACAAAAGCATTAAAAGACTTAGCTAAAAAGTTAAAAAAAACCTGCGGCACAGGCGGTACAGTCATCGGTGAAGTAATCGAAATTCAAGGTGATAAGCGTGACGTGATTAAAGAATCACTTGAAAAAGACGGATTCAAAGTAAAATTCATTGGAGGATAAACCCTGTCCCTCTCCTACCATTTCAAAACACCTAATATTTTACTATACAAAAACTCGTTATAAACATGATGGGCTTGTATTGGTTAGCACTTTATACTGTTGTGCATCGCCATCTTTGTAATCTAACGATAATAGAATAGCAGACAGTAAAAAGCCCGTTACGTGAGTAACGGGCTTTTCTAAATAGAAGCTTAGCAATGTCCTACTCTCACATGGGAACTCCCACACTACCATCGGCGCTACTGCATTTCACTTCTGAGTTCGGAATGGGATCAGGTGGGCCTACAGCGCTATTGTCGCTAAACAA
>JAWUXK010000041.1:0-15222 GCA_034111385.1 Colwellia sp. | reverse complement strand
GTAAATGCTTTAAAATATTGCCAAGGTAAAATTTATGGTGAAAATGGTGCAGCTCAGTTGTTGGGGTTAAAACCAACAACTTTGGCTTCAAAATTAAAAAAATATGGCGTTAATCGCCAAAACTATATTACTTAATATACCGATACTGTTTTATTATCGCTGATACTTAGGATGTAATGATAGGTAGTCACACCAGGTACTAAAATTAGTATGATTAAAGCGTTCATCAGTTGCTACGTACCATTTTGATGGTTGGCTTGGAGGCAAACGAAAGAAAATTTTATGACCATCTATAGCGGCATAACAAATCAACATCTCTATTGTTTGATTAATAATTTGAACTTCAGCTAAATTTTTGATGTTTCGTTGATGTTTCACTAATACCTTGGGTGAGGCATGAACCACTGTGTTTACCATAAGTAACAGTAAACAAATAAATGTTTTAAATTTCATTAATCAAGCTCACTATAATACAAAGGTTATTTTCAATATTAATTCTAATTATTTTTAAGTTTAGCATTGAAAGGGAAAACAGGTGTCTCCATAACTTATCTACACGTAAAAAAGAACGTAATATTTAATCGATTACATAATTATAAAAAATGTGACTTTATATTCAAGTAAAGCATGAATATAGGCACCAAAGAAAGAGAATAAATAATGGCGAATATCGTTCCAATCAAAAAAGAACAACATCAGAATTTGAAACTTGCTAAAACGCGTGACTTATCGCACGTTGATGGCCAACACATTATCCCAGTAACGGCTGCTGAATTTGCCCAAGCTTCAGCAAACTTCCCTATTGTATTGGTTAAGAACCCGGGTTCAGAGCGTTACCGCGGTGTTGCCATGTTAGGCTTAGAAGCAGGTGAAAACTTGTTTTATCAAGATGAAAAATGGATCGCTGCGTCAGTACCGCAAAGTATTGCCATGGTCCCTTTCTCTTTAGGTCTTGATCCTGACAAAGAAAACACGTTAACGGCTTGTGTCGATTTAGATAGTGCCTTCATTGGTGAAGACAAAGATTTACCATTATTTGAAGATGACGGTAAAGAATCTGAAGTGTTAGTGAACCTACAGCAAGCATTAGGCCGTTTATATGACAATGAACGCATGACTGAAAAATTCATTAAAGAACTACAAGATAACGACTTGTTGCAAGAGCTTGAATTAAATGTCGCGTTAAGCACAGGCGAAAAGAAAAAATTAGTGGGTATTTTTACTATCAATGAAGAGAAAGTGAAAGAATTGCCTGATGATAAAGTGCTTGATTTCCATAAGCGAGGATTGTTTGTTCCAATTTATTCAATGTTAGGTTCGTTAAGTCAAGTGAACCGTTTGGCACAATTACGTAACTCAGCATCAGAAATTAAAGTAGCTGGTGTGCAGATTGTTCCAGTTGCTGCACCTGCCAATGAAGCGGCAAATGAAAGTTAATTATTGAACAATATTCTCTAATATACCCAGTAAAAAAGGAGCTTTAGCTCCTTTTTTCTTTTTAAAGAAAAATAAACGTAATTGTTTATTTCGGTGTTTGCTTTCTTGTGCTAGTTTAATTGTAATCATTATTTTATATGGGAAATATAATGGCTGAAAAAGATAAGCTTTCCAAGGAAGTAGAAGAGCAGATACAAAGCTTAGCAAGTGATGTATATATTCAAATTGAAGAAAAGTTAACTCAGCTTATAAGCACAGCTGCGCCAAAAGAGTCACCTCAAAAAATTATTATAGAGCAAGAGCCCGCCTATGTAGCCTTGCAGAATAATTATCAATCTAGCCAAAATGAGTTGGTCGAACAAAGTAAAAACCTATCCAAAAAAATTCATCAATTAGAGCAAGAGAGTAGTAAGCTAAAAACCCTGTTAGATGATGAAAGAGACAAACAAGAAGCGCGTAAACAAAATTTTCAAGTGGAGTTAACGCAAAATAATATTAATTTTACCGAAACTATTGAGCGTTTAGAGCATGAAAATACTTTGCTGAAATCGACATTAACGCAAGAACAAGAAAAACTAACAAACGAACAGGGTAATTTAAAAAACCAACTGAGTGATAAAGAAGAAAATTCAAGTCAAACCATTGCAACATTAGAGCAAACGCTAGCGGCACAAAAAGAGCAACTACACCAAGAAAAAAGACAATCAGATGAGCAATATCAACAAGCAAAAAGTCAACTAGCGTTAAATGAAAAAGAATTATTGACTCAACAACAAGAAATCGATGCGTTAAATGCAAACTTAGCGGTATTATCAGAACAAGAGCAACGTTTAACAACTGAGCTTAATGATAAAACGAAAAGTTCTAGTCAAACGATAGAAACTTTACAACAAGAGCTTGTAATTCAAAAAGCGCAATTACAAAAAGAGCAAACTCAAGCAAAAGCTGATAATCAACAATCACAAAGCCAAATAGCGTTGAATGAAAAAAAACTTATAGAACAGCAACAAGAAATAGCAGCACTAAAAGCCAGTTTATCTGTGTCTTCAGAGCAAGAACAGAGCTTAACTAAGCGTTTAAATACTGCCGAACAACAGCGAAATACGAGCGATAATAAGTTACTACAAGCAGAAGAAGACTGGAAAAAGGTCGATGAAATGCAAAGCAACCGTTTGACTGAACAAGAACAGAAAATTAGCGAATTAACGAAAAAACTAAGTACATCACAGAGTGAATTAGCGCAGGTTCAGGTGCTACATCAGCAACAAATAAGCAGTTTCAAGCAAGAGTCAGAGCAAAAAGCATCACAACTTAGCGAGCAATTAGTGAAATCTCAAAACACGGCAATAAACCAACAAAAAGTCGTAGAGGATCAACAAGCTCAATTAGTCGGCTTGGATGAGAAAATTAAGCAGAAAACAAAAGAAGAGCAAGAGTATAAACAAGAGATAAAGCAACTAAATAGTGTGCAAGCCCAAATAAAGCAGCAACAATTAGCAGATAAAAAAGATCATGATTTACAGTATAAGCAACAGCAGCAAGCGCAAGAAGTGTCACAACAACTTATCAGTGAATTAGAAGAGAGTATTAAAGAATTAACAAGCAATTTGGTAGCAGAGCAAGCAGATATCAAGCGATACCAAAAAGAAGGGGCTTCATTAACATCTCAGCTGGCGTCAGCTAAAGAAGAACAAGAAAATATTCTTAATCGCTTTAATGCGATGCGTGAAAAACAAGAAAAAGATAATGATCAAGTAAGAGAAACAATTAAATACTTACGTGATGAAAACAACGATATGATCACTCAAAACAATATACAAAAAGAAGGTTATATTGAGAGAATTAATGAATTAGAACATAAGCTAACAGAATATCGATTAAAGTTTGAATATGCGCAAAAGCAATTAACTCAAAATAGTTAACTTGCAGTAATTGCTATACAGTTAGTTTACAATAGCTCAATATTTTAGATTTCAACGAGAAAAATAATTTGGCTACCTACCTTCCTTTTGCAAAATTAAGTCATTGGCAACAAGTTGCGTTTGCTAGTGCTCTGTTAGAGCGTATGTTACCTAATTATCAAATGTTCAGTGAAAGTAGTGAATTTGGTAATTATGCTTTGTTACGGAATCAGCTTGATTTAGTTTGGCAGTGGCTCGATAAAAACAGTAAAATCAAAATTAATATTGGTGCCCAGTTAAATAAATTAGAAGAGCAAACGCCAGATCCCGAAGCATTTGACTCTTTTGGTGTTTTTCCTGCGCTTGATGTGTGCATGGCTATGATGTCTTTATGGCAATTAATACAGACTAATGGCACTGATAAAGCTCATGAAGACATTAATAGTATCAGTCGTTTATCTCAAAATAGTGTTAATTATTATGTTGAGTTATTGCTGATCGAAGAGGATGAAGAAGATCTGCCAACTGCTCAAATTGATGAGCACCCGCTACTTGTTTGGGAAAAAGAGACACAAAATGAGTTGTTTGATTTTTTAAAGCTAGCCGCTGAAACTAAACGCTCTTGTCAATTAGCGACAGAAATGGTTTTGTCAGAAGGATTGTCTAACCTTGGAATAGAAATAAACTGATAGTTTTTTTTTCTCGTTGATTTAATGTGTGTACTGAAATAAGCGGTAAGCAACTTGTCCAGCAACTTTTTCTTTTAGTAATTTCCAGTTAGCAGGTAGTTGCTGATCACTCTGAGTTTCCATTTCAACATAAATTAACGCTTGATCTGATAACCAACCATCATTTAATAATTCAGCCGTCTGGGTAACTAAGCCTTCTCTAAAAGGAGGGTCGATGAATATTAAATCATATTGTTGCTTGCTGGATGATTTGAGAAAATTTAACGAGTTAGCATTGGTAACAATGACATTATCGGCTTTAAGTAAACTTTTATTTTTTTGTAGCTGTTTTGCGGCGCTATCATTTAGCTCAATTAAGTTGACTTGCGCCGCGCCCCGAGATAATGCTTCAAAGCCTAAACTGCCAGCACCAGCGAAGCAATCTAGGCAATTGGCACCGTGTATATAGGGCATTAGCCAGTTAAAAACTGTTTCTTTGACTCTGTCTGTAGTGGGCCGTAAACCTTCGGCCATTAACACGGGTAATTTTCTTCCTCGATGCTTACCCGCAATAATACGAATACTGCCTGTTGACGTTTTTTTGCTATGTTGCTTTTTACCTTGATTCATATCACTGACAGCTATGCTATTAAATGCTAATATAGCGGCGATTTTATCTCTATTTGGTCTCAATACCAATCAAATAACGTAATTTACCTATATCGAATAGCAAAAGGTCTAAAAAGTGACTAAGAAGAAAAAAGGTATGTTTTCCTGGTTAGGCTTAGGTCAGGATAAGAAAAAACAAGCCAAAGAAGAGGATTCTCAAGCTGTTGAAGAAAATGCAACTGACTCTGAGCAAAATGAAGTTATAGTTGAAGAGTCGACTACTATCGCTGATCCTGTAGTAACACAAGAAATAGCACCAGCGCCTGAATCTGTTGTATCTACTTCTGAAGAGGAACCTCAAGAAGAAGTAACGTCAGCTGAAATCAATGAGCCAGAAGAGCCGGTAGTACCAGAGCCCGAATCAGCGGTACCTACTTCTGAAGGTGAGCCTCAAGAAGAAGTACCTCTTGCTGAAACTAATGAACCAGAAGATCCGGTAGCACTAGAGCCTGAATCAGTGGTATCTACTTCTATAGATGAG
Source organism: Colwellia sp. (assembly GCA_034111385.1). Classification (GTDB taxonomy): domain Bacteria; phylum Pseudomonadota; class Gammaproteobacteria; order Enterobacterales; family Alteromonadaceae; genus Colwellia. The sequence goes on along the minus strand of JAWUXK010000041.1, from coordinate 10,066 downwards.
CCTCAAGCAGAAGTAACTCCAGTTGAAATTAAAGAGCCAGAAGAGTCGGTAGCATCAGAGTCTGAATCAGTGGAACCCACTTCTGTGGATGAACCTCAAGAAGAAGTTACCCCAGCGGAAGTTAACGAACCACAAGAGCCGATAGCACCAGATGTTAGTAAGCCAGAAAAGGCGCCTAAGCTTGGTTTTTTTGCTCGCTTAAAACAAGGCTTGAGTAAAACGAGGCAAAATTTAGGCGGTGGTTTATTTGATTTGTTTCGTGGTAAACAAATTGATGACGATCTTTTCGAAGAGCTAGAAACACATTTGTTACTAGCAGATGTCGGCGTTGAAACAACGACAAAAATAATTGATTCATTAACGCAAAGCGCGAGTCGTAAGCAGCTGAAAGATGCAGAAGCACTCTATGAATTATTAAAGGTTGAGCTGAAAAAAATTATTGAAGATGTTAACCAACCGTTAGACGTTCCTGAAAGCGATGGGCCTTTTGTAATGCTAATGGTCGGGGTAAATGGTGTTGGTAAAACTACCACTATTGGTAAGTTAGCAAAGCAGTTTCAAGCGGAAGGTAAAACAGTCATGCTAGCTGCTGGTGATACTTTTAGAGCGGCTGCAGTTGAGCAACTGCAAGTATGGGGTGAACGAAATGACATTCCTGTTATTGCTCAGCATACAGGCGCTGATAGTGCCTCGGTAATTTTTGATGCGATCAGTGCGGCTAAAGCACGTAAAGTAGATATATTAATTGCAGATACCGCAGGGCGTCTACAAAATAAAGCGCATTTAATGGAAGAGTTGAAAAAAGTTGTTCGGGTTATGAAGAAACTTGACGTAGCCGCGCCTCACGAAGTAATGCTTACGCTGGATGCGGGCACTGGGCAGAATGCGTTAAGTCAAACTAAATTATTTGATGAAGCGGTTGGTTTAACAGGCTTAACGTTAACTAAGCTCGATGGTACGGCCAAGGGTGGTGTTGTTTTTGCTATCGCGGATAAATACAGTATTCCTATTCGCTATTTAGGCGTTGGTGAAGGTATTGATGATTTGCGTCCATTTAATGGTGATGATTTTATTGATGCTTTGTTCACCAAAGAGTAATAGACTGAAAATAAAGGTTACTGAATAAAATAATAATTATGATCAGCTTTAATAATGTTAATAAAACTTACCCCGGTGGCTTTCTCGCCTTAAAACAAGCGAGCTTTACCTTACAAGCAGGTGAAATGGCATTTTTAACTGGTCATTCAGGTGCTGGTAAAAGTACCTTGTTGAAGCTGATATCCATGATGGAAAAGCCAAGCTCAGGTAGTATTTTAGTTAATAATACTGAATTGACTAACATTAAATACAAACAGATTCCCTATGTACGACGTGGCATTGGGATGATCTTTCAAAGTCACAACCTGCTTAAAGATCGTACAGTTTTCGATAATGTTTCTTTACCGTTGATTATTGAAGGGGTTAGTCATAAGGAAATTAAAAAGCGTGTTGAAACTGCGCTAGATAAAGTGCACTTAAGCACTAAGTTAAAATGTTTTCCACATATGCTTTCTGGTGGCGAACAACAAAGGGTAGGGATTGCCCGAGCTATTGTTAACAAGCCTCCCATTCTACTTGCTGATGAGCCAACCGGAAATTTAGATCCCAAATTATCGTTAGATATTATTCGTTTGTTTGAAGAATTCAATGCCTCGGGCGTTACGGTATTAATTGCTACCCATGATTTAGGTTTAATTGCGCGTATGAAATATCGAACGCTAACATTAAAAGAAGGGACCATGATTAATGATGGTATTGTTGATGGGCTCAGTGCTGATGGAGCAGCTTCTGGGGTGATGAGTGAGTAACTTACATTCTAGTCAACTAAGTCGACGAGATAATGTATTAAGGCGTTTATTAACGTTACCTATAAGGCACCTTCAACAAGCAGTTGGTAGCTTAGGCGATCTATGGCGTACGCCATTTACTTCTATTATGACGGTATTTGTTTTAGGTATTAGCTTAGCTTTACCCGCTACCCTGCACTTGTTTGTTAAAAATGCCCAACAAGTAAGTGAACAATGGGACAGTGCTTCACAAATTACTTTATTTTTAAAGTTATCCATTAATGATAAAAGCGCCCAAAACTTAGTAAAAAGACTTAAGTTATATCCTGAAGTGAGTGATGTGCACTATATTTCAGCTAAACAAGCGCTAAAAGAATTTAAAATACTCTCAGGTTTTGGTCAGTCACTAGAATATTTAGAAAAAAACCCATTGCCAGCCACTATATTGGTCACACCGACTAAGCATGCCAGCCAGCCAAGTGCTGCGAACGAACTCTTAGAAAAGTTAACGCAAGAAAGAGAAGTTGAACAAGGTAAGCTTGATTTGGAATGGCTTACCCGTTTAGAAGCCATTGCGCTGTTAATTAAAGATATTGTTAATGGTGTTGCTTTGTTGTTGTGTGTATCGGTAATACTTATTGTTGGTAATACTATACGTCTTGCTATTTTAAGTCAGCGAGACGCCATTGCTATTATGAAGTTAGTTGGTGCAACCGATAGCTTTATTCAACGGCCCTTTCTTTACAGTGGCGTTTGGTATGGTATTTTTGGCGGCCTACTTTCATGGTTAGCGGTAAGCTTATTAGCGCAGTACTTAACCCATGCGATAGGAAAACTAACTGATTTATATCAAAGTGAATTTCAATTACAAGGGTTAGCATTTAGTGAGGCGTTAATGCTCATTGCTTTTGCCGTACTACTTGGTTTAGTGGGTAGCTACATTTCGGTGCGAAAACATATTAGAGCCATTGAGCCTAATGCAGATTAAGCTTTACCCTTATTTAGACATAAAAAACACTGTCTTAACAAATCTTAACAATTATTTCATTAAATAAATGAAATATAATCTTGTTTTGCCCTTTCTATTAAGCTAATGTTTGTCGTCACTTGACGCTCCTTGTATGGTGTTGGTAGTTAAAACACCCATTTTATGTTAAAATGGTGAGCGCAGAACAAGTAAGAAGTTTTAGGAAAGAGGTTTTATATATGAGTAATACAATGCAACTTATTGTACCAAAAAGCGGTAGTATTGAGGCGTACATGCAATCAGCCTATAGCATTCCTATGCTAACGGCTGAAGAAGAGCATGAGCTTGCTACAAGCCTTTATAATGAGAATGACTTACAAGCTGCTCAACAGCTTATTATGTCACACTTGCGTTTTGTTATTCATATCGCTAAAGGCTATTCAGGTTATGGATTAGCACAAGCTGACTTGGTACAAGAAGGTAATGTGGGCTTAATGAAAGCCGTTAAACGTTTTAACCCTGAAGTGGGTGTGCGTTTAGTTTCATTTGCCGTGCATTGGATCAAAGCAGAAATACATGAGTATGTATTGAAAAACTGGCGTATCGTCAAAGTTGCCACAACCAAAGCGCAGCGAAAATTGTTTTTTAATCTACGTAAGAATAAAAAACGCTTAGGTTGGTTTAGTAATGATGAAGTGAATACTGTTGCTGAAACTTTAGGTGTGAGCACTAAAGATGTTTTGGAAATGGAAAATCGCATGAGTAGCCATGATCAAGCTTTTGAACTTTCTTCAGATGATGATGATAATGCAAGTGCTGGTAACTTTTCACCGGCGCAGTACTTAGAAGACAAGCAGTCAGAGTTAGCGATTGAAGTAGAAAATGATAATTGGGAAAACCATGCAAATAATCGTTTATCTACTGCATTAGTGGCGCTAGATGATCGCAGTCAAGATATTATTAAAACGCGTTGGTTAAGTGAAGATAAAACAACATTGCAAGAATTAGCTAATAAATACCAAATTTCAGCTGAGCGTGTTAGACAGTTAGAAAAAAATGCGTTGAACAAGCTGAAAAACACTATGGTGCTATAACGCCAAAAAAATCGATATTGTATTTTAAAAAGCCGATTAAAATCGGCTTTTCTGTTCCTGTAATTTATATTTAGATCATAGTGTTAATGTTAAATTTGTAACCTTCAGTTTTATTACTAGCCTAAGTGAAAAATTTTGTTACACTAACAGCTCAAAAATAATACTAATAAAAAATTTACTTAAATTATTTAGTTTTTCTTTTAAAGCATAGCTGTAATATGTGGGAACTTTGAATGGAACCGAAGGCGAAAAAACATGTATGTTCTTCGCAAGAGCCGCCTAAAGTAACGTCGTTACTAGAAGAGTTAGCAAGAGTTAAAACGCAACTTTATCAAGAAAGGGCACAACGTGAAGTATTAAAGCAAGAGCACCGTGTGGAGCTAGAAGCTTTAGTTGATGAACGTACACAGAAGTTACAAACGGCAAATATAAAGTTACGCATGCAAATGGATGAAAGACGTAAAGCTGAGCAACAGCTTTATTTTGAAGCCCATCATGATTCTTTGACTAAATTACCTAATCGCGCCTTATTTTCCGACAGGCTCAGCTACGCTATTCGACACCTTAAACGTCATCCTGATCAACGATTTTCCGTACTTTTTATTGATCTTGACCGATTTAAAATCATCAATGATACCTTGGGTCATCATGTGGGTGACTTATTTCTTGTTGAAATAGCCAAGCGTTTATGTGCCTGTGTTCGGGATAATGATGTGTTAGCCCGCTTAGGTGGCGATGAATTTGTTGTTCTATTAGATTCGTTGAAGTCGGATGAAACTGAAGAAGTTGCAAGCCGAATTATTAGTGCCATAGAAAAGCCTTATGTTATTGAAAATAACACCTTGTATTCAAATGCAAGTATAGGAATTGCTCTTAGCAGTAGTCATTATAAAAATTCCGATGAAATTCTGCGCGATGCAGACGCTGCCATGTACCAAGCAAAGAGCTTAGGTCGAGGTCGTTATGTGTTTTTTGATGAAAGTATGCGTGAGCAGCTTATTGCAACAATGTCACTAGAACAAGAATTACGAGTTGCTATCGAAAAACAACAGTTTGTACTTTATTATCAAAAAATATCTGATTTGAATAGCTCGGTAACTATTGGCTTTGAAGCTTTGCTACGTTGGGAACATCCCAATAAAGGGTTATTAACGCCAAGTGAATTTTTACCGCTTGCTGAAGAAACAGGTATTATTTTGGCTATTGAGAACTGGGTAGTTGAAGCGGTTTCTCGGCAGTTATTATTATGGAATAATGATCTTGATTATCAGCATGCCTTTATTGCCATTAACCTCTCAGCAAGACACTTAACTCAAGTTAATCAATTAAATAAACTCATAACCTTAATTCAGCAACAAGCATTTGAGCCGCAGAGGTTAATTTTAGAGTTCAATGAATCAGCTTTTTGCCATCATACTGAAATAGCATTAAAAAGTTTACGTAAATTAAAAGAATTAGGTGTGAAATTAGCATTAGATGATTATGCATCAGGTGTATCATCGTTTAATTTCTTACATAGCTATCCTTTTGAATTTATTAAATTAGATCGTGCTTTTATCCGCACGTTGAAACACAACGATAAAAACCTAGTACTAGTTAAAGCTATACATGATCTTGGTGAACAGTTTGGCTATCGCATAGTAGCCGAAGGTATTGAAAGTGAAGATGTTATGCAAAAGCTGCATTCTGTAGGGTGTGACTTTGGGCAAGGTTATCACATAAGCAAGCCAAAAATATTGATAGAAGCTCCTGCTGATAAGCAGAGTAAAAACTGCGCTTAAGCGCTTATCTGAAGAAACTAACAAAGTTAAACTTTGTTTTTAAGCATTGTTTTACTAATGAGAGCATGCTTTTACTCGTGTACCGACTTCATTTGGGTATATAATAGCGATAATTAGATTATGGGAGTTAGTTATGGGTGGTATCAGTATTTGGCAATTATTAATCATTGCCGTTATTGTTGTTTTATTGTTTGGTACTAAGAAGTTGCGCAACTTAGGTGGCGATTTAGGCTCGGCGGTTAAAGGCTTTAAAAGTGCTATAGGTGATGAAAAAGAGGCAGCTGACACTAATTCAGCGAATAAAGTAGAAACAAGTGAAGATACTTTAGGCGATAACAGTAGTACTACTGCTCAAACAGATAATAAGTCTAAAGAAAGCCAAAAAGACAACACTCAGGCGTAATACAACAATGTTTGATATTGGTTTTTGGGAATTGACACTTATTGGTATTATGGGCCTAGTTGTACTTGGCCCAGAACGCCTGCCTGTAGCAATCAGAACCATAAAAGGTTGGGTTTCGGGTGTACGTAAGTTCAGTGAGTCGGTCAAATCTGAGCTTACTGAGGAACTAAGAATCCATGAACTGCATGCAAACCTTAAAAAGGCAGAGCAGGCAGATATGACTAACTTAAGTCCTGAAATAGCTGAATCGGTTAAGTCGTTGAAAGAAGCTGCTGAGATGGTTAATGAACCATTTAAAAAGGTTAATAAAGACGCCATGGATTCATTTATTTCAACCTCGCTATCAGGTCAACCTTCTAAAGATGACGTTTCTAGTCATGAGCCAGAAAATACTATTCAAGCAAATAAGCCTCAAAGTGTTGAGCCATCAGAGGCAACACAAACCAATACACTGAATGTTGAGCACGAAGTTAAGCAGGACAAATGAATTCATCGGTAGATCAGTCAAAACCATCAGCCTCATCGGCAGCAGAAAAAAATGTGACACTCTTCGACCATTTACTGGAACTCAGGACGCGTTTATTACATGCTGTACTTGGTATTTTGTTAGTGTTTTGTTCTTTGGCTTATTTTGCTCAAGACATTTATCAATACTTAGCGCTACCCTTATTAGAAACAATGCCTGACGGTTCACAAATGATCGCCACAGATGTAGCGTCTCCATTTTTCGCCCCTTTTAAACTCACCATAGTATTATCCATTTTTATCGCGATGCCTTACATTTTATACCAAGTGTGGTCATTTGTTGCGCCGGGCTTATATCGCAATGAAAAGCGATTAATAGCACCGTTGATGCTAGGCTCTACTTTATTGTTTTATAGTGGAATTGCTTTCGCTTACTTTCTTGTTTTTCCGGTGGTTTTTGCTTTTTTCACTTCGGTTGCACCAGAAGGTGTGGTCATTGCTACTGATATTAGTAGTTATTTAGATTTTGTTTTAAAACTTTTCTTTGCATTTGGTGCGGCATTTGAAATTCCTGTTGCGATTATTTTATTGTGTTGGACTGGTGTGACGAGCCCAGACAGTTTAAGACAAAAACGTCCTTATATTGCGGTTGGTGCATTTGTGGTTGGTATGTTATTAACACCTCCCGATATAATTTCGCAATCTATGTTAGCGATCCCTATGTTACTGTTGTTTGAAGTTGGCATCATAATCGCCTCGTTTTATCACAAAGACGATGAAGATGAAGAAAAAGAAACAGTATAGCGAAAAGCGGTATTTTGCGATTAATTAGCTTCTTATTTAACACTAACAACTAGTTATACTGTGAAATACAATCATTGGTTATTAAAATTAACGCATTGTGCGTAACTGTTACTGCTACTACTTCAAGATACAAGTTTGGATCTAAGTACTATGTTAATTGATATTGGTGTTAATTTAACGAATAAGCGTTTTGATAAAGATCGTGAAGCGCTAATCCTTCGTGCAAAAAACCAAGGTGTTGAGCAATTCTTAATTACCGGTACAAGTGTACTTGAAAGTCAGAAGGCTTTAGCTTTATGCCAACAGTACCAACAAAAATTTCCTAAGACTTTATTTACTACAGCAGGTGTTCATCCCCATGATGCTGACGGTGTTAGTGATGATTATTTAACACAATTAATTGAATTGGCAAAACATCCGCATGTTAAGGCAATAGGGGAGTGTGGTTTAGATTTTAATCGTAATTTTTCAGCGCCGGAACAACAGTTGAAAATATTTAAAGAGCAAATTAGCTTAGCGGCAGATCTTAATATGCCACTCTTTCTGCATCAGCGAGATGCTTTCTCTCCTTGGTTTGAAGCACTAGAACCTTTTATTGACCGAATTCCTGCTATGGTCTCCCATTGTTTTACAGGTAATAAAGTAGAATTAGAACAATGTATCGAAGCCGACATGTATATAGGCATCACCGGCTGGCTCTGTGATGAGCGTAGAGGAAAAGAATTACAAAACATTATTCAATTAATCCCATTAAACCGTTTATTGATTGAAACCGATGCCCCTTATTTAACTCCTAGAACAATTAGACCTCGCCCTAAAAGTAGCCGTAATGAACCTAGTTATTTACCCCATATAGTTGAAAAAATTGCCGAAGTAACGGCTCTTGACGCCAATGAAATAGCTTGTCAAACTAGTATCAATGCCCGTAAAGTTTTTAACTTATAAAGAAGCTAGCTGTGACCGAATCAACCCTTCAATGTAATGAACTACTTTTTCAACAGCTAGCAATAGGTCTTTTCATTTGCATGGCTGTAATGCTCATGGTCTTCTATACGTTTTATCGCAAATTTTCAGCGGTAAAAAAGTCATTAGAAGATGAATTAAGAAAAGCGGATCAAGCTATTTTATCAGCCAAAAATGATTATCAACTACTCTTTGAGAAACAAGAAGAAAGTCAGGATTTACTAGAAGAACGAGTTCAAGAGCGCACTTTAGAATTGAATATAGCCTTGCAAGAGCTAGGGGAAGCGAATAGAGAGTTGGAGAAAAAGAATACCCTAGATGAATTAACGGGCTTATTTAATCGTCGGTTTTATGATCAGAAAATTATTGCTGAATATCGTCGTAGTAGACGTAATTTAACGCCATTAAGTTTGGTTATTATTGATATTGACCACTTTAAAATGGTTAATGATAACTATGGCCATTTAGCGGGTGACCATTGTTTAGTGTGGCTTAGTAAGCACCTCAAACAAAGCTTAAAGCGAAGTGCAGATAAAGCTTTTCGCTATGGCGGCGAAGAGTTTTGTTTAATCTTACCTGATACAGATGAACAAGGGGCGATGGCGTTAGCTGAAACCTTAAGAAAGAATATTGAAAACCAAACTTGTGTGCATAATGATATTGAAATACCACTGACCATCAGTAGTGGCATTTGTACTTACATACAGCAAGATGGTTTAGACCCAGAGCGACTGTTTACAAAAGCTGATAAAGCACTTTATAAAGCAAAAGAAAATGGACGTAATCAGGTTCAAATATATAAGAATAGCATTAAGTAATCCGCACCAATTTTCAGGGAAAACTATGAATAACAATATAAACCAATCTTCTTTTGGTCAATTTCCAGCACGCCGTATGCGCCGTATGCGCAAAGATAATTTTACCCGTCGGTTGATGGCTGAAAATCAGTTAACTGTGAATGATTTAATTTATCCGGTTTTTGTTTTAGAAGGCGAAAATCAATGTGAAGAAATATCTTCCATGCCGGGGGTTACGCGAAAAAGTATTGATTTATTGTTAGAGGAAGCGCAAGAGTTAGTTGACTTAGGCATACCGGCAATTGCAATATTTCCAGTAACCCCCAGTGAAAAGAAAACGTTAATGGCTGAAGAAGCATACAACGCTGAAGGTCTAGCGCAGCGCACTGTACGGGCATTAAAGGCTAGGTTTCCTCAATTAGCTGTTATTACCGATGTAGCACTTGACCCTTTCACTACCCACGGACAAGATGGAATTCTAAGTGATAGTGATGATAATAAAGCGGGTTCGACAGGATATGTGTTAAACGATATCACCACTGAAATCCTCGTTAAGCAAGCAATATCACATGCGCAAGCGGGTGCAGATATTGTTGCACCATCAGATATGATGGATGGTCGTGTTGGCGCTATTCGTCAAGGGTTAGAAATTCAGGGGTTTGTTAATACAAAAATTTTAGCCTATTCCGCTAAGTATGCTTCTCATTACTATGGCCCCTTTCGTGATGCTGTTGGTTCAGCGGGTAACTTAAAAGGTGCTGATAAACATACTTATCAAATGGATCCTGCGAATAGCAATGAAGCTTTACATGAAATAGCACAAGATATTAATGAAGGTGCTGATATGATCATGGTTAAGCCTGGTATGCCCTATTTAGATATAGTACGTCGTGCTAAAGATACCTTTCAAGTCCCTACTTATGCTTATCAAGTGAGTGGAGAATATGCCATGCATATGGCCGCTAT
>JAWUXK010000040.1:0-26350 GCA_034111385.1 Colwellia sp. | reverse complement strand
GAAAAAATGGAAGGACTTCACTATATACCCTAGTTCTGCTTAGTCGGATCTGAAGTCATAAGTGCATCAAAGATGTTAACGACAGCTTTAAGTCTTGGAGTTGACGTTAGTAAAGCAAATGCTACCGTCAACAATGCGCACAGAGTGATCGTTAATAATTCAAAATTGACTGGCGGCATTGGTGGCTTTGTTCTCGTTCATACTTAACTATATATTGGCAAAATTCATCATCAAGAAGCACATGCTTTTATCTTTTGGGAACGTCCGCTATCAGGATTCGGCTAGCGTAATGTGGTTGAACAGCCATGTCCGCTGTAGATCAAAACGTACAAAGTTTTTCAGTATAAATTCTAAAATGCTAACTTCCGGAGTGTGGCAAAAGTGACGCTTAAAGAAAACCCCTCAAACATTGTAGTTTTTTAGCACCAATAAATATTGGTGCTAATGTTCACTTGGTGCGCTAAGCGGACGGTAGCCTTTGCTTTACTAACTACAGCTCCATGACTTAAAGCGGTCGTTAGGCTTTAGTTAACTATAAATTAATCTCCTCGCGCAAAGGCTTTCGCTTTGGCTAAAATTAGCTATGCGAAGAGAGGTATCTTATAGCGTAAAGTTCAAAAGACTTTACGCCGTAAGCGGCGGGGAATTAAACCCGCTCAGATAGAAATTTTGCTATAAGTTAACGTGCGAAAAATTTGAAACATAACAATTTTTCACTTTAAAGCTAAATCAATCAGTATTAAATTTTAAAATTGGTGATGGTGTACAAGGCGATTATTTTTCAAAAAGGCATATTTCATTTAATGCACCTGATAAGGTCGAAAAAACAATGCATTTATCCCCATCGGGTTTAAATCCAGCTTTTGCTAATGTTTTAAGTGGTTGAAATTGAAAATCGGCTAGGAAAATTCGTGTGTTTGTCTTTTCACATATATCAATAAATTTATATAAGGCTGAAATACCACCGGAGTCCAAAATAGATACTCCGTCAAAATATAAGATAACCCCTTTTTGTTTTTCACAAAGTTGGGCTAACTCACCAAACACATTATCTGCTGCAGCGAAGAAAAGAGGACCATTAATTTTATAAACTTTCCAATTTACAGGGAGGTTCGAATTTATTAATTTCTTGTGTTTGGTGATATCGTGCACTTTGGTCATTTCTGCTATCTGTTTCATAAATAACAATGAAGCCAAAACAATTCCGGTAGTTATGGCTATAACCATGTCAAATAAAACAGTCAAAGAGAGACAACAGAATAAAACGAATATTTCACTATTAGGAGCCTTTTTTAGTAAATTAATTATTTTATCCGCTTCACTCATATTCCAAGCAACAACCAGTAACAAAGCTGACATTGTTGCCATGGGTAAATAAGACAGAACTGAAGATAATGACAATAATGAAATTAACACGACAAGTGAGTGAATCATTGCCGACAATGGTGTTACAGCACCTGCCTTATAGTTTGCCGTGGAACGGGCTATGGCGGCGGTAGATGTAATTCCACCGAAAAATGGCGTAATAATATTAGCTATTCCTTGACCTAATAATTCACTATTTGCGCTATGCTTCCTACCTGACATGCCATCAAGTACAACAGCACACAGAAGAGATTCAATTGCGCCAAGCATAGCAATGGCAAAAGAAGCAGAAAGAAGATCTCTTGCTAAAGCCCAGCTTAAAATTAACGTATTTTCATTAGGTTGTGGTCTTAGCCATGGCCACTGGATATCTGGGAGAACAGATGGTATACCTGTGCCTATAGAGCCATCAGGAAGAAAAAAACTGAATGTTGATCCAATTGTTGCGACATTTTCTCCTGCCTCATTGAATGCAAAAGCGACAATACTTCCAACAATGACCGCAGGTAAGTGAGCCGGGATAGATGTTTTAAACCTTGGCCAAATTATAATGCAGGCTAATGTAGATAAGCCGACGATTAACGTAGATAACGTATAATCAGGCAAGTGATGTACTAACGCTGTAATCTTACCAATAAAGCTTTCAGGCATCTCATCAATAGTAAGCCCAAATAAATTTTTAATCTGGAAAACGGCTATGACTATAGCAATACCCCCTGTGAATCCTAGAGTAACCGACTCAGGAATATATTGGATGTAACGACCTAATCTTAATACTGCCATTACGATAAGAATTATCCCAGAAAAAACACTAGCGAGCAGTAAGCCACTTAATCCATATTGTTGGACTATCGGGAATAAAATAACAACAAATGCTGCTGTCGGTCCCGATACACTGTAACGTGAACCACCTGTTAAAGCTGATATAAACCCAGCAATAATTGCGCTATACAACCCATATTGAGGAGCTACACCAATAGCTATAGCTAAAGCCATAGCTAATGGAATAGCAATAATACCGACGGTAATTCCGGCCAATAAATCTTTGTATAATTTATTAAGGCTATACGGTGAATCTTTTAGAACTTCTCTTAATGCATTGCCTACCCTAAGGGAGAATAAATGTTTTTTATAACTCATATTCAATCAACTATTATTGTCATTCGAAGTTGGTTGTAATTATATTCTTATCTAAATATAATTCAATTGCAACCTGATTAACATATACACCCAATGAATAAAGGTAATAAACATGGAAAATAGAACTGCAAGACTTACCATCCTTATAGACCCTAAGAAAAAAGCTATTTTTGAAAAGTTGTGTGCATTAGATGATGTGAATGCCTCCCAAAAAGTTAGACAAATGATCAGAGAATATATAGAGGATAAGTTAGGGGAAAAATGGCGAGATGATGTGTTTAAGTAATATCAATTTCAGAAATAATAGAGAGCAGTTTGTACAGAAAATGCAATCATATTCAATTTGGTCGTTTTGGGTAAACAAATTAGTGTATTTCTTCCTATTACTCAACTTTATCCTACGCGGATTAAATAAAAGCCAAAATAGTATAGATTACTCCGAATATTACTGTAGAACAACGGGCAGTATTTATTAATGAAGATTGAACCTATGCTCTCTCTACGTAGGTTGATACAGCTTATTTATAATTGGTTGAATAAATTTTTTCCAAGCAGACGATTCAGTACATTAATAATCTGAAATGTCGTATCTTAATGACAGTCAGTCCAGGCAACACTGACTCGTAGCTTTAGACCGCTCAGGCTCATTGTGACTGCTAGATATAGTGAGTTCGCGTCTTAATTTATGGCAGCTTACTGTCCCAAAGCTGTCGCTATGGTACTAAAACCTTAGGTCTTCAAAGTGGCAAAAGTGACGGTTAGCCCTAACTCGTTCTGGGGCACTTACCGCCATGAAGTAAATATTCTAAAGAACTTCAAAGTATATCGTATATTATTTGATTACTTTTAAAATTGCGTCAAAAGCACTTTTGGGTTGTAATTTTCTATTCCATAACAACGGATAGTTTGTTCTATTTGGGATAGGGTAGTTATTCTTCCACGACATGCTGTCATCAACACCCTAGAACGTTACCCGATCAATTTTTTCTTTACGGTTATAAAATATCTCGAAAAGATCCTGATAACGTTTAGCTAATTTATCCTCAACTTCACTGGGTATGGCATTTTTATATGGGTCTAAAAATGTTTCAAATTCTTCTAACTGATACTGAGGATGCATTAACCCGGTTCCAATTACTTGTCCTTACTTAGTAATGTTCAATACATCAACATCAAGCTCAGTGATCATAACTTTTAATCCTAAGGCAGCGTAAGCATCTATTGCAGTCATACATTATTTAGACAAAGGAAGTCATGGAGGAACAGCTTTTTTTAAACATAAAAAAAGTGGATTAGAACGTGTTGATAACAGTAATAAAGATTATTTCTATCAATGTGCAGATGATTATTTCCAGTTAAAAAATGCTAATACCTTTAGTTATTGTAATGAACACCATAGTGAATTTAGCTGATATCAAAAAATTGAGTATAAGCCTAATCGATTAATTGTTTTTCCGGGGCAGTTACTTCATTCAGCTTTAGTAGATCTCAATACTGATCTTGATCCAAACCCGTCAAGTGGTAGGTTAACCGCAAATATGTTTGTAGCTTTTAAGTAATAAATTAGTGAGGTCCTATCTCACAATGAGGGCTAACATCCGGAACAGTTTGTTAAGGTGTTAAGGACTTAAGTAATATTTTTTGATAAATGACTGGGGGGTATCAGAATTATACAAATCGAAATAAATTTTATAGTTTCTAATTTTTTTAAATTATGGGATATTAACTTTAATAGATAAATATGTATGATAAGAAATTACTATATAATATTCATAATATACAGTTCTGAAAAATCAAATTCTCATGCGAGAAAAATATGGAAAAGTCATACGAATTTTTAAGTCTAGTCCTTGATTCAATCACAGAACACATTGTTGTCATTGATAAAACAGGTGCAATCCAATTTGTAAATAAGAGTTGGTCAGTATTTGGAAGCAAAAATGCCTGCATTATTGGTGGTGGATGGAGTGGTGTTAATTACATTGATGAGTGTGACAAAGCTGCGTCCATGGGAGATGAGTTTGGTGCAAAAGCTGGAAGTGGTATTCGCAGTGTTATAGAACAAAGAGAGTCAATATTTTACTTTGAGTATCCTTGCCATAGCCCTGATGAAGAGCGATGGTTTATGATGCGCATGACCCCATTTCAATTAGCTAGTGAAAGCTACTATGTAATTTCACACCAAAATATTACAGAAAGAAAACTAGCTGAGGATAAAGATAAGAATTCGGCTAGATTGGATGGTCTCACTAATATTCCCAATCGACGGACCTTTGATGAGTTCCTCCAGAAAGAATGGAACAGGTGCTTAAGGCTTAAAAAACCAATTTGCCTAGCTATGATAGATATTGACCATTTTAAATTGATAAATGATGAGTATGGTCACCAAGCAGGAGATGACGCTTTAATTCAGGTGGGGGAATTACTTCAAGAGTTTGCCAACAGACCAGGGGATATTTGTGCAAGGTATGGTGGCGAAGAATTTGCAATAGTATGGGGTGACACTTCACTGATTCAAGCTGAACAGCTGGCGAATGAGATATTAAATAAAGTAATTAAACTTAATATTCCAAACTGTAAATCACCAACAAAAAAAACTTTAACAATCAGTATTGGATTAAGTATTACCGTTCCCCCAAAAAAGAATGATGAAAGTGAGTTAATCTGTAAAGCGGACACTTTGTTATATAAAGCGAAAAACAAAGGTAGAAACAGGCTTGAAAATTAAAACTAACCATAAAATGAATCAATTTTTTATTTATGAGGAACGTCTGATATCAGGAAGCTGTTAACTTAATGTAGTTGTTCAAGCATGTCAGCTGTAGATCAAAACATACAAAGATCTTCAGAATAAATTCTCAAATGCTAACTTCAGCTGTGTATCATTGTGACTGCTAGATATATTGATTCGGCTCTTAATTTATGACCGCTTAATGAGCCCAGTGCGGACATTAAGCCTTTGAAAATTCATGAGCATATTTAGGCCAATATTAGCCAAAAATTTCTGCTCACTTGTGGGGCTGGTTTAAGCTCAGGCTGTGTGAAAACTCAGTTTAAAATAGGTTTTCCATCCATTTCTTAGCGAGGCCGATATTAACCATAATTTTAAGTTTCCAAAGTGCCATAGTATCACCATCTTCAAGTACCTCTTCGCCACAACGAGGATCTGAACGCTGAAGTGCACCGGTCATTTTATGGTCGATTGGGATAGACTCACAACCGTGATCAGATTCACAGATAAAGTCCCAAGGCTCTCTTGCCGGTACATGACAAGAAAAGCAATTGCCATCAAATCGATTCATCACATCAACAAAGCCACGCTTGGCGATAGTAGAACCTTTTTCATCAACTTTTAACTCAAAAAACTCCCAATCTCCTGTTGCAGGTGAGATGCCCTTTTCTCGTTTAACCATCACCTCTGTGGGTACAAGTTGTACAACAGAGCCCTTAGGGTAAACAGCTCCCTTTGGAGCATTCGCAGCAGCCAAAGTACCGTTAATATTGCCAGTAAGGTTGCTTACATAAAAATGTCGCACTGCCGTCATTTCGCGTATACAACTAAAGCTGCTTTCATCAATTATTAAGGCGGCTTCGGCCTCTTTGTTACTGTCTTTTTGCATTTCAGTGGCATTGACTGTTGCAGTATTGATCAAACCAATGCTCGAACCAACGACCAAAAACGCGGCGATTGTATTTATCAGTGATAATATTTTCATTGTTATTCACTCTTTTGATGATGGGATTATCCGGTGTGAGAACAGAAGCAGAACAAACAGATTTACGTATATTTTTGGACTAAAAAATTCGCATACACATGAAATAAAATAGTATTGAGTCCCCCATGAGAACTACATCTTGCTATTCATCATCTCACAGATCCCCTCATTTATATAATCCCTAAAATGTACACTAATTGCACATGGTCCTCTAACATCTTTTGAAAAGCATCAAGTAATCTAGCAGGTTGTTATTTTTTCATACGTTCTAACTGATGATAGTGATAACTCCAGTCGTTTTTGAGCCTTTTTAGGTCGTTAGCAACGGTAAAATTTTAAGGCACTTTTTAGTCTTAATGATACGAATATAGTCTTTTAAGTTTAAGGACTTCTCAGTGAACATGGCAGAAGTAATTTTTGAAATATTTAGTGTATATTTAATTCATCAGTATACCCATTAGATGACCTACACGTGTTGACAGATAAATTTAATACCTTCGAGTTAGCGGATGTTGATGAAACCGGTTTGATACTCACTTTATGACAATCACATTGCTGATAAAACATACGTTTTAAGTAAAACATGATCCTATTATTTACTGTCAGGCTTACTTGACACTATCATGAATTGGTGACATGGTGTAACGCTAACCTGACATAATGTCAGGTTTGTAAGTCATTTGTACTTACCGCATCAATATGAAGGCACACACTTTAAGGTAACTATTATGGAAAGCTCTAAACAAGAAACTTTGTTCCTAAAATCTTTTATGATCGCTATTGTGTTATTTCTCATCCTGATTGCGGTGCAAACATTTTCTTTAGAACTTTTAGACATGTCAACGTGGCTAAAAGTTGTCGTTACTCTTATGCCAGGTTTACCGTTAATATGGGCATTTTTCATCTTTAGAACTCGATATAGAGCACTTGATGAATACATGAAAGCACTCACAGGAGAGGCATTTTTATGGACGTTAGGTTTTCTGTGCTTTTCGTCATTTATATATGGCATGTTGGCAATGAAGTTCTCTATGCCTCCAGTAGATCTCGCGTTAGTTACCCCTTTTGTATTTGGTAGTCATGGTCTGATAGTGCAATTATTAATTTGGAAAGACAATGAATAATCGAATTAAGGTATTACGTGCTGAGCAAGATTGGTCACAACAAGCTCTTGCAGACAAAATAGGGGTATCTCGTCAGGCTGTAAACGCTGTAGAAAGAGGTAAACATGATCCTTCTTTGCAGTTGGCGTTTGATATAGCCAATCAATTTAACCAGTGTATTGAAGATATATTTTTTCCAGATAAAAAATAAGCATCAAAAGGCTCATGCTTTTATTTTTAAGAGAAACGTCTTCTATTAGAAGCACTGTTAATTTGATTCGTTTTTTATTTGGAGAAGCTATCTCCTAACCCTCAATGTAGTCGCATCTCGATTCCTATATGTGGCAGCGGGTTAATAATCCCTCACAGCCGAACAGTTTTTATCAAGATGGATTTCTTTATCTAATATTGGCTTACTTGACGAAACTCTTTTAAATCGGTTAAATCAGGAGATTACAAAGAAGCCTTTTCACTAAACTCAAAAGCAGAAACATCTACGAAAGAGTTGGTTCAAATGGCTGGTGAAACTGCGGAAACAATGACTTCGAATATTCCGGGTAACTCGGCGAATGGGCCAATACCAAGTAGTAAAGTTGATGCTGCGGTAACGGTTATTAACAGTGCCATAGGTGCAGCTTCATCTGAAACAGACTAACTTTACTTTGGATATAGTCGCTTTGTTAATGGTGATGCAATAATATTAGGTGATGAAAGCTTTAAATTATCTGAAAAGTTTGCAATTGTTAGTAGTAAAGATGGAACGTACACTGCCCAACAGAAAGGGATTGATATAAGTGAATCGTCAATTTTTATCTACGAAGCTTCTTCTTTCTTGGGAAAGTCAGGCATTTCTTTGGATGAAATTAAAAACGATTGTTTTCAGATGCCTTTGAATAAAGTATATAAAAAAAATGGTAATGAAAAGACATTCATTGTAGTTGGAAAAAGATTGCTTTTAATTGTAAACAATAAACTTGAGTCTCAGAATTATCAGTTTTATTGCGAAAACTTATCAGTATAATTTTTTCTTTGAATCCAAAGCCCTTGTGAAGTGCCATCAAATGGTTACATCACAAGGTTTTTTTTTGGGCTGCTTTTGAAGCCAAAGGGATTGAAAATTAGCCTCGCACTTTACTGAATTGATTGTTTGCTTTAGCGAGACCTTTTGTTGTTTTCTTGCTGAGACTTTTGTCTTTGAAAATGATAATGCAGAAAGCTGTAGTCAAATAATATTCGGTAATTTACAGAAAGTACTAGTTTTTTGCCTTAGTCAGAATTACAAAAATACACTTATGTGGTCACATTATGCATCAGATCATCCAGGGATTTGTATTGATTTCAATAAATCTAAGTTATTAGCCAGCTTAGATTTATATCATAAGGGGTTAGTTGATTTTTCTGGCAAGCCTTATGATGTTATAAGTCATTAAACTTTTGTGAAACCATGAACAGGTTTAAGGTATATGGTCGTCGTTGGTATTTGCTCTCTAAAAATTAAATTTTAAATACCAGTTAACAGTAATCAAAAGATATAAGTGGTTAGATTAATAATGTAAATTGAGTTAAAACCGCAGTAGGTAATGCCAACAACAACACGTTCATTATTTTACAGGCTATCACAGATAATGTATTCTAAAAAAAATAGAGAAATCAATACATAAAGTATTTTAATTTCCACTTGAATTGGCTTTAACATTCAATTCATATTGTATCTTCAGTATCTAATTTTTAGCTAATAAGGCAGTCAGAATAACTAAATGTTATTGTGACTAATAGGCTAATTAAAGTGTTCAAGGTATGTTGTTATAATTTTAATAAAAGTGCAGCAGGGTTAAGTGTGATAAAAAAAGTACTAAACTATAAAACAATTATTGTTTCACTAATAATCTTACAATGTATTGTTGCTTTTGTTATTAACCTAAACACTCAACGTGAAATAAATACTTTTATCGCCCACAAAACAAAATCTTCAGAAGTTGAGTATCAAGCGGTATATACAAAAGTAAAAGAACAATCAAACATGATATTTCAAGGAAATATTAATACGCCAACGGTAATAAGTATTTTTAAAAATGCTAATACTTCTGATAAGAAACAACAAAATATTATCAGAGAAGCGTTATATAAACATCTTTTACCAAACTATAAAAAATTCAATAAATTAATATACCTAGAGCAACTCCACTTTCATCTACCAGATAACAAAAGCTTTCTTCGTATGCATAAACCCAATAAATATGGAGATGATTTAACAGGTATCAGAGCAACAGTAGAGTATGTTAATAAATTTAAAAAACCTATTAATGGTTTTGAAGAAGGTCGTGTTAAAAATGGATTTCGGTTTGTCTATCCACTGTTTGATGAGGAAAACAAATATTTAGGTAGTGTCGAAGCAAGCTTTACAATTGAAGCATTTAATCAGGCTTTAAATAATGAGCTTCATTTATCTTTATTTATTATCCGAAAATCCATTGTTCATAAAAACTCTTGGCCGGAAAGTATTATTCAAAACTACTCAGAAGTAGAGATAAGTCCATTATTTTTACTCAATACCACTCAATATAATGATAACGCACTAGCTAAAGTTGCAAACATTAGAAAGCATATTACATCTGAGATAAAATTATCTTTTTCAAAAAGTATACTAACAGAGAATGCTTTTTCTTTACCGCTTCCATTAGCAGGAAAAACATACTTATTAACTTTTTTACCTATTAAAAATTCAGTGCTGAATAAGGTTACGTCCTATGTTGTTTTAATAACCCAAGACAGTGTTCTAAATGATATAAATAAAGAATTTTGGATACTACAAGGTATTGGATTTTTGTTCGTGCTTATATTATTTTATTTTTTTTATCGTAATCAAATTAATCATGAAAATTTGCGGCAAAGCAAATTGAAATATTCAACGATTATTAATAATGTCAAAGACTACTATTTCATTTATTCGCATGATGCTAATGGCATATTTACTTATGTTAGTCATTCAATTACTGACGTTCTCGGTTATTCAACAGAACATTTTTTAAAGCATTATTCAACTTACTTAACGGATGACCCTATAAATAATCTAGTTGAAGAAAAAACTAATAAAACGATTGATGGGCAGCCTCAACAGCCATATATAATAAGTATTTATCATAAAAATGGCGATATAAAATATATTGAAGTGAATGAATCACTCAGTACTGATGTAAATGGCAACTTCATCTCTGTAGAAGGTGTTGCTAGAGATGTAACACAAACTTATACCATCACTAAAAAGTTAGAAAAAAGTGAGAACAGATACCGTACCTTATTTGAAGGGAATAAAATAGTTGAACTAATAATTAATCCTAGCGATGGCAGGATAGTTGATGCTAATAAAAAAGCCTCTGAGTATTATGGATATAGCTCTGACGAATTCAAGCAAATGAAGATCAGTGATATTAATATAATGTCACCAGATGATATACAAGTAGAAATGAGACAAGCAAAGAAAGAGAATCGAGATGAGTTTTATTTTAAACATAAACTAGCAAGCGGAGAAACTCGAGAGGTACAAGTTAATAGTGGACCCATAGAGGTTGATAATACCATATTGTTATATTCGACTATTTATGACATCACAGAGAAAAAATCATTAGAGAAAGACCTTAAAAATAGTTATAGATTACTGCATAAATTAACAGAAAACATACCTGGTGCGATTTTTCAATATAGACTTTATCCCGATGGCAAAGCTACATTTCCTCATATAAGTAATGGTATTAAAGAGTTGTATGAATTATCTCCTGAGGATTTATTTCATGACGCAACACCTGGATTTAACAGGATATATAAAGGTGATTTAGAAAGAGTTGCCTCTTCCATTATAGATTCAGCCGAAACTATGGAAGAGTGGGTCATAGAATATAGAGTTAATCTACCAAAAAAAGGTTTGCGCTGGATTGAAGGACATTCAAAACCAGAAAAACTCAAAGATGGAAGTATCCTATGGCATGGTTATATTTATGATATAACAGAAGAAAAAATAAAAGAAGAGAACTTGCTTCTGAGCAACAAGCGTTTTGAACATGCAGAACATGCTGGCAATGTGGGTAGCTGGGAATATGATATAGAAACTCAAAATTATTGGGGTTCTCTTCAATCTAAAGTGATTTTTGGCATGCCTACAGAGACTATTACTTTCAGTGCAGAAATAGTTGAAAGTTGCATGACAGAACGAAAACGTATACACCAAGCCCTAGTAGATCTTATAGAAAAAGGTACTGAATACAATTTAGAATATGAAATTAATCCTTTCGATGGTAGCAGTCCAAAAATTATTTCTTCCATTGCAACAGTCGAGTTTGATGATGCTAAAAAACCGGTAAAAGTGACAGGGTTTATACAGGACATTACAGAAAGAAGTAAGTTACAAAAAGAACTTGAAGCGGAAAAAAATCGTTTCTCCTTAGCTGTTGAAGGCTCTAAAGATGGTTTATGGGACTGGGATTTACAGACGAATGAACTCGTGTTTGGTGAGCGTTTCGAAGTGATGCTAGGATACACTCCCGGTACTTTGGAAAATAATGTCAATACTTGGATGAATCTACTCCATCCTGATGACATAGTGCCTGCAAATAATGTTATTCAAGAATATTTTGATAAAAAAGGTGAGGGTACTTATGAGAATACATTTCGGTTTCTAGCGAAAGATGGCTCATGGAGATGGATGTTAGGTCGAGGTAAAGCAGAGTTCGATGAGGATGGAACTCCGTTAAGATTTGTAGGTTTTAATACTGATATTACCGAGCAAAAAGAGTACCAGGATAAACTTGACCATACGGCAAAACATGATTTGCTGACAAACCTTCCCAATAGATTCTTACTATCTGAGCTGTTAACACATGAAATGAAAGTTACCAAAAGAAATAATAAACAACTTGCCCTTCTTTTTATTGACCTTGATGGATTTAAAGAAGTGAATGATATCTATGGGCATGATGCCGGTGATGAAGTGTTAACTGTTGTTGCTTCAAGAATGAATAATGTAGTGAGAGAAAGTGATATAGTTTCAAGATTAGGTGGAGATGAATTTGTCATTGTAATCACAGATATAAACAAGAGTGAAGAACTCATTCCATTATTCAACCGCCTCTTAAGTGACCTATCTTCAACTATAAAATACAATAAACATAATATGCATGTTTCAGCGAGTATTGGGGTAAGTCTTTACCCGCAAGTTATGGATATTGGAAATGAAGTATTGCTTCGCCAAGCTGACCAAGCTATGTACGATGCAAAAACATCAGGTAAAAATCAATACAAGTTTTTTAATATAGAAGCGTCTGATGAAATCATTCAAAATCAAAAAAATATTTCAAACCTGCGAAATGCTATTTCAGAAAATCAGTTTGTGCTTCACTATCAGCCCAAAGTAAATATGAAAACTAATACAGTAGTTGGTCTTGAAGCACTTTTACGTTGGAACCATCCAGAAAAAGGGCTCTTATTTCCGAATGATTTCCTTCCTTTGGTTGAACATGACGCTAACCTGATGATTGAACTTGGACGTTGGGTCTTTAATAATGCTTTTTCAGCACTTGAATTCTGGCACTTAAAAGGGTTAAACATTTCGCTAAGCATTAATGTCAGCTCTCATGAGGTTCAACAAGCAGGGTTTTCTCTATACTTGAAAACACTTTTAGATAAACACCAAGGAATAAAACCCAATACAGTAGAAATAGAACTTTTAGAAACGGCAGCATTTGATAACTTTGAACTTACCTCAAAAATTCTAGAAGAATGTCAAGATCTGGGAGTGAGCATTGCCATTGATGATTTTGGAACAGGTTACGCTTCTTTAC
Source organism: Colwellia sp. (assembly GCA_034111385.1). Taxonomy (GTDB): domain Bacteria; phylum Pseudomonadota; class Gammaproteobacteria; order Enterobacterales; family Alteromonadaceae; genus Colwellia. The sequence goes on along the minus strand of JAWUXK010000040.1, from coordinate 13,195 downwards.
ATTATCTAAAAAAACTGCCGATGAATACACTTAAAATAGATAAAAGTTTTGTCATAGATTTACTCCATACAAGTAGTAGTCTGTCTATCATTGAATCATCTGTAGGATTAGCTCGTGCATTTAATGTAGATTTAGTTGCTGAAGGTGTTGAATCAGAAGAACACGGTATAATTTTACTACAGCTTGGTTGCACAATAGCACAAGGCTATGTTGTAGAAAAAGCAATGCCAGCAGAAAATGTAATAGAGTGGATCGCCTCTTATAAAGGTTTTTCATCTTGGTCTACAATAGAGCGTTTAAATGATGAACAGCGTGAAATTTTGTATGTTTCGATCGAGTATCGTAGTTGGATTTTTTCTTTTGAAAATTTTATAAAAAACAATAATGACAATCCTCCCCAATTGGATGCAACTAGCTGTCAGTTAGGTCGATGGATTAATAACTGTTCTGCACAAGAGTATCTTTCCCATCCTGAGTTCAAAGCACTACAAACTCTTCATACTGAATTGCACGACTATGCTGGTAAGCTATTACTCTCAAATGAGAATGAAAGATTAGCAGGAATTGAAAAAATTAAAGATTTTAGACATGAAATACTTAAAAAACTTGATTCATTAATGTGTCATTGTCGATGAATAACAGAAGACTTGGAATAATCGTAATATTCTATCTGATTTATATTCCTTTTTGTCTGTTTGAAACTACTCACACTAGTGGTTAGCCAATGCCGAGAGCACTTTAACGTTTACTTCTGTTACTCTTTTAATATAGTGTATTGAAGTAATATGCTGAAACAACGTGGAGAATTATGAAAAAAAGCACTAAATCTTTATTAATAATTTTTCTCATTTTTATGAGCGCTATAGTCTATTCAGCTGAGACTCAACCCCTTAATATTCAAAGTGAATATAAGACACTCATCGTTGGAAGTGAACAAAATTTCCCACCCTTTGCTACAGGAATGACAGATTCAACAGCAAGTGGGTTCACCGTAGAACTCTGGAAAGCTGTAGCAGCAGAAGCAGGATTGAATTATACCCTTCGTGTCATGCCTTTTCGTAAGATACTTCAGGAATTTGAAGAAGGCAGAATAGATGTTTTAATTAACTTTGCTATATCTCCTGAACGTCATTATTTTGCAGATTTTTCAGTGCCACATGTCATTGTTAATGGCGCTATATTTGTACGTAAAGATAATACCGACATTCACTCTGAGGACGATTTATCAGGAAAGTCTATTATTGTTCTGAATGCTGATTTAGCTCACGACTACGTAATATCTAAAGGGTGGGGAAAGCAACTAGTACTAGTAGATACTGTGAAAAAAGGATTGGAATTACTGGCGTCAGGCGAGCACGATAGTATGTTGCTAAGTAAACTAGTTGGTATGCAAACAATACAAGAGATTGGGTTGACCAATATTAAGCCATTAAATAGTCCAGTGGGCTTCTCTCAGAAATTTGCATTTGCTGTAGCTGAAGGAAATACAGACTTATTAAGCCAAATCAATGAAGCCTTAGCAATCACGAATACGAACGGTATTTATACTAAACTTTATGATAAATGGTTTGGTGTATATGAAGAAAAACAAATAACATTTTACGAGTCAATGAAATACATAGGGCCTCTTTGTATTTTATTTTTAGCCGTTTTTTCTTATTTTTATTATCTGCGACAGGTTGAACGTAAACACGCCAAAGAAAAACTAACACTTGCTGCCAGTGTATTCACTCACGCTCGCGAAAGTATAGCCATCACAGATATCACAGGTTCAATCATTGATGTCAACGCTACATTCACGGCAACAACTGGCTATACACATAATGAAATATTAGGCCAGAATCCGCGTATTCTTCAATCTGGACGGCAATCTTCTGAGTTCTACGCAGGCATGTGGAAAGCCCTATTAAATGAAGGCCACTGGTCTGGTGAACTTTGGAATAGACGAAAAAGTGGTGAAGTGTATGCCGAAATGAAAACTATCAGTGCAGTACGTAATGAGCAGGGTATTACCACTCATTATGTTGCCCTAGGTAACGATATTACTCCGCTAAAAAAACATCAAGAACAACTAGAAAATATAGCGCATTATGATGTACTTACTCATTTACCCAACCGCTCTTTGCTTTCTGACCGACTATCTCAAGCCATGCTACAGAGCAAGCGACACGAGAAGTCACTTGCTGTTGTATTCTTGGATTTAGATGGTTTTAAATATGTCAATGATACTTATGGTCATAGTGTGGGCGATGAGCTGCTGATTGCGCTCTCAGTCCGCATGCAAGAGGCTTTACGTGCAAGTGATAACTTAGCCCGTATTGGTGGTGATGAATTTGTGGCGGTATTAACTGGTTTAGTTAGTGTTGAAGATTGTGAGCCTGTTTTAGATAAATTATTACTGGCAACGTCTGAGCCTATCACGCTTGGTGATATTGTAATAAATGTATCAGCCAGTATTGGTGTCACCCTTTACCCACAAGATAATATGGATGCCGACCAGCTTATGCGACATGCTGACCAAGCCATGTACAAAGCTAAACAATTGGGTAAGAATCGTTATCACTTATTTGATACCGCTCATGATGACGCAATTAAGATGCAACGGGAAAGCCTAGAGGCTATTCGCATTGCGTTAGATAATCATCAATTTGTGCTCCATTATCAGCCGAAGGTGAATATGAGAACAGGGGCGGTAATAGGTGTTGAAGCACTCATTCGCTGGCAACATCCAGAGCGGGGGCTATTAAATCCAATAGAGTTTTTACCTATTATAGAAAATAACCCTATGAGTATTGAGCTGGGTGAGTGGGTTATTGACAGTGCACTGACACAAATTAGCCAATGGCAAGCAATGGAGATTAACCTCCCATTAAGCACTAGTGTCAATATTGCCGCTGTGCAATTACAACAGCCAGACTTTACACAAAGACTAACTGAGTTGCTAGCTGCTCACCCCGAAGTTGAACCCCATAACTTAGAACTAGAAATACTGGAAACTAGTGCTTTAGAGGATGTTCAGCATGTATCCATCATTATGAATGACTGTATCTCTCTGGGGGTAAAATTTGCCTTAGATGATTTTGGCACTGGCTATTCGTCTCTGACTTACCTAAGACGATTACCAGCAAACCATATTAAAATAGACCAGACTTTTGTGCGAGATATGTTGATTGATACTGATGACTTGGCCATTGTGGAAGGCGTAATCGCCTTAGCAAAATCATTTAAGCGTGACGTGATTGCTGAAGGAGTAGAAACGATTGAACATGGCACCGCGCTATTACAACTAGGTTGTGAATTAGCACAAGGGTATGGCATTGCTAGACCAATGCCAGCCAGTGATATTCCTTTGTGGATTAAAGACTGGAAGCCTGATGATAATTGGCTGATTGATCTTCCCTCAATAACGTAGACATATTATAGTTACAATACGAGCTGGTATTCAGCCATCTTAATGACAAATATTTCAGGTACTCCATTATATTTGAAATTAACTAAACAGGTTATTGAAACCATAATTATGAAAAGATTATACTGGTTTTATTCAACTTAAGTGATACGATGTTTGCTTATTTTGGCTCCCAAATGGTATTAATCATGGGCAACAACGATAAAGACAGTAATTCGAATCAGGCAACACAAGCGTGTTCGCGACTTTTCTCCTTTGAATTCACTCTATCCATAAAAGACGGTGACGAAATAGAAAATAATATTGGCAAAGAACCTATGGTCTTTCGTAGCGGAAAAGGTGATATCATGCCCTCGCTAGAAGCAGAAATAAGCACCATGCAAGTCAATGAAACAAAGTCTATAGTGCTGGCACCAGAAAATGCCTACGGCCCTAGCAGTGAAGAACACTTTCGTGAATATCCTCTTGCCGACCTTCCTGAATCCGCGCGTAAAGTGGGTGAGTTTATTGGCATAAATTCATCTGATGGAAAAGAAATGATCGTCGAAGTTGCTCGCATTGATGGCGACAAAGCCTACTTAGACTTTAATCACCCAATGGCAGGAAAAACCCTCGTTTATGATATTAAAATTCTTTCTATTGAACCTTTAGCTGAGTAATCAGAAAGAGAGTTTAATTTTATTAGCGCATAGTAAAGTTTACCAAATAATTGATTTATATGATCCACAGTTAACCTGCATCTTCCTGCAATAGCCTGTTTCAATTTCCTTTTATATATTAGTTATATAGAAGGAAGTTGCTTTAGTCGATGAACCCTACACGTTTTCTTGTATTTTCTTTAAGCGATAAGCGAGAGCTGGACGAGTAAGACCCAATTTTCGAGCAGCTTTAGATATATTATTGTTAGTTAGATCCATTGCTTTGTTGATTAATTGTGTTTCTAATGCTTCAAGGCTAAAGTTCTCGTCAAGCATTTCCTCCACAGCCATTGTGTCATCTATTTCATCAGGTTGTGATTTTTCAGACAGTTGTCCCAAGCTGTTAACATTCAATGGATGGCTAGGCTCTGAGAGGGACGGAAATAAACTCGACAAGCTGATAGTTTGATGATTATCGGTTAGGATAACACCTCGTTCTATCATATTTTCGAGCTCTCTAATATTACCAGGCCACTTATACTGTATGAGTGCTTGCATTGCTTTATCGGTAATGCCGGAATCTTTTTTGCCGTACATGGTAGTGTGCTTTTTCAGGAAGTGCTCACAAAGTAATGGAATATCTTCTGTGCGTTCTCTTAAGGGTGGCACGTGGATCGGATATACATTTAAGCGGTAAAATAAATCTGCACGAAAACGACCTTCTTTAACAGCAGTCTCAAGGTTTTCATTCGTTGCGGCTACAACCCGAACGTCTATCTGTCTTGTGCAGTTATCGCCAACTCGTTCTAGTTCTCCTTCTTGCAATACTCTTAATAAAGATGCTTGAGCTCGTGGCGATAATTCAATCACTTCATCTAGAAAAATAGTGCCATTATTTGCACGCTCAAACTTTCCTTCACGTGATTGGGTTGCGCCCGTATAAGCACCTTTTTCAACCCCAAATAATTCAGCTTCAATGAGTTCAGGGGATATACAGGCACAGTTAACAGCAATAAAAGGTTGATTTAGTCGGTTGCTATTAGTATGAAGCCCTTTAGCAACAGCTTCTTTACCTACGCCAGTCTCTCCTTGTAGTAAAACAGTTACCTTGCTTTTTGCTGCTTTCTTTATGAGGTGGCAGGTATTTTTGAAAGCGCTAGAATGACCTACACTATTGAGTAGTACATCTTGCTCAGATTCGGCGTTGCGAAACTGATCTTTTAGTTCATTAACCTCGTTTTGTAATGCTAATAACTCTTCTATAATGGGATCGGGTAACAGGTACTTTTCTGTTTCGGTTGAATCTTCCCATTCCTCAGTTGGTTTACCTACAATTTTGCAGTGTTCGGCTCCGGCTCCGGCGCATTGCGTTTCCTTATAAATAATCTGACGCTTCATAAAATAGGTACTAAAACCGCTAGCATAGCCACATAAGGTCCAACATACAGGAGTTGATGAAGTGCCATAATTAGCAATGTGAACATCCACCTCATGAGAGTTGTGCCAATCAAACTCAGAGTAGAATTCACCCTTTTCAATATCAAAATCCATTACTGTTGGAATCGCTTTGACCATCCCTTCAATGGCATGCAATTGAGGTCCTACCATAAAGGCGTCTTCGTCAGACATATCAGGGCGTAGCTTTTTCGCAAATTCAGCATCTCGCATTCCGCTGTGGTAGCCAAAACGAGTTAGAAAACCTTTGGCCCGTTCAATACCTAGTGTTTCTATTAGCTCTTTGCGTAACAGGCCCATCACGGATGAATGGATAAGCAACATGCGTTGCTCATCTAGCCATATTTTTCCCTCATTATGATCAAAATGTATTTTATCAAGTAGGTCTTGAGTATCTGGTAGGGTCATTGATTTGTTAGTCATTATTATTATTTTTAGACGCTGTTATGAATTGTAATATTCTTCCATTGTGATGAACCAATATTAAAAACACAACCAAAAAAAGTTTATTTTCCACCTAATGACAATTTAAAAATCAATCATAAGATCACTTTATCAATCAAAATTTAATTATTTCATTACCCACTTTAATGAACTGTTTTGGCTTAAATAGCCTGCTGCTTTCCTGTTTTTCAAATAAATACTGTATTTATAAAGCAATTAAAACAGTTGTTTACAGATTGTTTTGCTTTTTCTTTTTTGATTTTTTTCTTGGCTGGCACAACCGTTGCTACATCAGGGATGTTCAAATATAAATAACAGGAGTTCGTTATGGGGGATATTCAACCACATACCCGTACTGTAAAAAACGAAAAACCAACTTTCAAACAAATGATTAAATATGTTCGGGTACGTAGTGCTGAAAATTCACGTTTTGTTGAGTTTGATTTTGCCATTAGTGATCCGAGCCTATTCGTTGAATTGGTTTTGCCGAAAAAAGCTTTTGAACAATTTTGTCAGGCTAATGATGTGGTCTTTATGACGCAAGAGCAACAAGATGCTAACGATATAGAATTGGAAAAATGGCGTTACGGTGAAGATACACTGATGGCAAAAAATCGCAAAGAACAGCATGCTCAAGATAAAAATGCTGATTAAATTAAAATAAATACGCTGAGAAGGGGTAAGTATATGTCCGTTGAAATAAAAACAGCAACATTAGAACCAATTAGAAACACGTTTGCTCATATTGAACGTCGTTTTGGTGATAAGCCTGCAACACGTTATCAAGAAGCTACTTATGATGTTGCTTCAGAAGTTAATTTTCATTATCGCCCTATATGGCAACCTGAATTTGAGCTAAATGACACAGGTCGTACAGCAATCGTGATGAAAGATTGGTATGCATTTAAGGATCCTCGTCAGTTTTATTACGGAAGTTATGTTCAGGCTAGAGCTAAACAACAAGAAACTGCAGAGGGCAATTTTGCTTTTTTTGAAAAACGTGACTTAGCACGATTTCTTTCAGAAGACGTTAAAGAAAAACTGGTTCGCTTAGTAATACCATTTCGTCATGTAGAACAAGCAGCCAATTTAAATAACATATACGGAAGTTCATACGGCTACGGTACTGCAATCACACAGGCATTATTGTACAACGGCATGGATCGTTTAGGTAATGCCCAATACCTTTCTCGCATTGGTCTTATTTTAGATGGAAATAGTGGTGAAAGTTTAACGAAAGCGAAACATCATTGGATGGAAGATGCTGCTTGGCAAGGTGTTCGAGCATACTGTGAAGCGAATATTTGCGTTGAGGATTGGTTTGAATCTTTTGTTGCCCAAGATGTCGTGTTAGATACGTTGGTAGCAGATCTCGTTTTCAATCAATTTGACCTTTGGTTACAAGAAAACAATGCGCAAGATGTTGGCATGCTGACAGAATTCACTCGAAACTGGCATAAAGAAACAACTCGTTGGGTTGATAGTGTCGTTAAAGTGGCCGCGGCAGAGTCTGAAGAAAACAAGGCTAAATTAGAAGAATGGATTCATGTATGGAAAGACAAGGCGACCATCGCTTTAGCTCCATTGGCGGCTGAGATGGTTGGTGAAGGCGCACTAGAATTAGCTGTTGGTACGTTAACTAAACGTTTAAATAAAGCTGGCCTATTCAAATAGTCGAATCATAGAGGATTAAAATAATGTCAAAAGTTTATATCGTATTACAAGATAATGATGAGTCTCGCTATATTGTCGAGGCGATCGAAGAAGTGAATGAAGATTGTACCATTATCCATCAGCCAGCAATGATTCGTATTGAAAGAGAACATAAGCTTCTTGTTGACCGCGAAGTCGTGGAAGAGAAAATGGGCCGTGATTGGAATATCCAAGAATTGCACCTCAATCTAATTACCCTTGGTGGTAACGTCGATGAAGATGATGATCTTTTCACCCTCGAGTGGAAACAATAGGAGAAAACAACATGGCTGCTAAAAAGTTAAATATTAAAGACAAATACCGTTTGTTGACCCGAGATTTAGATTGGGACTTTTCTTATGAAGACAGAAAAGAAGCATTCCCTTTTGAAGAATTTGAAGGGATCAAAATTACCGACTGGGATAAATGGGAAGACCCGTTTCGTCTAACCATGGATACGTACTGGAAATATCAGGCTGAAAAAGAGAAAAAGCTTTACGCTATTTTTGATGCTTTTTCTCAAAACAATGGCCATTTGAATGTTTCTGACCCGCGGTATGTTAACGCTGTTAAGCTATTTATTACTGCTGTAACACCTTTGGAATATCAGGCTTACCAAGGCTTTGCCCATGTTGGACGTCAATGTGGTGGTGTTGGTGCTCGTGTTGCCTGTCAAATGCAAGCACTTGATGAACTACGCCATGTACAAACACAAGTCCATGCGATGAGCCACTACAATAAATTTTTCGATGGTATGCAAGAATTTAGTCATCAACACGATCGCGTTTGGTACTTGTCTGTACCGCGTTCATTCTTTACTGATGCTCGTTCTGCTGGGCCGTTTGAATTCATGGTTGCAATCGGTTTCTCATTTGAATATGTATTAACTAACTTGTTGTTTGTTCCTTTCATGTCTGGTGCGGCGCACAACGGTGATATGGCAACAGTGACCTTTGGTTTCTCAGCACAGTCAGATGAAGCCCGTCATATGACGCTAGGTTTAGAAGTGATTAAGTTCATGCTAGAACAACATGAAGACAACCTTCCTATCGTCCAAAAGTGGATCGATAAATGGTTCTGGCGTGGTACTCGCCTGTTGACCGTTGTTGCAATGATGATGGACTATATGCTGCCAAATAAGGTGATGTCTTGGAAAGAAGCTTGGGAAGTATACTTCGAAGATGCGGGTGGATCGTTATTTAAAGATTTGGCTCGTTATGGAGTCCGTCTGCCTAAGTACTCTGATGTTATCGAAAAAGAAAAAGAACATATTTCACACCAAGCCTGGTGGACATTCTACACTCACGGACATGCAACTGGCTTTCATACATTTATCCCTACAGATGAAGAGCTAGACTGGTTATCCGCCCAGTATCCTGACACGTTTGATAAGTATTATCGCCCATTGTGGGAATTAGCTAAAGAGAAAGAAGCCAAAGGCGAACGTTTTTATACCACAGGCCTACCGCAACTTTGTCAAGTCTGTCAGGTTCCTATGTTGTTTACGGAAATGGACAATCCAAACCAGAATTCAATGCGTGATTCGATGTATGAAGGTGAACGTTACCATACCTGTTCAGATGGGTGTAAAGACATCTTCGACGATGAGCCTGAAAAATATGTTCAGGCCTGGTTACCAGTAAATCAGATCTTACAAGGCAACTGCGGTGGTCCAGAAATGACTGATATTCTAAGTGAATTCTACAAAATAAATGTTGGCGTAGACAATATGGATATGAAAGGGTCACCAGACGAAGAACGCTGGAATAAATGGAAGGGCACAGCCTAACACCCAGATAAAAAACTTAATTTAACTAATAATCTGGGCCACCTATTGTGGCCCATAAAATGGAGAATAATTATGCCAGTTTGTGCTTTAAAACCGAATTATAAAGGTGAACGCATGGATCGTGTTGAAAACTTTGGTGGTAATCAGCTTGTGTTTTTTGGTTGGGATGAACACCGTATGTTTTGTGCTGCTAAAGCATATCCTTTAGCTCCTTCAACACCATTTTCTGTAGTGATTGAAAATATTTTACCAGATGCTTTTGGTCAGCACCCAGAATTTTTGCAGATCAACTGGGATACTGCTGAATGGTTACTAAATAATGAACCATTTCAACCTCAAATGAATGCCACGCTCGAATCTCAAGGTATTGATCATAAAGCTCTGATCCGTTTCAAAACGCCAGAACTAAATGGTTATGCTGGAGCAGGTGTTTAATAAGTAAAAGGTATAAAATCATGAGTTACGAAGTTACAGTTGAACCAACCGGCGACATCATTGAGGTTGAAGAAGGACAAACAATTCTTGACGCTGCTTTACGTCAAGGTGTATGGATTCCATTTGCTTGCGGCCATGGCACTTGTGCTACTTGTAAGGTACAAGTTCTAGAAGGTGAAGGTGATTTAGGTAATGCATCACCCTTTGCGTTAATGGATGTAGAACGTGAAGAAGGTAAAGTGTTGGCTTGTTGTTGTACACCAGAATCAGACATGGTTATTGAAGCAGATATAGATGTTGATGATGACTTTATGGGCTATGCAATACAGGACTTTATTGGTACGGTTACTGAAATAAATGACTTGTCACCAACGATAAAGGGCATCCAATTTAGCCTTGATAAAAGTATTGAATTTCAGGCAGGCCAGTATGTAAACCTTAATATACCAGGCGTTGAAGGTAGCAGAGCCTTTTCCATTGCTAACAAACCCTCTGATTCTCAGATACTTGAGTTACATGTACGCCAAGTACCTGATGGTGCCGGTACAGCTTATCTGCATGAACAGTTAAAGGTTGGGGATACATTAGATATCAGTGGGCCTTATGGTCAGTTTTTTGTGCGTAAGTCTGATGAACAAGGCGCAATTTTCATTGCAGGTGGCTCTGGTCTTTCTAGTCCGCAATCGATGATATTAGATATGCTTGAAGAAAAAGACAATCGACCAATAACCCTTTTTCAGGGAGCTCGCAGTGTTTCAGAGCTTTATAATAAAGATATTTTTGAACAATTAGATAAAGAGTTTGATAACTTTACTTATGTGCCAGCGTTAAATGCTCCAGAAGAAGGTGATGATTGGCAGGGTTTCACAGGCTTTGTTCATGAAGCCGCCCTAGCACATTTCGATGGTCGTTTTAGCGGTAATAAAGCCTATCTTTGTGGTCCTCCGCTGATGATTGATGCTGCTATAAGCGCTTTAATGCAAGGACGAGTATTCGAACGCGACATTCACATGGAGCGTTTTGTAACCGCTGCTGACGGTGAAAAAGAACAAAACAGATCGGCATTATTTAAGCGTATTTAATGTAAGTTTTTCTAATTTTCATTGATAAAAATAAACCCCACAATTGTAATGATTGTGGGTTTTTACGTTAAAAACTTATAAAGCACCACATTACAATTTTTATAAGGACGCTACATGGAGCATGTTATTAAAGACAATAGGATCAATTTGCCTGAATAATCATTCTTCTTAATCAATGGCTTGCCTCTAAGCCTTCTCTGCACTATTTTTTAACTGTGTTACCACACCTAATCAAATCATCAATTCTACTCTTTAACTAATTAATTATTTGGTGAAATTTATATTTTCATAAGCACATTTAAATAATTTGATAACATCAAAAAGCAATAATAAAATAATTTATTATCCTTTTTAATCAGATGGTTATATTGTTTTTGTTTGATTTTTTTGATACTGGCACAACGGTTGCTTTAATGACTGTAGCAATAACGCTAAATAAACCTGAATGGGGCGGTTCAATGACAACAAAACAGCTTCACCGAATAGAAGTCGTAAATCGAAATCAGGTTTTTTATTGTGCTGAGGACCAGGTGTTGTTGATTGGTATGGAACGCCAAAACATCAACTGCATTAATGTCGGTTGTCGAGGTGGAGGTTGTGGTGTCTGCAAAGTACGCATTATTACGGGTGAATATGAAACAAAATGTATGAGCCGTGCGCATATATCAGAAGCGGAAGAAAAGCATAACTATGCACTGGCTTGCCGGGTTCTTCCACGCGGAGATTTGCTGATTGAGTACGATAAGCAATAACAATAAAGATTTAGCCCACTAGTAAACGGCTGTTCATAAAACTATAAAAAGTTAAAAAATGACTTGAGGATAAAAATATGAAAAAAGGTGTCATGCGTCCAGGACATATCCAAATTCGTGTATTAGATATGAAAGAAGCACTGGAACATTATCGTGATCTATTGGGTTTAATCGAAGTTGATACAGACAGTCAAGGTCGTGTCTATCTGAAAGGCTGGACTGAAATTGATAAGTTTTCAGTTGTACTGCGTCTAGCTGATGAACCGGGAATGGATTTTGTTGGTTACAAAGTACTAAACAATGAGACTTTAGAACAATTACATCAAGAGCTAATCGATTTTGGTTGTAACGTCGAAGAGATTCCCACAGGCGAATTAAATGGATGTGGTCGACGTATTCGTTTTGACTCACCAACTGGCCATATGTTTGAGATTTATGCTGAGAAAGAACAAACAGGCAAATGGGGTATCGCAGATGTTAACCCTGAAGCTTGGCCACGTAACCTTAAGGGTATGAAAGCAACTCGTTTTGATCATTGTCTACTTTATGGGCCAAACATCGCGGGTACGCTGGATTTGTTTCAAAAAGTGCTAGGTTTTGATATCGCGGAACAAGTGGTTGATGATAAAGGGTTCCGTGTTGCTCAATTCCTGACTGTCGGTCAAAAAGCACATGATGTTGCATTTATTGAACATCCTGAGCCGGGTAAACTCCATCATGCCTCCTTTTTGCTCGACACATGGGAAGACGTGCTACGTGCAGCAGATCTTATTTCCATGGAAGATGTTTCTATCGATATCGGGCCCACACGTCATGGTTTGACTCACGGGAAAACTATCTACTTCTTTGATAAATCAGGTAACCGTAGTGAAGTATTTTGTTGTGGCGACTACCACTACCCAGATCATCCGACCGTTACATGGACAGCTGATCAATTAGGTAAAGCAATCTTCTACCATGACCGTGTTTTAAATGAACGGTTCTTGACTGTTCTGACCTAATTATGGTCGTTTATATAGCGTTGGTAGTGATCAATGCAATATAAAAAATGTCTGTAACTATCTAATATTACAATGGAAATGAGTATTAAAAATGAAAGAATTTAAGAACTTTATTAATGGTGAGTTTGTACGGTCTGTCAACAACAAGACATTCGAAAACCGCAACCCAGTTGATAATAGCCTGTTAGGCATGGTTCATGAAGCTGGCGAGCCTGAAGTGGCATCAGCTGTTGCTGCAGCAAAATCAGCAATGAAAGGACCTTGGGGTCTAATGACTCAAGCCGAGAGAATTAAACTACTCGACAAAGTAGCTGAGCGCATAAACGAGCGTTTTGACGAGTTTCTCGATGCTGAATGTAAAGATACCGGTAAGCCGCATAAAATTGCATCACACATAGACATCCCCCGTGGTGCAGCTAATTTTAAAGCTTTTTCCGATACGTTGGCTAATCACCCAACAGAAACATTTAAACTCGATACGCCTGATGGTAAGTCGGC
>JAWUXK010000039.1:0-7294 GCA_034111385.1 Colwellia sp. | reverse complement strand
ATCAGCAAAAATATCTTCTGTTCTTTCTTCTCGGAAAATTGACCTTGAATTCGATGTTGTCTCTAATCCTGAGTTTTTAAAAGAAGGGGCTGCCGTTAATGATTGCATGAAGCCTGATCGTATCGTGATAGGTACTGATAGCGAAGCCGCACAATCAGCAATGCGTGAATTGTACGCCCCATTTAATCGAAACCATGACCGTATGATATTCATGGATGTACGTTCAGCTGAATTAACTAAATATGCCGCAAACTGTATGTTAGCTACCAAAATTAGTTTTATGAATGAAATGTCTAATTTAGCCGAGTTACTTGGTGCTGATATTGAAGCAGTACGTCACGGTATTGGCTCAGACTCTCGTATTGGTTATCAATTTATTTATCCTGGCTGTGGTTATGGTGGTTCATGCTTTCCTAAAGACGTACAAGCGTTAGTTCGAACTGCTCACGACATTGATTATAAACCGGCTTTATTGGAAGCTGTTGAAAGTGTTAACTATGCGCAAAAACAAAAGCTATTTAAAAATTTACATACTTATTTCAACGGTGACTTAGCTGGTAAAACTGTTGCTGTTTGGGGCCTTTCATTTAAACCACAAACAGATGATATGCGCGAAGCATCATCAATGGTACTAATGGAGTCTTTATGGAAAGCTGGCGCCAAGGTGCAAGCTTACGATCCAGAAGCAATGGAAGAGTGTCAGCGTATTTATGGATCAAGAGATGATTTATCATTAGTAGGCACTAAAGAGTCTGCCTTAAATGGGGCTGATGCCTTAGTTGTTTGTACTGAGTGGAGCCAATTTAGAGCGCCTGATTTTGATTTTATCGAAAAAGCATTATCCCATAAAGTAATTGTTGATGGTCGTAACCTTTACGATCCTGCTTTACTTAGCCAACGTGGCTTTGCCTATTATGGTATTGGTCGTGGTGATAGCATTAATAAAGCTGTTTAAGTTGCGAGTGAAAAAGATAATGAGTAATAAATACATAGTATTTTGTGAACGTGTATTCGAATCTCAAAATTCATTTGTAAAGGATAATTCATGCCCATAACCTTAAAAATTCAGGAAGTAATGTGAAATATTTAGTAACGGGCGCTGCTGGCTTTATAGGCTTTCATGTAGTTCAACGTTTATGTGAACAAGGACATGACGTTATTGGTATTGATAACCTTAACGACTATTATGACGTTAATCTTAAGTTAGCGCGTTTAGATGGCTTAAAAGAGTACTCTTCGTTTACCTTTATCAAACTTGATTTGGCTGATCGTGAAGGGATTGCACAGTTATTTTCTCAAGAAAAATTTGATCGCGTAATACACTTAGCGGCACAAGCAGGTGTTCGTTATTCAATAGACAACCCCATGGCTTATGCTGACTCTAACCTAGTGGGCCACTTAACTATATTAGAAGGTTGTCGTCATAATAACGTGCAGCATTTAGTTTATGCATCATCAAGTTCTGTATATGGCTTAAATAGCAAAATACCCTTTGCTACTTCAGATAGTGTCGATCATCCTATTTCTCTCTATGCCGCCACAAAAAAATCTGATGAGTTAATGTCGCACACCTATTCTCATTTGTATGGCATTCCGACCACAGGTCTACGATTTTTTACGGTGTATGGCCCCTGGGGTCGTCCAGACATGGCATTGTTTAAATTTACCAAAGCGATATTGGATGGCGAAAAGATCGATGTATATAATAATGGTGATATGCGAAGAGATTTCACTTATATTGATGATATCGTCGAAGGAATTATTAGAATTCAAGATGTTATTCCACAAAATAATGATGATTGGTCTGTAAAATCTGCATCCGCAGCAAATAGCTCTGCGCCTTATAAAATATTTAATATCGGCAATGGTAACCCAATTAAACTACTCGACTTCATTCAATCTTTAGAAAACTCTTTAGGCGTTACTGCCAATAAAAATTTAATGCCAATGCAACCAGGCGATGTTTATCAAACCTACGCTGATGTCGATGATTTATTTTCAGCCACAAAGTACAAACCATCTATGAGTGTTGAAAAAGGTGTTGAACAATTTGTAAAGTGGTACAAGGATTTTTATCAAGTTAAATAGTATCTAAAATCTACATTCCCTACTTTCGTATTTTGTTTTGTTTCTGCTTTGCTTCATTAAATTAACAGGATAGAATTTAATCAATAATTTTAATCAGATGGATAGGTATAAAAATCATGGACTCTCTATTTCAAAAAATCACTAATATATTATCTTCAAAATCTATTTTTTTAACTACAACAGAGCAACTAGCTCCATATCTAAGAGGTACAGAGGGATTACAGCGTAGTATCACTGCCGTAGTAAAAGTAGCTTTAATTGAAGATATCCCTAAAATGCTTAAGCTTGCCAATGCTTCAGCTATAGAAAAGCAAGATCAATTTTCTGTACACCCAATATGTTCGGGTCTTAACTGGGGATATGGAACAAGTTTACCGCCGACAGATATACTGCCAGTCATTATTCTTGATTTATCACTATTGAAAAGAATTTCACTTATTCCTGAACTTGATCTTCTTACCGTTGAACCTGGAGTAACTCAACAAGAGCTCTATGATTACCTTCAAGAAAACAACATGGAATATATGGTTCCTGCAACAGGTGGAGGCCCTGATTGTAGTATTTTGAGTAATGCGATGGAGCGAGGCTATGGCTTAACTCCCTACACACAACATTTTGATTCGGTTACTGCATTAAAAGGCTATTGGGCGTCAGGTGAATTATTTCAATCAGCCATCAGCGATTTAGACAAAAGCACTGAATCTGACGGTACTAATCGAGACTTAGTAGATAAAACATATAAATACAGCCCTGGTCCTTATATAGACGGTTTATTTACACAATCAGGTTTAGGCATTGCTACTGAAGTCACGATTAGATTGGCGAGAAAGCGAGCCGCATTTAAATCTTTCTTTATTAAAATATACAATGACGACTTGTTGACAGATGTTGTTCCACTAATACAAAAAACGCTTAGAGATTATGAAGGTATTGTAGGTTCGATTAACCTAATGGACAAACGTCGCATATTATCTATGTTTGCAGATAATCCAAACGGTACCGAGCATCACGGGCTTATGTCATTAGAACAAGTAAATTCAATTGCAAAACTACAAGACACTGCTTGTTGGACTATAGCAGGTACGTTATATGGTACCCCTGCTGTTGTTAATGCTGTAGCCAAAGAAGTTAAAACTCTATTCAAGCAAATTCCATGTAAATTTATATTTTCTGATAGTTTACTTATCAAGCTAGGTAATTTAGTTGTTAACAACTCTCCAGAGTTTGTTTTTAAACTGAGTGCTAAATTACTCGATGCTAAAAAACAATTGATTTCGTTTAATTTAGGTGAAGAGATAATGTTAGGAAAACCCAATAGAGTTGCCTTAAAACTTTCCTACTGGCGAAACCCAGAATTATCTAACCTACTAAATAACGACCCCAAGCATATTTTTTCCACTGCAAAAGATAAGTGCGGCTTACTTTGGTATTCGCCATTGATCCCAATGATCCCCGAAGAAATTAAACGCTATGTAAACTTTATAAGAGAAACATGTCCTAAATATAATATAGAGCCCTTTATTACATCTACCATTTTACGCCATGATTGTATTGATAGTACCGTTCCAATCGTTTTTGATAGCTCCAACCCAGCCGCGGTAAAAGATGCACATGATTGTTTAAAAGAACTTGTCTTAGAAGGTATGAAACAAGGATGGGTACCTTATCGACTAAATATAGATCAACAGCAATGGCTACTAGATAAAGATAAACCATTTTGGAAAGCGGTTCAGTTATTAAAAGACAGTTTTGATCCAAATGATATCTTGAGCCCTGGTCGATATAACCCTAGATGACCTCAGATCGGGATAAAAGTTGAACTAATTTACTGTTCCACGATCCGATCTTTCGATCAAGAAAAAACAGAAAGATAAGGTGAGCGACTCGCCATTCACACCTAACCTAGTTTCACATTCCAGGGTAACATAGCTTCTATCGTTTTTTCACTGACCTCACCACTGAGCTGTTCAAGACAATGAGCGATGTAATCAAAGGGAATTAACCCATTTGCTTTGGCTGTTTCGATAATTGAATACAACATCGCACTGGCGCTTGCACCGTTGGCGGTATTTGAGAATAACCAGTTCTTGCGACCAATAACGAAGGGCTTCACGGCTCTCTCAGCACGATTGTTGTCAATGTTAAGTCCACCATCTTCAAGATAGCGGTTGAGCTTAGGCCATTGATTTTTACAATAACCAACAGCCTTACCTAGTGCACTTTTAGGGGGAACATTAGCTTGGGTTAACCATTGTCTGAATTTATCTAACAAGGGTTTTGCCACGGTTTGTCGCTGTTCATATTTCTCTTGGGCTGATTTATCTTTCAAGCTTGTTTCTAATCGATATAGTTTTTGTATCAGGCTTAACGCCATGTCCGCCTTGCCTGATTTACCTTTAGGTTGAGCCGTCTTCGCTTCCATGAATTTTCGGCGTGCGTGTGCCCAACAACCCACTAATGTTGCTGCTGTCTTTTCATAGCCAACGTAGCCATCTACTTGCAGATAGCCATTAAAACCTTGAAGGTAATCGACTGCACACTGTCCAGCCCTACCAGCTTGATAGTCATAAAGGACAATGTTGGGCATATCACTGGTGTTAGGTGAATCACTCCCCGTACAGTAGAGCCACATGTAGCTTTTTACTTTATCCTCGCTAATGACTTTCAGCGTGGTTTCATCGGCTTGTATGATGTTTTGTGCTAATAATATTTTTTGCAGTAACGCATAAAGCGGCTCGAATAACGTCGCACTTTTCATCATCCAATTCGCCATAGTTTTACGGCTTAATTCAATGCCGTATTGCTTGAACAGACTTTCTTGACGATACAGCGGCAGTGCATATTGATATTTACTGGTGATGATTTGACTCAGTAACGTTGCTGTGGCGAACCCTTTAGGGATAGGACTTGGCGGTACGGGCGCGATTTGTATCTTAGTTGACGTACCTGTTTGCTCACAGGTGCGACAACTGTATTTTAAACGCACATGTTCAATCACTTTCACCTGTGCCGGAATAAACTCAAGCTTTTCACTGCGCTCATCACCCATCTGATGTAATTCATTACCACAACAGGTACAGCTTTTATCGTCAATGTCATGAATGACTATTTCTCGAGGTAAATCAATAGGAAGCTTTTTACGAATAGGTTTTTTCTTAACGACTGTGGTTGTGCTAGTTTCTTCTTCAACCACATCAAGCTCAACTTCGGCTTCATTAAATAAATCACCTTGTGCAGGGTGACCTTCAGAGCTTGTGCCAAAACGTTGCTGTTGAGCAAGACGAAACTGCTCTTCTAAAAACACGTTTCTTGCTTTGGATTTAGCTAGCTCTGATTGCAGCGCTACTAGCATTTGCTTTAAGCTTTCGGGATCGTCAGGTAGCGAATTAATGTCATCGGTCATGAACTTATTATATCAATTATTCACGCTAACTTATTGGCTTTATTCAGATTGTTTGGTGATCAATAAATGCTGTTTATGATCGCAAGTTATAAGGCGACAGTTTCATAACTAATCGCTTGATGTCCAAGAACATCAAAGCCGTCAAACAGCCAATGCAATTGCTGCTCAGATAAATGAAGTGACTCGGTGCTAAGTTTGGTCGGCCATTTAAACCTGTCTTTTTCAAGTCGTTTATACCATAGGGCAAACCCTGTTTTATCCCAGTACAACACTTTAAGTTTATCGCGCCCTTTATTACAAAAAACAAAGACGCTGCCAGTTAATGGTGACACTTGCATTTGTTGCTCAACAATGATGACCAAACCATTAATTGATTTTCTAAAATCAACAAAATCACGATAGAGAAATACCTCAGGTACATCAATAAACATCTTCATGAGGAAATGCCATTGATGATAGAAACGATGTAATCAGCAGAGGTTTGTGGTGGTAGTGATAAGTTTACTTTTCCTAGGTTAAGTAAAATTGGTGCACGAGTTGTTTCTATTTCCAATTGCTGAGTAACGGTGGCTTTGATAAATGAAGAGCTTGTGTTTGGTAGTAGGTTCAATTCACGTTTACGCTGATAGAATGTCGATGGTGAGACGCTTAACTGCTTACAAAATTGTGCTATCGTGAGATTACTTTCCTGTTGCTGCTCAATGAAAGCAGCCAACTTTTGTTGTGTAGCTAATGGAATATGCTGATCCCTAATTAATTTTAGGAAAGCTTACTGTTTGGCTGGTTTAAATGTTAGGTGTCTTTTGGCGGACGCTCACATTAAACCAGATCAATCATCACAACTCCATCTTAAAAAATACGCGTTTAAGTTTACTTTTTATCTTGCAAAAATATGAATTTAATTTTCTTATAAAAAAATGAAGTTGACCATCTCAAAATAAGTATTATTAAGGACTTTTTAGAAAAATATCTATTTCCATTTTTTATTAACTCAAACTTTAGACCGCGATTTACTGATTTTAATAACTCGAAAAAACTTAAAGTATAGGGGATCCGACCCGTACGTCTAAAAGACTGTAGATCATTAAAATCGCCCTCTAAAAAAGGTGGGATTTTACAAAACTGTCCAGATAAGGCAGCTATATATCGACTTTTAACATTATCAGTCCCATGAGTAATAACTACTTTGTCATAAAGATCATTCGGCATCGATTGATTCAAAACACAATTAATCTCTCTAGATTTTACAATATCTAAAGGCGTATACCCTCCAATACCACAATTCACACCAAAAGGTTTCAATCCTTGCAAACACAATTCTACAAAGGCAGTCCCCCCAATGACAGGGCTTGTATCAACACATGCATTAGCCTTCTTTATCACTGCAATGTAATCGTCATATGGCATTTTTTTATAAATTTTCAATCGTTTCCTATACTTAAAGAAAGTTTTCCACCACCAGTAATCCGTAGTTAGATTTGGACCAATAATAATAAATGAATAACTTGAATTAGCATCTAGTATATATTCAACTATTTTAGGAGATGACCCATATGCATTAGGCTTCATTTTCCATGATTCGCCAGCCATGACAAATAAGTTACAATCTTCATTAAAATTCAAGGATTTTGATGGGATATCTACTGGTATGCCTATAAAAGAGCTAATATAATTCGCATTCCCTCGTAATTCATCAACTAAATACCCTCGACTTGAAATTTGAAATTTTACATCAATAACTGAATCGCCAAAACTGAAAAGGTGGTCAGCATGATTAACAAATAGGACATTAATTACGTGAGT
>JAWUXK010000038.1:0-24075 GCA_034111385.1 Colwellia sp. | reverse complement strand
ACTAGCGTCAATAAATTATCATCAAGAGCTAGTAGTAATTAATGCAATTAACCGCCTATTTTAATCAATTTGATAAAAAGAAATTAACTCATTTTTCTGGGTTAGGAACTCCTTTGTTAGTCATGGCTGCGTTAGGTATGGTTATTTTACCTATGCCAGCATGGCTACTTGATTTACTGTTTTCATTCAATATAGCGCTATCGTTAGTTGTGCTGCTAATTACTGTATATACCTTAAAGCCACTTGAATTTGGCTCATTTCCCTCTGTTATTCTTATCGCCACTATTTTACGGTTAGCGCTGAACGTTGCCAGTACACGGGTAGTGTTATTGGAAGGACATGAAGGTACAGATGCTGCAGGTAAGGTCATTGAAGCGTTTGGATCTGTCGTTATTGGCGGTAATTATGCTGTTGGTTTAGTGGTATTCCTGATCTTAATTATCATCAACTTTGTTGTGGTAACAAAAGGTGCAGGGCGAATAGCTGAAGTAACTGCTCGCTTTACCCTTGATGCTATGCCCGGAAAGCAAATGGCCATTGATGCAGATTTAAATGCTGGCTTTATTAATCAAGAACAAGCGAAAGAGCGCCGGACTGAAGTGACTAATGAAGCTGACTTTTATGGCTCAATGGACGGTGCTAGTAAGTTTGTTAAAGGTGATGCGATTGCAGGCATATTAATATTATTTATCAATGTTGTGGGTGGCCTCATTATTGGCATGGTACAACATGATTTAAATTTTGATAGCGCCGTTGAAATATATACCTTATTGACTATTGGTGATGGGTTAGTCGCACAAATTCCTGGTTTATTATTATCCGTTGCGACGGCAATTGTAGTGACACGTCAAAATACTTCCCAAGACATGGGTGAGCAAGTAAGCTCGCAGCTTGGCCAAGAAAAGTCATTATATATAGCCGCAGGCGTTATGTTTGTTATGGGTGTTATACCGGGTATGCCGCACTTTGTGTTTCTTTTATTTGCGGCACTTATTGGTGGTTCAGCATTTTTTACTGCTAAGAACAAGGTCAATAAAGCCTTAGCGATAGATAAAGTAAACCAAGATGAACAAGTGCTACTTCAGCAACAAAAAGATGAAGTCAAAGAGCTTGATTGGGATGATGTTAACCATGTGGATGTTATCGGATTAGAAATTGGTTATCGGTTAATCCCTTTGGTTGATAAAGCCCAAGGTGGAGAATTACTGAGTCGTATAAAAGGTGTCCGTAAAAAGTTATCACAAGAGTTTGGCTTTTTAGTTCCGGCGGTTCATATTCGTGATAATTTAGATTTAGATCCTAACAGTTATCAAATCTCATTAATGGGCGTTACTATTGGCAGCGCTGAAATTCGCCATGATCAAGAGCTGGCTATTAATCCGGGACAAGTTTTTGGCTCATTAGAAGGTGTGGCGACAAAAGATCCTGCTTTTGGTCTGGATGCTATTTGGATAAATCAAAATCAGCGTGAACAAGCACAAACACTGGGTTATACCGTGGTGGATTCTGCAACAGTTTTAGCGACACATTTAAGTCAAATTCTTACCAATAATGCCTCTCAATTATTAGGACATGAAGAAGTTCAAAACTTACTTGATATGCTTGCTAAAACTTATCCTAAACTTGTGGAAGGTTTTATTCCTGAAACGTTAACATTAGGTACTGTAGTGAAAGTGCTGCAAAGTTTGATGAATGAAGGCGTTGCGGTCAGAGATATGCGTTCTATTGTACAAACCTTGGTTGAATATGGTCCGAAGAGTCAAGATGCTGAAGTGTTAACCGCTGCAGTACGCATTAGTTTACGTAAATTTATCATTCAAGATTTAGTCGGTCCGGCTATTGAGGTACCTGTCATAACCTTGGCGCCAGAGTTGGAACAAATGTTGCACCAGTCAATGCAGATGGCTGGTGATGATGGCGCAGGTATCGAGCCTGGTTTAGCTGAACGTTTACAGAAGTCCTTAACGGATGGGGCACAACAGCAGGAAATGTCAGGCGATACCCCAATATTATTAACGTCAGGAATTTTACGAACTGTGTTAGCTAAATTTGTAAAATACACCATACCAAGTTTACGGGTAATTTCTTACCAAGAAATTCCAGATGACAAACAAATTAAAATAGTTAGTGCCATAGGGCAGTAATTGTCAGTAACGAGTAAGATAAGTTACGAGTAATAAGTAAATGGAATTGAAAAAGCTGTGAGAGTAAGTTACCAATATCGACAGTTAACTTCATCACTCGCCAGCGCTAACTCGTCACTATAAGAGAGGTTGATTGTGAAAATTAGACGTTTTGTTGCCAAAGATATGCGTAGCGCATTAGCACAAATTAAAGACGAATTAGGTGCCGATGCAGTAATTATGTCTAATAAAAAAATACCTGAAGGTGTTGAATTAATGGCTGCTATTGATTATAGCCAGCCTTTGCCTGACGCGGCATCTAACAATGATAAAACTCAAGCTGCTATGCGTGAAGTCTCAAATGATGTTGTCAATATTGGTACCTCATCAGAGACTCAAGTAAAGGAAGAAAACACCAGTGCTTTGCCTGAACCTCATTCTTCAGTAAATACCAATGCTCCGGCAGATAGTTTATCTGCATTATTGAATCGTCAGGTACAACATAGCCAAGTACAACAAAACGGTGTAGCACAAAGCCAGTCAGATATATCCGAAACAAATATTTTGCAATCAGTAAAACATGATGATGATAGTGACATTGAAGAGCAATTACGTAATTTTACCCAAAGGTTAAGTCATTCAAAACCGGATGGAACCATTCCCGCTCCACATAGCTCATCGGTAGAAGTGGATTCAGCAGGTTCATCAACGCCAGTGCAACATACTTCAAAAGAAGCAGAGCATATGGCAAAAAAACTGCTAGCCAGTCAAGGCTCTGAGCAAAGTGTTCGTCAAGATGCCAATGTTAGCCAGCAAGATTTTGATAAAATGCAACAAGAAATGGCGTCTATTAGACAGTTACTTGAACACCAAGTATCAGGTTTGATGTGGCAAGATATGGCGCAAAAAGATCCACAACGCGCAGTGTTAGTGACACGTTTATTGGCACTGGGTTTAAATGAACAAATAGCAGATCAAATCGCTGGTTATGTACCAGCACAAGCGCATGAAGCACAAGCTTGGCAACAAGCGACAAAATTGATCAGTGAACAAATTAATACCACTCAAAATGATATTATTACTCGTGGCGGTGTTGTTGCCTTAGTTGGTCCTACTGGGGTTGGGAAAACTACAACTATTGCTAAACTTGCTGCGCGATTTGCACAAATACATGGTCATGAGGAAGTCGCGTTAATTTCTACTGATACATACCGTATCGCAGGTTTTGAACAATTAGCGACTTATGGCAAAATAATTGGTTGCCAAGTAAAGCTCGCTAAAGACAGTCAAGCATTAGATGCCTTATTACAGCAATATGCTAAAAAGAAACTAATTTTAATTGATACTGCAGGTATGGGGCAAAGAGATATTCGTTTAGCTGAAAATCTTGCTAATTTAGTATCAAATACTCGCTTTAGAATACGTAATTATTTAGTATTAGCTGCGAATAGCCAACAACAAGTTATGCAGGAAAATGTGGATCGCTTTAAAAAAGTACCATTATCGGGTTGTATTTATACTAAACTTGACGAAAGCGTAAGTATTGGCGAAATTATTACAACTTCAATTCAAAATGGCTTGCCAATAGGTTATCTTACTGACGGGCAAAGAGTTCCAGAAGATATTAAAGTTGCAAATGCTGAGAAATTAGTTACGCTTGCAGATAAAATGGCAATGAAATCTGCAAAAAATAATGCTAACTTTATGCAACCAGCAGTACAGTCAATGCCAACAGCACCAGTTGGCGTTATATCGTAGTTTTTGTAATTGAAGTACATAAGTAAATTAAGAAGTAATAAATGGCAGATCAAGCGAGTGGCTTAAGAAAAATGCAGGAATCAAATAAAGTTAAAGTAATAGCCGTTTCAGGTGGTAAAGGTGGCGTTGGTAAAACCAATGTATCATTAAATACCGCTATTGCATTGGGGCAACAAGGTAAGCGTGTTTTAGTGCTTGATGCCGATTTAGGTCTAGCCAATGTTGATGTGATGTTAGGTCTTCGGGTTAAACGAAATCTGTCTCATGTATTATCAGGTGAATGTGAGCTTGATGATATAATTATTACTGGCCCTAGTAATATCAAAATAATTCCCGCTACCTCAGGCTCTCAATCCATGGTTGATTTAACACCATCGGAACATGCAGGTTTAATTCGTGCCTTTAGTGAAATGCAAACACAGTTTGATGTACTTATTGTTGATACTGCCGCTGGTATTTCAGATATGGTACTTAGTTTTACTCGCGCTGCACAAGATGTAATGCTTGTCGTTTGTGATGAGCCAACTTCTATTACAGATTGTTATGCTTTAATGAAATTATTGAACCGTGACCACGGGGTATTTAAATTTAAAGTTGTCGCCAATATGGTGCGAAGCCCTAAAGAAGGACAGCAACTCTTTGCTAAGCTCACTAAGGTTACCGACAGGTTTTTAGATGTAGCGCTTGAGTTAGTTGCGGTAGTGCCATTTGATGAAAATATTCGAAAATCAGTACGTAAACAACAAGCAATAGTTGAAGCCTTTCCTGACTCTCCTGCAGCAAAAGCATTTAAAGGATTAGCAAGTAAAATTGTAACTTGGCCTATACCCCAGCAAGCTTCGGGTCATTTAGAGTTTTTTATTGAACAACTATTAGATTATTAGTGTTAATTATTATTTAAACCATATGTCACAAGACTTATTAAATTTACCCCATCTAAGTGAGAATGCTACCACGTGGTAAAAGTCAGTACTTATAACAATCAAATTGACAAATCGGCTTTGCTTGAGCAGCACACCGTATTAGTCAAACGAATAGCCTACCATTTGTTGGCTCGTTTACCTGCAAGTGTTCTTGTTGATGACTTAATTCAGTCAGGCATGATTGGTTTATTTGAAGCCGCGAATAATTTTGACAATACCAAAGGCGCGAGCTTTGAAACTTTTGCTGGTATTCGTATTCGAGGTGC
Organism: Colwellia sp.; assembly: GCA_034111385.1. GTDB lineage: Bacteria > Pseudomonadota > Gammaproteobacteria > Enterobacterales > Alteromonadaceae > Colwellia. Next base: position 19,005 of record JAWUXK010000038.1, on the reverse strand, counting down.
AATGTTAGACGAAATGCGCCGTGGTGACTGGACTCCCCGTTCTGTACATAAAAATAGTCGGATGGTTAGTGAAGCCATTAAGCAATTAGAAGCGCAATTAGGCCGAGATGTTACCGATATAGAAGTAGCCGAAAAGCTCTCTTTGACATTAAGTGAATATCATCAAATTTTAAGCGAAGTTAGCACAGGTAAAGTACTTGGTATTAATGATCTTGGTGTCAGTGAAGATGCCTTAAAGTTTGATGAAACTTGCCAAGGAGATGACCCATATCAAAGTATTGAGAAGAATGCCTTTAAAAAAGGGCTTGCAGAGTGTATTAGCACTTTACCCGAGCGAGAAGCTTTAGTACTGTCTCTATATTACGATGAAGAATTAAATTTACGTGAAATTGGTCAAGTACTTGATGTGAGTGAATCTCGAGTTAGCCAAATACACAGCCAAGCAATGCATCGACTTAAAGCGCGAATGCAATCTTGGCAAAATTGAGTAAAATACCAATCAACTTAACAGTTAAATATGAATTGAGTTGATAATAAATATTGAATATTTCACCGGAGGGTGCCTTGGATAAAAATATGAAAGTGCTTGTAGTTGACGATTTTTCAACGATGAGACGTATAGTGAAAAATTTGTTACGCGATTTGGGGTTCACAAATATGCAAGAAGCAGATGATGGTAGTACCGCTTTGCCTATGCTTCAAAATGGTGACTTCGATTTTGTGGTAACTGATTGGAACATGCCCGGAATGCAAGGTATTGATTTGTTAAAAGCTATACGTGCTGATCCTAAATTAGCCCATATCCCTGTACTATTGATTACAGCGGAGGCGAAAAAAGAGCAAATTATTATGGCTGCTCAAGCCGGTGTTAATGGGTATATTGTTAAACCATTCACAGCTGGAACGCTCAAAACTAAAATAGATAAAATTTTTGAACGTTTAGGTTAATTGTTAATTTGATTAGGTCATTATTGAAGTGCCTAATCAAATTAATATGCTTTGGTTTACGTATTAAGGACTTTGCATGAATATAGCAGTGGCAGGCTGTGTCTCATTAGAACAGGCTAAATCGTTGGTTGAATTTTTAGAAACAGGTCAGCAAGATAAGGCAGATGCGCTGGTTGCCGAGATTCAAAATCCAATTAACTCTGAATTATTTGCTGAAATAGGTAAATTAACACGTCAGCTACATGACTCAATGAATAATTTTAAACTTGAGCCTCGCTTAAATGATTTGGCTACGGCAGATATTCCCGATGCCAAAGAGCGTTTAAATTACGTTATTACTCGTACAGAAGAAGCGGCCAATAAAACGATGGATGTTGTTGAGTCCGTTTTTCCCGTCGTTGATAACCTTGCAGAGCAAGTTCGTGCCGTTATGCCGTCATGGACCAAGTTAATGAATAATGAAATAGATTTACTTGAGTTCAAAGGGTTATGTGTTGACATAGATACGCTATTAACATCAACGGGGAAGGAAACTCAACTTATTCATAGTTTAATGACTGACGTATTAATGGCACAGGATTTTCAAGACTTAACTGGCCAAGTTATACGCAAAGTTATCGATTTAGTCCATGAAGTTGAAGAAAACCTGATTGCAATGTTAACCGCCTTTGGTATTTCAGAAGATCAACAACGAGAACTAGTATCACCTAAGGTAGGTGATAATCTAGTCGAAGGGCCAATAGTTAATAAAGAGAAAAGATCTGATGTTGTTGAAGATCAAGATGATGTTGATGATCTTTTATCAAGTTTAGGGTTTTAATAGGAGTAAATAATGTCTTTTGAAGCCGATGAAGAAATTTTACAAGATTTTTTAGTAGAGGCGGGTGAAATTCTCGAACTACTTTCTGAGCAATTAGTTGAGCTTGAAAATGATGTTGATAATGCAGATTTACTTAATGCAATATTTCGAGGGTTTCACACGGTAAAAGGCGGTGCTGGTTTTCTTTCATTAACTGAACTTGTTGATGTTTGTCACGGTGCTGAAAATATTTTTGATTTACTACGAAATGGTCAGCGCTCCGTTAATGCTGAACTGATGGATACTATTTTATCTGCGCTTGATACGGTAAACGATATGTTTGTCTTAGTGCAAAATAAAGAGCCGTTAGCTGCTGCTGATGACAATTTATTGGCAGAGTTAAAACGTTTAAGTGTTCCAGAAGGACAAGAATCTGCCGCACCCGCTCAAGTCGAAGCTCCTGTTCAAGTTGCGCCTCCTAAAATAGAAATACCAACACCAGTCGAATCTAATTCATCTGATGAAATGAGTGAAGATGAATTTGAGCGACTACTTGATGAATTACATGGCAGCGGCAGTCCTGCTTCTGCACCGGCTATGTCTACTGCAGATGTTAGTTTAGAAGTTAGTGATAGTGATGAAATTTCTGATGATGAGTTTGAATCATTATTGGATGAATTGCATGGTGAGGGTGCGTTTACTGCAGAGGTTAGTAATGTGAAAACTCCAACAGCCTCTTCGCCTGCTATGTCTTCAGATGAAATTAATGATGATGAATTTGAGAGCTTACTTGATGAGCTACATGGTAAAGGTAATGCGCCTAAACCAGGAATAACTTCCCCAGCACCTGTTGAAAATAAGCCTACACCCGTTAACAAATCACCGGTGGCTGCAACACCTGCTCCTAAAGCCGTGCCAAAACCCGCAGCTAAAGCAGAGAAAAAAGTAGCACCAGCCAGTAAAAAAGTGACTGCACCAGCGGCGCCTCAACCTGAAACAACGGTTCGAGTTGACACTAAACGACTTGATACCATCATGAATATGGTTGGTGAGTTAGTGCTAGTTAGAAACCGCTTAACAAGTATAGGCTTAGTTTCTGATGATGAAAATTTAAATAAAGCGGTCTCTAATTTAGATGCCGTGACTACGGATTTACAGGGTGCGGTAATGAAAACCCGCATGCAACCAATTAAAAAAGTATTTGGTCGTTTTCCGCGAGTTGTACGTGATTTAGCGCGTAGTTTAGATAAAGACATTCAACTTGTTCTAGAAGGTGAAGAAACCGATTTAGATAAAAACCTTGTTGAAGCATTGGCCGATCCTCTAGTGCATTTAGTGAGAAACTCTGTTGATCATGGTATTGAAAAACCTGATGTACGTGAAGCGAAAGGAAAACCTCGTCAAGGTAGTGTGGTTTTATCCGCTTCTCAAGAGGGAGATCATATTCTGTTAACCATCAAAGACGATGGTGCAGGTATGGATGCTGAAAAATTGAAAAATATTGCGGTTGAACGTGGTGTGCTTGATGAAGAAGCCGCGGCAAGAATGCCGGATAAAGAAGCCTTTAGTTTGATTTTTGCCCCTGGTTTTTCAACGAAAACCGAAATTTCAGAAGTGTCAGGCCGTGGGGTTGGCATGGATGTGGTTAAAACAAAAATTGGCCAATTAAACGGCACAGTGAATATTGATTCAGAAATGGGCGTTGGTACTGTTTTAGAAATTAAAGTGCCATTAACGTTAGCAATATTACCTACCTTAATGGTTGTTGTTGGCGAGCAAACTTTTGCATTATCGCTTACTGCCGTCAATGAAATTTTCCATTTAGATTTAACTAATACCAATAAAGTTGATGGTCAGTTGACTATTATTGTGCGTGAAAAAGCGATCCCGTTATTCTATTTAGATCAATGGCTAGTTAAAGATAGTTCAACTAAAGCGCGTGATAAAGGCCATGTGGTTATTGTACAGCTAGGAAATCAACAAATAGCGTTCGTTGTTGATAGATTAATCGGACAAGAAGAAGTGGTTATTAAACCGCTAGATAGATTATTACACGGAACACCAGGCATGGCAGGGGCAACTATAACAAGTGATGGTGGTATCGCTTTAATTATAGATATACCAAGTATGTTGAGGTATTACGCTAAAAAATTACCAATGAATAAAAAATTGCGCTCATAGTTTTTCTGTGGGTGATACTTAAATTGTTAGCAGTGTAAGTATGATTATTCAAAGTTGAGGGAACAGATGGCCTATAAGGTGCTCGTTGTTGATGATTCTAGTTTTTTTAGACGACGAGTCACTGATATATTAAATAAAGATCCGCAATTAGAGGTTGTTGATGTTGCCGTAAATGGTCAAGAAGCGGTTGAGAAAGCTATTTCGCTTAAACCTGATGTGATTACCATGGACATTGAAATGCCTGTTTTAAATGGTATTGCTGCGGTAAAGCAAATAATGGCACAATCTCCAACGGCTATTCTAATGTTTTCTTCTTTAACGCAACAAGGTGCTAAATCGACCATTGAAGCGTTAGAAGCAGGTGCATTGGATTTTCTTCCTAAAAAATTTAGTGATATTGCGCAAAGTAGTGATCAAGCAGGAAGCTTGTTACGACAACGTGTACTCCAACTTGCAACAAAGCGCGGATTACCTAAAAGTAGCTTCTCATCAAGTCATCCAGTTAGGAGTAATCGACCGGTAAGCAACCCAACAGTTAGCAACCAATCAGCCAGTAATGCTAGAAGGTCACTTCCCCCTAGGGAATTAAAAACTGCTGAAGCCCATAGTGTCAAGGCTATCACGCCAACATTCATAAAATCCTCAGGAAAAAAATATAAATTATTAGCGATAGGTACTTCTACAGGAGGCCCTGTTGCCTTACAAAAAATCTTAATACAATTACCCCAAGACTTTCCTTTACCCATTCTCTTGATTCAACATATGCCAGCAACCTTTACCAATGCTTTTGCTGCTCGGTTAGACTCCTTATGTAAAATTAGCGTTAAAGAAGCAAGTGATGGAGATGTTCTTAAAGCGGGTTGTGCTTATTTAGCACCAGGCGGACGCCAAATGCTTATAACTGGTACGGAAAATGCAGCTAAAATAAAAATAATTGATGATGATTTATCCAAAATAACCTATAAACCGAGTGTTGATCTTTGTTTTGGGTCAGTATCAAAAGTATTTTCTGCAAGCGTCCTAGGTGTCATTTTAACCGGAATGGGGGCTGATGGACGAGAGGGGTCTCGAATGTTAAAAGCCAAAGGTTCGACAATTTGGGCGCAAGATGAGAAATCATGTGTGGTTTACGGGATGCCGCAAGCGGTTACTGTAGCCGGTATTTCTCAGCTATCTTTGCCCTTAGATACCATATCTGACGCTATACTTAAGGAAATAAAACATGGATAGATTAAGTTTTGCTGGTCTTGTCGTTGCAATATTAGCTATTTATGCAGGTTTTGCTTTAGACGGTGGCTCCGTTGCTACGCTATTTGAACTGCCGGCTTTTATCATTGTTGTGGGTGGTACTTTAGGCGCAGTTATGTTGCAGTCATCAAGTGGCCAATTCTTTCATGCTTTTTCATTATTAAAGTGGGTATTTGTACCGCCACAATATGATATTGAGCAAGGCATAGATGATATTGTTCTGTGGGCTGAAAAATCAAGAGAGTTAGGGTATTTAGCACTTGAAGATATTGCGCTGGATGTGGAAGATAGTTACACCCGAAAAGGTTTGAACTTATTGGTTGATGGTGTTGAAATTGATAACTTAAGAGTTTCTTTAGAGTTAGATTTAGATGTTTACCGAGAACATAACTTACGTTCAGCTAATGTATTTGAATCGATGGGGGGATATAGCCCAACCATTGGTATTTTAGGGGCGGTATTAGGGTTAATTCATGCCATGAATAATTTAACCGAGCCTTCCTTACTTGGGCAAGGTATTGCCACCGCTTTTATCGCGACTATATATGGAGTTGGTTTTGCTAACTTAATTTATCTACCTATTGCAAACAAGATTAGAGCGATTATTCATCAACAAACAATGTACCGTGAAATGATTTCTGAAGGATTAGTCTCGATTGCTCATGGTGAGAACCCGCATGCGATTGCTAATAAATTATCAGCATTTAGGTTAGAGCAGTGAATCGTTTACGTAAAAGAAGACATTACGTAGAACAAGATAATGTTCATCGTTGGCTTGTATCTTATGCTGATTACATGACCTTACTTTTTGCTTTATTTGTTGTGCTGTATGCGATGGCAATGGTGAACGAAGAGCCCTTTGAAACGATAACAGAGTCAGTAGGTCGAGTGTTTCAGGCAACTGAAGAGAAACCTAAAAACCGTGGTCACGGTGAAGACATTTTAGAAGTAAATACGAGTAAAACAAATAAAAAATTGTATGGTAATGGCATACTTGATGTTGCAGGCCCACAGCCGCTAGAAGGTGAACAGAGTTTATCAAATATATCTCAGTCTGAAGTAGGTACTAACTTAACTTCATTAGAGGAAGAGTTACATACAGCGCTATATGAATTAGTCGAGTCTGGGTATGCGCAGTTACAAGTGGATGGCGATTGGCTCGAAATAGAATTAAATAGTGGCTTATTATTTCCCAGCGGTTCTTCTTCTACAACGAATTCAGCCACTAACATTTTAGCTGTTATTTACGACGTACTCGATGAAGTCACTAATTTTGTGCGAGTAAGAGGCTATACTGATAACCAAGTTATTAATACAGAAATTTTCTCATCGAATTGGGAATTATCTGTTTATCGAGCCACGGCTATTTTACAGGTTTTAGAAAATTTGGGTTTGAATCCAGCTAGAATGGCAATTGAAGGTTATGGGCAATATTACCCAAGTGCAGATAATGCTACTGAGCAAGGTCGAGCCAAGAATCGAAAAGTAGTGGTGGCAATTTCGAAGTATGGTTTAGAAAAATCAAACTTGTTAAATACTCCTACAATCAGTGTTAAGGACGTTGAAGCAATTACAAAAGTAATTGCGCCAGGCGAGAAAAGTGATGATATTAAAATTATTCGCTTAGCTAATGGTGGTATTCGTATTACAACGAGAGGCGAAAGCGACGAAACGTTGGAAAAACAAAGTAATAGTTCTACCGGTAATGAATAAACCTAAGATAGTATGAAACTTAACTAAGTAGTAGGAAAAACGATTGGAAGTTTGGACGGTAGCAAATCAAAAAGGTGGTGTAGGTAAAACCACTTCAACTATCGCTTTAGCGGGTCTGCTCGCTGAGCGTGGAAAAAAAGTGCTATTGGTTGACACAGATCCCCACGCATCGTTGAGTTATTATTTTGGCATCGAATCGGAAGATCTAGAGCTAAGCGTGTATGATTTATTTTTACACGAATCTTCAACAGTAGAAATTTTGCAAAGCTTATGTCCCACACAATATAATCATTTAGATATCCTTCCTGCCACGATGGGACTAGCTACTTTAGATCGTGCGTTAGGGGCTAAAAGTGGCATGGGTTTAGTCTTAAAAAAAGCAATGAGTAAAATTTCGCAACATTACGATTATGTTTTGGTGGATTGTCCACCTGTCTTAGGTGTGCTAATGGTGAATGCCTTAGCGGCGGCAAATAGAATTATTGTACCAGTACAAACTGAATTTTTGGCCTTGAAAGGATTAGATCGAATGATTAAAACCATGGATTTAATGCAAGGAGAACAACAAGAACCTTTCCAATATACTATTCTTCCCACAATGTTTGATAAACGAACTAAAGCCTCTATTCTAGCTTATCAACAATTGCAGGACACTTATAAAGATAAAGTTTGGTCAGGGGTTATTCCTATTGATACTAACTTTAGAAACGCAAGTCTGGCACGAAAGGTTCCTTCACATTTTTCTGCAAATTCTCGTGGGGTTTTTGCTTATAAAAACCTATTAAGATATTTAATGAAATTAGCTTAAAAGTTGAAAGTAAATGGAAAAACCATTAGCAGCAAGTAAAAATGTAATGAAAAATTATCTGTCTGAATTAATGACGGATGAACCGCTTGTGCAAAAAAGCGCAGAGACCAGTCAGACAGATACTCGGATAACCGAGACGATAGTTGAGAATGAGCGTTTAGAAACATTACTGAAAAACGTTAATGCAAACATTGAAGTTCAAGAGACTAAACTTACCACACACAAAAGTGTAAATGAGCCAATAAGTAATAAAAATATTGCTGAAATAGATATAATAAAAAAAGCAGTAGAAACAAGTTTAGTTACTCAAAAAAGCCATGGTAATGTTGAACCTCAAAAACAAAAAACATATCGCCAAGGCGACTTTCAAGCACTCTATTTTGAGGTTGGGGGATTAACATTAGCGGTTCCTTTGATTGAGCTAGGTGGTATTCACACAGTTGATAAAACAACGTCGTTAATGGGGATGCCTAAGTGGTTTACTGGCGTAATGCTTTATCGAGATGAAAAAATTAATGTTGTTGATACTGCTTTATGGGTAATGCCTGAAAAAATGGATGAACACCTAAAAAGTTCGATTAACTATCAGTATATTATTATGCTAAATGATAGTGGTTGGGGTTTAGCTGCTGAAAACTTAATTGACACAGTGGTTTTGAATCAAGAAGATGTTAAGTGGACAACTTCTTCTAACAAGAGACCTTGGTTAGCTGGATTGGTAAAAGATAAAATGTGTGCGCTATTTGATGTGGATTCACTAATTCAATTGCTCAATGACGGTAGCGGAATTAATAAAGTTGATTCATAATGTCACTAATGGTTATAAATACTTTAAAATTTTAAGAGGCAAGTGGTATGTCTGAAGAAAGACGCAGTTCTAATGGTAAATCGGGTGTAAATGATGAAGTATTTCAATGGGTAACATTTAAGCTTGAAAATGAAATTTATGGCATTAATGTTATGCAAGTTCAAGAGGTGTTACGTTATAGTGAAATAGCGCCAGTACCAGGGGCTCCAAATTACGTGCTTGGTATTATTAATTTACGTGGTAATGTTGTTACCGTCATTGATACCCGCTCTCGTTTTGGCCTAGAGACTTGTGAAGTCACCGATAATACCCGTGTTGTTGTTATTGAGTCAGAAAAACAAGTTATTGGTATTTTGGTAGACAGTGTTGCAGAGGTTGTATACCTAAAAGCTTCAGAGATAGATGACGCACCGAATGTTGGTAATGAAGAAAGTGCACAATTTATTCAAGGAGTCTCTAACCGAGATGGTGAGCTTCTTATTTTGGTTGATTTAGACAAACTACTCTCAGATGATGAGTGGGATGAACTAAAACAATTTTAAAGCACATTACCTGAGTTGATTTGAGTTTTAAGAAATTCCCTTTTTATTTTCCTTAAACTATTGAATTGTCGATTTTATGAGTTTGTTAGCCTTACCTCTTATTGCTGTTGTAGCGCTTGTTGCAAGTATCGCATCTCTTGTTGGGCTTTATATTTTATCAAAAAAATATAAAGCCCAAGTCACTATGTTTACCTCTCAATATCAATCACAGGAATTGATCCTTAACAATCTACAAAGAGTAAATGACCAGCTACACCTTGATATAAAAAAGTTACAGATAAAATATGAGCAAATAACGACAGAGAATGTACAAGTATCCAAACAACTTGAACATCGTATTAAAACCTTACAAACGCAAATTAATAGTCAAGATGAAACTATCTCTCAATTACAGACAGATCAAGGCGATGACAAGTTTTATGCCCGCGCAATAAAACTCGCTAAGAAAGGAGCTGATATTGATGAAATTGTTACTGAATGCGAGTTACCTTATGCAGAAGTTGAAATGCTAATCTCTGTTTATCAAAAGCAAGCCCCTTCATAGCGTTTTCAATGACCACTCATTGAGTTTTTTTATGGTAAACTACTCAAGTTTTCTGCACTTTATTATTTTTTAATATATTTAAATCTAGCCCTATGAAGGAATTAGGCTCGTGAATTTATCTTTACTTCAATGCTTTCGTGCATTTGTATTATTTTTCGTTATTTTCTTATCTGCTTGCTCTGCAACCCCTCCGAATGAAGGTGGTAATGACCCAAGAGATCCACTAGAAAAGATTAATAGACCTTTTTGGACTTTTACTTGGGATTATGCAGATAAGTATGTTGCTAAACCTGCATCTGAATTTTATACCACTTACACACCATCATTTTTACGAACTGGTTTATACAATATAGCCCTTAATCTAAATGAGCCTTCAAGTGCTATTAATAACCTTCTGCAGTTAAAGTTTACTGAAGCAGCTAAAAGTACAGGTAGGTTTGTTTTAAATTCGACAGTGGGTTTGTTGGGTTTTTTTGATCCTGCGAGTCATTTCGATTGGTCTGGTGAGCAAGAAGAGTTTGGTGAAGTGTTGGGTAGTTATGGTGTAGGTGATGGACCATATCTTGTCATCCCTGCATTAGGGCCAAGTTCAGTTAGAGAGGAAGTGGGCGACTATGTTGATGGTTTGTATTGGCCATTAGTGATTATTGATTTCTGGCCAAATTTGGTTCGTTTGGGCGTAATTGGCTTAGAAAAACGAGCACAAGTTCGTGATCAAGAGCAGTTACTTGTTGAATCTACAGATCCCTATGAATTTATTAAAAATGCTTATTTTCAAAATATGAATTATCGCTTATATGACGGTAATCCGCCTATCGTTATTGATGAAGACGAAGAAGCTGAAATTGATGCGTTATTAGATGAATTTGATGACTTTGATTAACTTTAGCGGAATATATTTAAGCAAAGTTGATAAACAAGTACCTTAGTTAGACGCAATTTGCTAGAATTGCGCAAATTTTTTACTCAGGTAAAATTGAGTTTTTAACATTACTATATTTGGAAGTATTTAGATGAATATTATTGAAGGTTCATTTGAGGCAAAAGGCAAAAAATTTGCCATTGTTGTGTCACGTTTTAATCATTTTATTGTTGATAGTTTATTAGATGGTGCAGTTGATGCGCTTAAACGCCACGGTAATGTAGCCGATGATGATATTACCGTTGTCCGTGTTCCCGGTGCTTATGAGCTGCCATTAGCAGCAAAAAAAGTTGCAGCAAAAGGTGAATATGACGCGATTATTGCTATTGGTGCTGTTATTCGAGGCGGCACACCTCATTTTGATTTCGTTGCAGGTGAGTGTAATAAAGGTTTAGCACAGGTTTGTTTAGAATCAGAAATTCCAGTTTCTTTTGGTGTTATTACTACTGACTCTATAGAGCAAGCGATTGAACGTGCGGGAACTAAAGCGGGTAATAAAGGTGCTGAAGCGGCGCTTGGTGCTTTAGAAATGGTTAACGTGTTATCTCAACTGTAGGATATTTATAGTGAAACCTTCACCTAGAAGAAAAGCACGTGAACTTGCCTTTCAAGCTGTATTTTCATGGCAAATGACCCAAAATTCAGTGAATGACATTGAAGTTAACTTTATAGCTGACAACAGTAAACGTCGTTTTGATATAGAATATTTTCAGCAATTACTTCATGGTGTTACAAGTAATGTAAAAGAATTAGATCTGGCTATTTCACCGCACGTAGATCGTCCTCTTGATGATATTGATCATGTTGAAAAGGCTATTTTACGTGTGGCTGTTTTTGAATTGAGTGATTGCCAAGATGTACCTTATCGAGTGGTTATCAATGAAGCGATTGAATTAGCAAAAGCATTTGCCGCTGATGATAGTCATAAGTTTATTAATGGTGTGTTAGATAAGGCCGTCAAATTAATCCGTCCTCAAGATTAATTACCGCATATTTGTAGTATATGAAAGAATTTGAGTTAATTAAGCACTTCTTTACCGAGCAAGCCGTCAAAAGAAAAGATGTTTTACTCGCTATTGGTGATGACTGTGCTGTTGTCGCCAGTCCCGAGAAACAAGATATTGTTGTAACTACTGATACCTTAGTTGCTGGAGTTCACTTTCCGGTAGAAACTTTACCTAGGGCTATTGGCCACAAAGCTGTCGCTGTTAATTTATCTGATATAGCAGCCATGGGGGCTGAACCCAATTGGTTATCTCTTGCTATTACTTTACCCGAAGTAAATCATGATTGGCTTGCCGAGTTTTCTTTGGGCGTGTTTGAATTATGCGAATTTTATAATGTACAGCTTATTGGCGGCGATACTACCCAAGGCCCATTAAGTATTACCATCACAGCACAAGGGGTAACGCCTGAAGGTAAGTACTTATCTCGCTCTGGTGCTAAAGCGGGTGATTGGCTTTATGTTACGGGTGAATTGGGTGATGCTGCTTTAGCTTTACAACATTATAAACAACAAGTTAACGTTAATCATAACTTCGTTGATATAATAAGAGCTAAATTAGATTATCCTAGACCGCGTGTTTTAGTCGGGCAAACTTTACGTGAGTATGCTTCTTCAGCAATTGATATCTCAGATGGTTTACTTGCTGACTTAGCACATATATGCAAAGCATCGAATGTTGGTGCAAATATTGTGCTTAATGCAATTCCATTATCGGACATTATGCGTGAAACAGTATCATTTGATGAAGCTATCAACCTTGCTTTAACGGGGGGCGATGATTACGAGTTGTTATTCACCGTGCCTGAACATAACAAAGTTGGAATGGAAACTGCCTTATCTTGCATGGGGAAAACTGCGATATGTATAGGTCAAATAAATGCATCAAAAACTATTTCAACCACGTTAAATGATAAACCAGTTCAAATAAACTCAACCTGTTTTGAGCACTTTTCTACAACTTAACAACTTTAGCCTTTTTGATAATTTATGAAAAATACCAAACCTTCTTTTGATTTAACACAGCCTATACAGTTTTTAGCATTAGGGTTTGGTAGTGGTTTAGCGCCTAAAGCGCCGGGAACGTTTGGTACATTGGCCGCTATTCCTGTTTTTTTATTATTAACCATGTTAATGCCAACGCCATTATCTTATGGAATTGCTGTACTTGTTATGAGTGTCGCGGGTATTTATATTTGCGGTAAAGCAGCTGATGACGTGGGTGTTCATGACCATCCTGCTATTGTGTGGGATGAGTTTGTTGGCTTTTTTATAACCATGTTTATGGTACCTGTAAGTTGGCAATCTATTCTTGTTGGCTTCATTCTTTTCAGAATTTTTGATATTTTTAAGCCTTGGCCAATCTCTTATATTGATAAAAAAATGACCGGAGGTTTAGGCATTATGTTTGATGATGTACTTGCCGGAATATTTGCTTTAATCATCATGCAGCTAATTTTTTAGCCTTTTTCTTCTTTTTCTTTATTTATTGACTTCTATCAATAGTTTTTTTTCTTATTTTAAGTTACTTTAAGGTTGAGAGAAAAAAACTTATCAAAAGCTTGTTTTTTGTTTTTTTACCCTCAGCTATTTATAAGGGCTGTGAGTACTTAATAATAATGCTCTTTTTCAGCACTTCGTACTTGCTTAAAGTAATTGTTAAAAGGAATACCTATGAAAATAAATCTTTCTGGTCATCACGTAGAAGTTTCGGATTCAATTAGAGAACATATCGAGGAAAAATTTTCTAAAATAGCGACTCACTTTCCAACGTTAATCGCCTTAGATGTGATTATTTCAAAAGAACATAGCGATCATCATGTTGAACTCGTAACAACCTATGAAGGTGGGCGAATATCAGTTAAAGGCTCAAATAGTGTAATGTTTCCTGCTATTGCTACTGCAGCTAAGAAACTTGATGCAGCGCTGAAACATCGAAAAGGCCAACTGAAAGCAAATTTACATGAGAAGCCAATAAGTAAAACACCAGATATCGCTCATGAAAAAGTACAAGAAATGAATCTGGCGTAATTGTTAACATTCTTCCTTATTCTTTAAAAACTGTGATTTTATTCACAGTTTTTTTTGTCTTGAAATCAACATATGAGTGATTATATTTTATATGTCATTTCATGGTATGTTTTAAATAAAGGTGAGATTACAGAATAATGGTGTCGAGTTATTGTGGGCAGCTTGAACCGTTAAGTCATTAACAATTTTTAGGTGCAATTTCGGGGGTAACCAATTTAAGTCGCATCTTGAGTCTCGTTTGTTTTTTGCTCTTCAAGTTTTGCGCGCTCGGCTTTAGATATATAGCGAGGCTTATTACTGGTATGTAATTTTGCATTCGCTTTTTTTTGTTTCTTTTTTAGCGTTTCGTTGATTTTCTTTTTTCGGTTCATGTTAATTTTCTCTCATCGTTAACAGTTTACTTTTAATATTCATTACATAAAAATTAAGGTAATAAATATTAATGGAAAATAGGGATATATTACGGTTGGCTTTAATGCATTTTTTATGTATTCCACCACCAAGCCTGCTGCGCTTGGGCGATTCTTAGACCATTGGCTGTAAAATTGAAAAGCGGATAAATCGTTTTCAAGCAGCGCCTGTTCAATTAATTCAATTCTATTACTTGTTCTAGCTTGATAAGTTTTCCAAATACCTTCTTGTAACCATAAAACGGCTAACAGTAAAGTAATGACAATGGTTACTTGGTAAAATGCGAATGAAAACAAGGTTACCGCCACAGAAAATAACTTAATAATTAAAGCGTACTGTTCATAACGTTCATGGCTGTTGTGTAACGATTGCCATTCTTTTACTAAAAGTGCCTCAGATTCTACGGTCATAGGAAGTTAATAAACTAGGGATAGAAGGTATTTGCTGTTATTATGCGCCCATTCACTTTCCCTTGAAAGTTTTATATCCCATTTCTGAAAATATAGAGGCATCACCCTTGAGTACATCAATCAATAACGACAAAGCGACATTAGCTTTTTCTTCATTAAACTTACATCAAGATTTATTGAAAAATTTATCTACGCTTGGTTATGAGGAAATGACGCCCATTCAAGCCCTGAGTTTACCTGAAATGTTAGTGGGTAAAGATGTTATTGCTCAAGGAAAAACAGGCTCCGGTAAAACTGCTGCTTTTGGTTTGGCTTTACTTGAAAAATTAAAAGTGAAGCGTTTTCGTATTCAGTCTATGGTGTTATGTCCAACGCGAGAGCTTGCTGACCAAGTGGCTAAAGAAATACGAAAACTTGCCCGTGCAGTTCATAATATTAAGGTGTTAACTCTTTGTGGTGGCACACCATTTGGTCCTCAAATAGGCTCGCTAGAACACGGAGCTCATATTATTGTAGGTACACCGGGCCGAATTGAAGAACATGTTATTAAAGGTACTCTTAAATTAGACGACTTGAACTTATTGATTCTCGATGAAGCCGATCGCATGTTAGAGATGGGATTTGAAGCCGCGCTCGACAACATCATTGAGCGAACGCCTCTTGACCGTCAAACCTTGTTATTTAGCGCAACTTTCCCTAAACAAATTCAAGCGATCAGCGAAAGTATTATGACTGATCCTGTGATGGTGAAAGTGAGTGCGACTGAAGATCAATCTAATATTAATCAACACTTTTTCCATGTTGAAGATGATGCTCACAGGTTTGCATCGTTACGTTTATTATTACTCGCTAACCCTGTTGAATCGACAGCGATTTTTTGTAATACAAAAAAAGAAACCCAAGCTGTTTGTAATGCTTTACATGATGATGGTTTCAGTGTGCTAGCGTTACATGGTGATTTAGAGCAAAAAGATAGAGATCAAACACTATTACGTTTTGCTAATAAAAGTGTCGCTATTTTAGTTGCCACTGATGTTGCGGCGCGTGGTTTAGACATTGATGCACTCGATTTAGTGGTTAATTATCATATTGCCCATGACAGTGAAGTGCATATTCATCGTATTGGTCGCACTGGTAGAGCAGGCGCTCAAGGCATGGCAATATCCTTATATAGCGATAAAGAAACCTACAAGGTTGGTTTAATCGAAGATGCGCTGGAACAAACGATAAAACCTGAGCTATTACCCTCTACTGATGTGCTAAAAAATGCTAGACATCAAGCGAAAATGGCGACGATTCAAATTGATGGGGGTAAAAAACAGAAAGTTCGTCCAGGTGATATTTTAGGGGCGTTAACGGCTAAAAATTCTGGTGCAGAAATCAGTGGTAAAGATATCGGAAAAATCAATGTACTTGATATTAAAGCTTATGTCGCCGTAGATAAAAAAATACTGAAATTAGCCTTACGAAAATTAACGAACGGTAAAATGAAAGGCCGTAGTTTTAAAGTACGCCACTTAACCGTATAACTTTTTTATTATAGAGTTAAATTTTGCTCGAACAATACCAACAGTTACTCGCACAAAATGTGCTTTGTGAAGACAAAGCACAACTTGATGCGGTGCAGTCTTTAGCAAAGTTATCTGAACAACTTGTTTTAGCAGAGCAAGCAAAGAAAAAAAACAAAAAAACATCATTACCATTCTTATCAAAAATCACCCCTAATAAAGATAAAACAATTGTTCAAGGTCTTTATTTTTACGGCCGGGTAGGGCGTGGTAAAACTATGTTGATGGACTTGTTTTATGAGAATATTCCACTAAAGCAGAAAAAACGTATTCATTTTCATCGTTTTATGGAAAGTGTCCACCAAGAATTAAATCAATTGTCGTCAGCAAAATATGCGACAGATAATCCACTTATACATATTGCGCAACGTTGGGCTGATGATATTAGCTTACTTTGTTTTGATGAGTTTTTTGTCAGTGATATTGGTGATGCGATGCTTCTTTCAGGGTTATTTGACGCGCTTTTTTCTTCAGGAGTAACGCTGGTAACCACGTCTAACTGTCAACCAGAGCAACTTTACCGTAATGGTTTACAACGAGATCGATTTTTACCTACCATCAATCTTATTAATCAATTTTGTCAGGTAATCTCTATTGATGGTGATATTGACCATCGATTAAGAAATCAAAAACACCATTATAATAATTATTATTTTACTCATCAAAATGGCGAACAATTATTAGCGGATCGCTTTTTACAACTCGGCTCTGTGAATACCAATGATACTGGCAACACAATATTGGCAGATCATAATTTAAAAAATGATAAATCAAAAACAATAACAATTAATCACAGAGAAATTAGCTATCTAGTTAAAAGTGACCAACATATTTGGTTTGATTTTTTTGCCCTTTGCTCTGGTCCTCGTAGTCAGCGAGATTATATTCAATTAGCCGATCTATTTGATACGGTATTAATCAGTAATGTCCCAAAGTTTGGAGGTAAGCTTATACCAGCAGTATTTTCTGGTGTTGAAGATAGTTATCAGCGAAGCGGGGTTTTACTGGGTGACTTACGGCAATTAGACGATGAAGCTCGGCGTTTTATCGCCTTAGTCGATGAGTTTTATGATCGGAAAGTTCAATTAATTATCAGTGCTGAGGTTGATATAACTGAGCTTTATCAAGGGCAGCAGCTTAGCTTTGAATTTCAACGTTGTCAGTCTAGACTATTTGAAATGCAAAATAATAATATTCCTATCAAAGTTCAATGCACTAATGTTTAGTGATTTTAACCAAAAAATATTATTTTAACATTCGTTTATGATGTTTTGTTTTTTAATTCATTGATATATATGACAAAATATATTGGCATTACTTTTGTAGGTACAATATAACGTAGATTTCACTATAAAAATTTTTAATAGGGTTCTTATTATGCTTAATTCATTTAGCTTGGCTATTAGATCACCAAAATTTCTATCAGCAGTGGCGGTACTTTCTATCTCTTTTTCTGCTCATATATACGCTCAAGATGCTTGCAACATAGAGCTCGACGCTGGCTTAACATTAACGGAAACAACGCTTGAGTTTTTTAATGCCGAAAAAAACGCTGAAAATACTAAGCAAATTCTTTATAAAATAGATAATGATCATCATCTAATTGTTCATGGGAAAGAAGTTGATTTAAATACACATCAACAAGCCTTAGTGACAAAATATGCGACGAGTATTCGTGCGATGATCCCAGAAGTTAGAGCAATTGCTATTGATGGTGTGGATATCGCATTAGACGGCATTAATCTAGCCTTTAATGAATTGTTAGGTGAAGGCAATAATGTTGGCGTAGAACTCACAAAGGAACTTTTATTATTACGAGATGAAGTCGTTCAACGTTTTACGGTAGAGAATGGCATTACTATTGGAAACAATGGTGTGGAACGAAAAGACTTTACCAGTGAAAAAATTCTGGGTAAGGAGTTTGAACAACGGATTGAATCAGCAATAGAAAAAGCGGTAATAAACTCTATGGGAAGTTTATTCGTTGCTATGGGACAAGAAATGCTTCGCTCAGGGGGCGAGGGTAATTCATTTGAAACTCGAATGGAAAATTTTGGTGATAATATAGCAAATGAAATGGAGAAGAGAACTGAAGAAATTAAACGAAAAGCAGGCGCGTTATGCTTACCTATTATTAATATCGCGCAACTAGAAGAGCAATTAAAAGCCGGTATTTCACCGTTAGCTAATATTAATGTTATCTCAGCCTCGTTTAATTAAGATAAAAAATATTAGCGTGATGTAAAATAACTATCGTTTTATCAGAAGACTGGGTAGTGTTATCATTACACCGTCTTCAATTTATTATACATTTAACTCTCCATGCACGCAGTTCATCGATTACATCACTTTAGAAAAAGCCTAAGTACGACAACGTACAAATCTCGAGGACAGCGAGTTAAACGCTGTGATTTGTGCCGTTTATCAACAACATTCTGTACGTGTGATATTGCTCCTAAAAATGACTCTGTGAAAACTAATGCCGGATTTTTATTATTGATGTATGACACTGAAGTATTAAAGCCCAGTAATACTGGTAAGCTAATTGCCGATTTAATTCCAGATACTTTTGCTTTTTTATGGTCAAGAACAACTGAAAACCTCGAATTACAAAAGGTGTTAGATGATGAAAAGTGGCAACCCTTTGTCGTATTTCCACAAGAATATGCAGACTTTAACCGTCAAGTCTACTCAAACACAGTAGTATGTGAAGAGGGTAAAAGACCCTTATTTATTATGCTTGATGGTAGTTGGCGTGAAGCAAAAAAAATGTTTAGAAAAAGTCCTTATTTAAATAAGTTTCCTTTGGTTTCTTTTGATCCCAAAAAGTTATTCGACAATATGTCCTCTCCCGTAGGTGATGACTCTCGTTATACGGTGAGAAAAACTGAATTAGAGCACCAATTTTCCACTGCAGAAGTGGCGGCCCGAGTGCTTGATATGTTTGGTGAAAAAGCGAATGGGCATTTACTCGATTTATGGTTCGATGTGTTTAATTATCAATATCAAAAAAGCGTTTGCCAACGTAACAAAGGTAATCCGAACGCGATTGAAAATTATCAAAAATTT
>JAWUXK010000037.1:0-18623 GCA_034111385.1 Colwellia sp. | reverse complement strand
GCGCACTTTGTTATCCTTTCCCACTAGTAGCAAAAATCAAAGCAAATTGATTTTGGTGATCGTCACTATTGCCAGACAGTGATAATTTCATAGAAATTAAAATATTCGTAATACTAGAAAAAAGTACAGTAACTAGACCGTAAACTACTAAACTTTCTAAAGTTAATTACTCCCTGTCAATGCTGGCGAAATAACATTAGCGTTTACTTTTATTAACTATAATTGACTTAAGTTTACTTTCCGTGAGCACAGGAGCAGGCGATGAAAAGCCAGTTTTATATTTGTAAGAGGGTCTAAAGGTATTGTTTTTAAAGGAGATAAGATGGGGTGGCTAAAGGGATTTGAACCCTCGACAACCGGAATCACAATCCGGGGCTCTACCAACTGAGCTATAGCCACCACTGAGGTTTTACTTATCTTGTTTCTAGGTTTGAAACAATGCGCGGATTTTAATGAGTTATCACAATTTGTGCAAGCAAAAATATAAAAAGTGTTATCTTTTTAATACATATAATGTTTTAAAGCAGATAACACTTAATATTTAGTCCATTAAAGCTTGAACATACCCAAACTAGTTTAGTTTGTACTAAACACTTCTCACATGAAAAATATGCTCAACATTAGACAATTCTTCGAGTAACGCCGGCGTCGGCTCTTGCTCTATGTCTAAAATTGTATAGGCAATTTCATCACGGCTTTTATTTACAATATCAAGCACGTTAATATTCAAATCAGCCAGCAGGTTTAATACCGTCCCTAATACTTTGGGTACATTGTCATTGGCAAATGTTACGCGGTAGCCTGTGGTTCGTTCCATAGAGACGGCAGGAAAATTAACAGAGTTAACAATATTACCATTATCTAAAAAGTCGATTAACTGATTTGCCCCCATTTCAGCACAATTTTCTTCGGCTTCTACTGTACTTGCACCTAAGTGTGGGAATAAAACGACCTTATCGTGAGCGATTAATGCTTCACTTGGAAAATCAGCAATGTATGTACCTAGTTTCCCTGTGTCTAACGCCGATATTACCGCGGCTTCTTCAACTAATTCGCCACGAGCCAAGTTAATCAGTTTAGCACCTTCTTTTATGGCAGAAAATGCGTCGTTGTTCATTAAGCCTCGAGTTGCTTCAAACATAGGTACATGTAAAGTAACGTAGTCAGAGCGCGCTAATAATGAATTTAAATTGGCTGCGCGTGTCACGTCAGACGATAATTGCCACGCAGCCTCAACACTAAGCTTTGGATCATAGCCAATAACTTTCATACCTAAGCTAAGCGCAAGATTAGCGATTTTAGCCCCAATAGCACCTAAACCTACAACACCTAAGGTTTTTCCTTCTAGCTCTGAGCCGCCATATTGTTTCTTACCCGCTTCTACTTTTATATGTAATTGTGCCGCGTCAGTTTCTGATGCTAATGAGTCAACGTAGTTCATGCTTTGAGTAATACCACGAGAACTCAGTAATAAACTCGCTAGCACTAACTCTTTAACCGCATTGGCATTGGCTCCTGGAGTATTAAAAACCACAATACCTTGTGGCGTATAATCGGCTACGGGAATGTTATTAACACCTGCTCCGGCTCGCGCAACAGCAAGCACTGAGTCAGGAAGTTCTTCATTATGTAGTTTATGACTACGCAACAAAATGGCGTCTGGCGTTTCACAAGCAGCATCAACAAGGTAACTGTCTGTTGGAAATTTACTTAACCCTTTAGCGGCGATATTATTGTAAGTTCTGATCTTTTTCATATAAGACTCTTTTGTTGTTATTCGCTGAAATTAATGGAATTAAAAGCTTTTCGGTTTACTGTGCTAGGCATAAAAAAACCCGCTACTTAAAATTAAATAACGGGTTGTAAAATTATGCGGTGGCTTGTTGATATGCCCAAGAGAGCCAAGGGAGTAATGCAACTAAGTCTGACTTTTCAACCGTTGCGCCACACCAAATTCGTAAGCCTGCTGGCGCATCACGATATGCACCAATGTCAAAGGCGACTTCTTCATCTGCCAACAATTTGATAATCGCTTTTACTTGATCCTCATCAGCTTTTAATTCAAAACAAACACTAGTGTTTGAACAAGTTTCAGGGGTTTTAGCTAAGAAGCTTATCCAATCATTTTGTTCGACAAATTCGGCCAATACTTGTAAGTTCCCTTGGCTTTTTTCTATTGCCGCAGCTAAACCACCAATGTCATCAACCCAATTAAGGGCATCAAGGTAATCTTCAACACATAGCATAGACGGTGTATTGATAGTAGCCCCTTTGAAAATACCATCAATTAACTTACCGTTTTTAGTTAACCCGAATACTTTAGGTATTGGCCAAGACGGTGTATAAGATTCTAACCGTTCTACAGCTCTAGGGCTTAAAATTAGCATACCGTGAGCACCTTCCCCGCCAAGTACTTTTTGCCAGCTGAAAGTAGCGACATCAATCTTGTCCCACTCAATGTCCATGGCAAATACGGCACTAGTCGCATCACAAATGGTTAAGCCGGTACGCTGATCGCTGATCCAATCTACATTTTCGACTTTAACGCCCGAAGTCGTCCCATTCCAAGTAAAAATAACATCGTGATCTGGGTTAGCTTTTGAAAAATCAGGCAGTTCACCGTATTCACCAGTAAATGTGCGGGCATTGTCTAATTTTAACTGTTTGGCTACGTCTGAGCCCCAACCAGAGCCAAAAGATTCCCATGCAAATACATCAACTGGACGCTGACCAAGTAATGACCACATCGCCATTTCCATTGCGCCTGTGTCAGAGCCTGGCACAATACCCACTTTATATCCTTCAGGTAAATTTAGTAAACGTGAAGTTTCAGTAATGGCTTTTTGTAAACGCGCTTTACCAATAGCACTTCGATGAGAACGCCCCAGGCTGTCGGTATTCAGTGCGGCTAGGTTATAACCTGGGCGCTTTGTACACGGACCTGAAGAAAAGTTAGGATTACTCGGCTTAATATTCGGTTTCATTAATGTTCCTTGATCATTCGGTCATTGTTGTTGCGCTGTATAATTTGATTAGTATCAAATAAATAGTTAGAGCAAACGTTAATTCAATAAAAGTGGACAAATACTGCCCTAGTTTGAATAAATATTCAACACACCCTTACGGTAAATTAAAAGCTTCATTCGTTAACATATTATTCCCATCGTATTTAGATAACTGATATGATCTTTTCATTATCTACATAAATAATTTTATGTAGTCACAATATCCATTAACTATTAGGAAAAAACAATGTCGGTGAAAGTTTGTAATACGGCACTAGAAGCAATATCTGCGATTGAAGATAACGAGTATATTTGGACACATTCCATGGCTGCTTCTCCAAGAGTTCTTTTTGACGCATTAGCGGTTCATGCTAAAACGCGACAGAATTTAACCTTATTACAGCTTCATACTGAAAGAGCTGAGGCGTTGGCATCACCTGAATTATTTGGTCATTTACGCCATCGTTGCTTTTTTAGCAGCAATTCAACAAGACCACTTATGGCTGTTGGCGAAGCCGATTATGTGCCAATGTTTCTTTCAGATCTGCCCAAATTATTTAATTCAGGTGAGCAACCCGTAGACACCGCCATTATTCAAGTATCACCACCAAACAAACACGGAATATGTACTATGGGCATTTCTGTAGAAGCAACCAATGCAGCTTGCCTAGTAGCCAAAAAGATTATTGCCCATATAAACCCTAATATGCCTAAAACGCATGGTGATGGTTTTATTGCTTACGATAGATTTCATAGTGTCTATTGGCAGGAGGATGACTTACCTTTACACCCTCAAGGTCAGCTTGACGAGGTCACTAAAGCCATTGGGAAAAACGTTGCCCAGTTAATCAATGATGGTGATTGCCTACAAATGGGTATTGGCGTTATTCCTGATGCCGTATTAGCTTGTTTAACGGATAGAAAAGATTTGGGTGTACATACAGAAATGTTTTCTGATGGTTTACTCGATTTAGTTGAAGCGGGTGTAATCACCAACCGACTTAAAAAAACTCACTCAGGAAAAATTGTTACTGGTTTTGCTATGGGCACACAAAAATTGTATGACTTTGTTGACGATAACCCAGAAGTAGTATTTTTAGACATAGAATATGTTAACGATACGGCAATTATAAAACGAAACAATAATGTCGCCGCTATTAATAGTGCCTTGCAAGTGGATTTATCTGGTCAAGTTTGTGCAGACTCACTAGGTGCTTCAATTTATTCCGGTGTTGGCGGACAAATGGACTTTATTCGAGGCGCGAGTTTATCAAAAGGTGGCAAAGCAATAATCGCTTTACCCTCAACAGCGAAACATGGGCAATTGTCGCGTATTGTTAACACATTAGATGCTGGTGCAGGCGTAGTTACTACCAGAGCTCACGTACAATATATAGTCACAGAATACGGTATTGCGAACTTACGCAATAAGAGCCTAAAAGAGCGTGCAAAAGCCTTAATTGAGATTTCTCACCCTGATTTTCGTGATGAATTAAAAATAAGTTGCCATAACACTTGGGGGATTAACTTCTAGGTGCTGCAATATACCAGTGAATAAACTCATCATTCTTCATGCCGATGAGTTTATTACTATTGAGGAAACAAAGGTGCATGAAAGCACTATCCATTGACAACATAAAAATTGATAAATTTTTGATCGAAAATATAATATAAAAGTCGATTTAAATAGTACAAGTGCTAATATCATACTCAGCAATAATTAAACTTTATCGCTGAGTCGATTGAAAAAAAAGCAGAAAAAGTAGAGCACGCCACAAAATATGGATTGCAAATAATGCGTATAAGCCACCCTGAAGTTGTTTTAATTTATCAAGAGCGTGATAGCGTAGAGCCCGCTATTGAGCATATTAATGACTTAAAACTAAAATTTTCTGTCTATCAGTTTAATCAAAAAAAATTAAATAGTATTGCAAAACAGAAACCCAAAATTTTGCTCATATCATCAAACGATGTTAAACGTTCAATTCAGCTTTATATCGATTACTTAGAAGAATATGGAAATAAAATAGCACCTCATAGTGCTATTTTACTTATTAATAATCGTGAATCTGCTGTTGCCTATTTAGCATGTGAAAATGGGTTATTTGATAATTACATTATCATTAATCCTTTTAATGAGCCCCATAGGCTAAAACTGGTTTTACTTAAAGAATTAAAGCTAATTGAAGATCGTCAAAATGATAACTTGGCCAGACTTATGTCTGAAGGCGATGATGAATTTGCCTCATGTATAGAGCACGGCGTAACACTTAAAAAGTCGTTTATGTCTGAAATGAATGAATGTGAGTCGAGCCTATTATCGGCTGTGAACAAAGTGATAGATGACAACGACGTTAGAGCTGTATTAGAAAATATGATTACCATCAGCCTAAACGAAATGAATGGTAATATAACAAGCACTACTCAAGATGTCATCGATCAGCTAGTTACGCTAAGAAAAAACAATCAGTTATTAAATGAACAGATTCAAGCAGCCCATGGCCCGAAACAGAAAACAGCTGTAGGGGTTAATGCGAAATCACTCTCTTACTATGGTGATGATGGAGAACAAAACTCAACATTAAGCTATAAAGTACTAATTGCCGAGCCATCAGACTTATTTTCTCGCGTGATTGACGATATGTTTTCAGACACGGTATACAAATACCTATCTATTCATGATGGAGAAGAGGTTTTAGAACAAGTAAAAACCTTTAAGCCTGATGTGATATTAATGGCATACGACCTACCGACACTTAATGGCATTGAGGTTACCAAAATACTTCGCAACAATGGCAATAAAATACCTGTAATAGCCTACACTCGCGCAAATGATCGAAAAGTAATAACCCACTGGATTCCTTTAGGACTGAGTGGCTATATTATTAAGCCATCCAAAAAAAGTACGATTTTAAAAAGTATTAATCAAGCGATTAAAAACCCCGTTAAAGTGCTGGCTCATAAAGGTGATGATATAAATGAGATAAAGTGGCTTCCTGAGTACTCGGTTGGTAATAAAGAAATGGATGAGCAGCATAAAATGCTTTTCAGCATGATAAATGAATTTTTCCACCAAGACAGTAAGCAGGCGGTAGTGAAACTACTTGGGCAGTTAACTGACTATGTTGAAGTACATTTTGCAGCTGAAGAATATTTAATGAGACAAATTAACTACCCTAAAACAACAGAACACATCGAGATACATAACGCATTAACAAGTAAGTTTCATTTATTGGAAGAAAAACTTGATAATTATAATATTGATTTACATCATAAAATTTCAACTTTTCTTTATAACTGGTTAACTTCACATATATTAAAAGAAGACATGGATTATAAGGTGTATGCACTATCGATAGAAGAATCAAGTTTTGATAACTAACACACTGTTTATTCATTAACAGTGTGTGACACTAGTAAAATTAATAGTTCCCTTATTAACTTAGGTCTTCTTTTATGTCTCTAGAAGCAATTACCCAACAACTTTCCTCCAAAAAGATTACCTTAAAAAATAAAATTCCGCCTGTTGAGGATTGGAATCCTGAGTACTGTGGTGAAATGGATCTTCAAATTAAAGCCAATGGCGATTGGTTTTATACCGGTACTATTTTCAAACGGGCTAGTCTAGTTAAATTGCTCGCCTCGGTACTGAAAATGGAAGGGTATGAATACTACTTAGTAACGCCCGTTGAAAAATTAAAAATTACGGTTGACGATGCACCCTTCGTGCTTACCCAGTGGTACTGGCAAGATGATTCCCACACTAACATGTGCGTTAAAAATAATGTGGGAGATGAATTTATTTTAGATGCTCTGCATCCACTATCGATTAACGATGCAGGCGAGCTATACGTTATTGTTCGTCGAAATTTATTGGCTAAGATACACCGTAATGTTTATTACCAATGGGTTGATTTAGCTAAAGAAAAACAAACACTAAAAGGTACTGAACTAGTATTTAACAGTGCAGGATGTGAGTTTAGCTTAGGGACGATTTGATTTACAAATTAAAACGTTTTGTTTTTCATGTAATAAAAAAGTGGCTTTAAGCCACTTTTTATTATTGGATTAAATGACTCGTGAAAAGCGCTGCTGATTAATATGCTTTTTCATATAAGCATCAAAACTCATACAAATAATACGAATAAGTAACCGAGCTTTTTGAGCCACTTGAATACTATCAAGTGTATTCACAACCAGTTCATCAGATATAAAAGTATCTAGTAAAGGGAGATCATCACTAAAATAACTATCGAAATCGATGTTATATTTTTCATTGATTTTATTTTTGTCTAAAAATAAATTACACATCAACTCACGAATAACTTCTCCACGAATAATATCGTCTTGTGACAAGCTTACGCCTTTTACTTGAGCATGCTGCTGTGTTTCAATCGCTTGATAATAAGGCTTTAAGTCTTTAATATTTTGACTAAAACTATTACCAATTGCGCTAATTGATGACACACCAAGACCTAATAAGTCACAACCCCCTTTAGTGGTATATCCTTGAAAATTTCGGTGTAAAGACCCATCACCTTGGGCGATTGATAGTTCATCATTCGGTTTAGCGAAATGATCCATACCAATAAAGTCATAGCCATAATCACATAACCTTTCAATGGCAAGTTTCATTAAGGCAAATTTTTCTTCGGTATTAGGTAGCCATTCATCACGTAATTTACGTTGAGCAGCAAACCGACTAGGTAAATGCGCATAGCTAAAAAGGGATATTCTATCCACATCCCATTCATGGGCTTTATCTAGCGTTTTAGCGAAATTTTCTAACGTTTGATGAGGTAAGCCATAAATTAAATCAATATTAATTGATTGAAAACCTACGGCTTTAGCATGACCGATAAAATCACCAATAAACTGTGTTGATTGTACGCGGTTAATAGCTTCCTGAACTTTCAAATCTAAATCTTGAACACCTAAGCTTAAGCGGTTAAAACCTAATGAAAACAAGTGCTCGGCTAAATCCATTTCAATTTCACGTGGATCTATTTCAATACTCATCTCTAATTCATCAGAAAAACTAAATTTGTCTTTCAATAAATTAACTAATGTAGTGATTTGTTTATGTGTTAAGAAACTTGGCGTACCACCACCCCAATGTAATTGTTTTACTGTATATTCGGTAAATAGAGGCGCTTGTAGTGCAATTTCTTGCGCTAAAAATTCAAGGTAAATATCAGCTTTGTCTCGATGACGAGTGATCACCTTATTACAACCACAGTAGTAACAAAGTGTATGACAGAAAGGTATATGTACATACAAAGACAATTCACGATTAGGTGAATCCTTTATTGCTTGTACAAAATCACCATGCGTAAAGTCATCATGAAACTCTAGTGCCGTGGGGTATGAAGTATACCTTGGGCCACTAGTGTTGTATTTACTTAGTAATTGAGGATCGAAAAATTGACTAACTTGCATCTTGTTCACCTTAACATTCAGGCACTATTTAATTAACTAGCGCGCATTATACATAGCGAATTTTTCTCAGTATTGATTAAGCGCAAATCTTTCAATTTAAATTCCACTAGAACTAAAATTTAACCTATCCAATCAGAACAAAAGTTCTATTCAGCACATTGAATACAATTTAGCGCTGCAGGCTGAACTTCTAGGCGTTGCTTGGCAATTTTGTCGCCGCAAGTTTGGCAAATACCGTAATTACCATTTTCCATACGCGTGATGGCATTAGATAAATGTTGTATTTCAACTTTGGCTTCTGATTCAAGTGCGTTAAGCACTTCTTCATTTTCACGTTCACCAGCCTGTTCTGACCAATCAGTATCTCGACCATCAGCAAAGTCTTTATGTATTGAACCAATGCGTTGTTGTAATTCAACGATGCGTTGAGTAAATTGTTCTTTTAATTGTTCAGTCATAATACATATCTCAAAAAGTAAGAAAACATTCCAGAAGTGAGTTGTTCGGGAAACTACAACTTAATTGTTGCGTACCCTCGATTAATAAGTAGCAAATAACAAATCAAGCTATGCCTTTAGTATACTCATTCTTTCAGTAGTATATTGTTGAAGTAGATCAAGTTCTTTCACAATATCACCGTGTAATTTAGCCTCTAAACTCATTCGCTGATAATCCTGCTTCATGCGTTGTTGTTTAGTTAACTGCTTTCGGTCATCCCGTATTGAAAAATGCTTAATCTCTTCGTATAACGTAAATATGCTCGGAAATTGCAGTGCTAGATCACTACTCATTTTTAACGAAGTCAGTAAAACAGATAATCGCCAACACCCTTCACTAAAATCACACTGCTCTTCTTTCATCGCGCGCGTAATAGTGAGTACGCTAGTAAGTACTTTATGATCATGAGTAGCAAGCCCTTGCTGACGATCTAACTCCACTTGTTCCTGTAATTTTTTTTGTTTCGCTAGTTGTTGTAATAATTTTCCCGCATAAAAAGATAAAGCGGCAATAATAACAACAGCAAATATTATCGCGTAAAGCCAATAACCATCCATATTAACAAACCTTATTCAAATTTATCAAAATCACCAGACAGCGATGAATTGTCTAATTTGTCCCATAAATCTTCGGCTGATTGAACGCCATCACTTTTTAACTCTTCTTCTGGTTGCTCATCTTCAGCTAACTTTTCAGTTAATTGCTGATGGCGTTCCATCATTTCATTAAAATAATCAACTTCCTGTTCAGTTAAGGACAATTCTTCATCCTGTTTTTCCAAAATAGTTTGTAAACGTTCATCCGCTTCAATATCTGCCAATTCTTGTGCAAAATCATGGACGGGTTCTTCATTAACGACACGTATCGCAGCAATTGGGCTTTGCTTGGCTTTCGTTATTTTAACGGGTTTATTATCTACTTGAGCTACTGTTCCACCTAGATCTATCGGTTTTTTACTACCAATACGCGGATCTTTATCTTTGGGAGACTGTTGATCTGTTTTATTAGCCAACATGGCTTCTTGTTGACGATTTCCTGGTTTGTTACCCGTTTTTTTGCGTAATCTTTTTTCTACATTCGCTAATTCGGCTTTACTTAACTTAGGTTTAGCCGTGGGGGCAGAGCCAGGTTTTCTAGATTTTTTTGAACGAGACATGAACTTGATGCTTTTTTAACTATTAATGACGCCATTTTACGCCATTAACAGTTAAAAAGTAATGGATAGTTTCAAGTTATCAAAGAGAAGTGCATACCCAAGCAACTGGAGTATAGATTAAGCAAGTATTACTGTTTTATCGCCATTTAAACATACGCGTTGTTCGGCATGTATTCTTACCGCATGACTCAATGCCGTTGCTTCCAAGTCGTGTCCCATATGTACCATTTGATTGATGGTAAATGTATGGTTTATTGATTTAACTTCCTGCGCAATAATAGGGCCTTCATCTAAATTTGCGGTGACATAATGCGCTGTTGCACCAATAACTTTAACACCGCGAGCATGTGCTTGATGATAAGGACGAGCACCTTTAAAACTAGGCAAAAATGAATGGTGAATATTAATAGCGCGCCCTGACAATTGCTGACATAAATCATCCGATAATATTTGCATATAGCGGGCTAATACTAATAAATCAGTTTCTGTCTCTTCCATTAGCGCTAATATTTTTGCTTCTTGTTCTGCTTTAGTTCCTGATGTTATAGGGAAATGATGGAAAGGTATCCCATGCCAATCAACTAACGCTTTACAATCTTGATGGTTTGATACCACTGCTACAATATTTATGGGCAAAGCACCTGACTTCCACTTTGTTAACAATGACACTAAACAGTGGTCATCTTTAGATACGGCAATGACTACATTAGGTACATCAGCTCTATTTCGTAATCTATAGTCCATCGCTAACGGTTTAGCTAACTCATCCAGCGCTTTAATAAATTCGGTAGCAGAAACCGTTAAATTTCGATCATCAAATGCGATACGAGAAAAAAACATTTCTGTGTAAGGATCACTATATTGTGATGTTTCAGTAATAAAAGCACCATGTTCAAATAAGCTTTGTGATACTTTTGCTAATACGCCAGAGCTATCTGGACATTGCCATGTAAGAATATAATGGTTAGGAGAGGTCATGTTATTTTTCTAGTGATGTAGTTAATAATATAGGCAATATCATTGGTTATTTTTCTAATTAATGCCAGTCTTTATCGCTTATTTATAATTATTATTCTATTTCAGTGGGATTGTTAGACAAGCGGTGTTTATTTTTTATATAAAGCTGTTCTACTTTTTCTCGTGCCCAAGGCGTTTTTCTAAGAAATGTTAAACTCGATTTGATGCTAGGATCTTTAGTGAAGCAATTAATATTGATTTGCTTCCCTAAAGCGTCAAAACCGAAATATTCTTCAAGTTCGGTGACGATAGTTTTTAAAGTGACACCATGAAGTGGATTATAAGGCTGGTTGTCCATAAAGTAATTCTACACGGAAATAAAGTAGCAGGATTATAACCAAACCACTGCAAGATGCGAAGCGTGGTATTTTTAAAATGAATAATAAAGGCACCTACTCTTGCATTAATGCGAGAGTAGGTGCCCTTAACAAATTAAAATAATGAACCTAGTATTTTTTATGCAAAATGCTTCTCTAGGTCATCGGCGCCACCGATGTGCTCTCCATCAATAAAGATTTGCGGAACCGTATCAGCACTAGTAATAGCTCGCATCGCTGAAATACTGATCTCCTCGCCTACTGTTAGCTCTTCATATTGCAAGCCTTTTTGCGCAAGTAGATCTTTTGCTCTGGCACAATGCGGACAACCTGGTTTCGTGAATAAACTCACTTTAGTTGTTTGTACCGCGTCAGGGTTAATGAATTTAAGCATGGTATCAGCATCAGATACTTCAAACGGGTCGCCAGGTAAATCTGGTTCAATGAACATTTTTTCTATAATTCCATCTTTAACTAACATTGAATAGCGCCAGCTACGATTACCAAAGCCGATATCATTTTTTGCGACCAATAAGCCCATACCATCTGTAAAATCGCCATTTCCATCAGGAATAAAACTGATGTTTTCAGCTTCTTGATCTGCTGCCCATGCGTTCATAACAAAAGTGTCGTTTACCGAAACACATACTATTTCGTCAACACCATTAGCAGCAAACTTACTTGCCAATTCATTATAACGTGGCAAATGTGATGATGAACACGTGGGAGTGAAAGCACCAGGTAGAGAAAAAACGACGACTGTTTTTCCTGCAAATATTTCTTGAGTATCACGGCTGGTCCAATCGTCATTAGCACGAATAGGGAATGTTACTGCCGGAATTTTTTGACCTTCTTTATTTTCAAATTTACTATTAGATGTAGACATATCATTTCCTTAATTATAAAAGTTATTGATGTTGTTTAATTTCGATAAGGCTATTATCAATCAAAACATAAAACATTTAAAATGATTAAAATCAATCCTTTTAATCTAAAAAACAGATTAAAAAAAGGGACTTCATTTCCTTTTGAAATTATTATCTACTTTTCAGGTCTTTAATTCGTATATACCATACTTTTTTGGAAATATTATGCTCTCAGTAAAACCTACATTGCTAACAACCTTATTATTTATATTTGTTGCTATGCAAACTCAGGCAAATGATAGGCAAGTAGATAAAGTCATCGCAGAAACCGCTGAACAAGTTAGCCCGCTAATGAATGGTCAGCAGATACCTAGCACTATGCAAGTAACAACGATTGAGGGTGAGAAAACTTCACTAGGACAAGTACTAAAAAATCAAAAAACTATTTTATTTTTTTACCGTGGTGGATGGTGTCCATTTTGTAATACGCAGATGGGTCAACTCAAAAAAATAGAAAAAGAACTGATTAAACTTGGCTTTCAACTAATTGGCATTTCTACCGATAGCCCACAAGATTTACAAAAAAGCATCAGTAAACATAAATTCAGCTATCAGCTACTAGCTGACTTTAATTCCAGTATAAGCCAGGCATTCGGCTTAGCTTACTATTCAAGTAAAAAAACGACCGATAAATATCTTTCCGCGATGAATTTAAAAAATCCGCTACAAAAAAATATAGCAGGTAACATGCGTTTAGTGCTACCTGTTCCAGCAATATACATTATTGATCGTAAGGGATTAGTACAATTTAATTATGTGAATCCAAATTATAAGGTACGTTTACATGAAGAATTATTACTTAAGGCGGCATCGCTAGTGAAGTAGCGAATCCGCTTACCAATTCAAATCATATATAAATAGACGAAAAAGAGGAAAATATACAATCCCCATTTTTACAACATTGATTCGTATTGTCTTATGGTTTTACACACTGTCATTTGGTTACCCGAATGAAAAATAATACTACGATCTTGATTTTTACAAAACTGATCAAAAAAGCTTTTAACACTCTCTTTAGACAAGGTGATTTCTTTTAAGTACTTCACCTCTTCAACAGAAAATTGATTTAATTTCGGTTTTAAGTCACTAAATATTTTATCTGCTTTCAAACGTACTTTAGTATCACCAAACTTTTCAAACCCATCTGTTAGCATTTGTTTTTGTTCTTCGTAAAATTTAGTTACCTCGGGTTGAGGATAAAAATGTAAAAATAATGCTATTGTGACGATTAAGATCAATAAAATTTTCATAAAATCTCGTATATTAGTATGATCTAATATGTTACTATGTTATACAACAACAATAACATAATGTTTTTTTCAACACCAATTAGCATCTTCAGTCTTGTAAGGATTCAACGTGAGCGCTAACGAAAAACCATCACCCAAAAATGCAGCTAAAATACCTGTTAAAAATGTAAAAATACATCCCGCCAAAAATAGCCGAGAACGCTACAAACCCGGCGATCAAATATATGTACGAAAGAATTCAGGATTTTTTCAAAAGCTTAGACAGCGAATGAATTTAGTTTATTTTGCTTTTTTTGCGATTCTACCTTGGCTACAGTTTAACGGTCATCAAGCAGTATTGTTTGATATTAGCGAACAACGCTTTACCCTGTGGAACTTAACGTTATGGCCACAAGATCTAACCTTATTAGCATGGATTTTTATCTTAGGCGCTTTTCTGTTGTTTTTTGTTACCACCTTTTTAGGCCGTGTTTGGTGTGGTTATATGTGCCCTCAAACAGTGTGGACCTTTATTTTTATATGGTTTGAAGAAAAAATAGAAGGCTCTGCAAATCAGCGGAAAAAACTAGACCAGCAAAAAATGAACGGTAACAAGTTATGGAAAAAAACACTTAAGCATGCCTGTTGGTTGCTGTTCTCACTATTTACCGCCATGACGTTTGCGGGCTACTTCTCCCCGATGAATGAATTATTTGTCAATATACTCACCTTAAACACTTCTGTGACTATGGCGATAATTTTAGCATTCTTTACTTTTGCCACCTATGGCAATGCCGGCTGGATGCGTGAAATTATGTGTTTACATATGTGTCCTTATGCACGTTTTCAGTCAGCCATGTTTGATAAAGATACGTTAACTGTTGCTTATGATACCGACCGAGGCGAAAACCGTGGTGCTCGAGGCCGTAAACAAGATCACAAAGCGATGAACTTAGGCGACTGTATCGATTGTAATTTATGTGTTGAAGTATGCCCTACCGGTATTGATATTAGAAACGGCTTACAATACGAATGCATTAATTGTGGTTCTTGTGTTGATGCCTGTTCTAGCGTGATGACTAAAATGAAATACGATCAAGGCTTAATTCGCTATACCACTGAGCATGAACTGAAAGGGAAGAAGGTCCACTTTATTCGACCTAAATTGATAGGTTATGCCGTCATATTAATGATAATGAGTTCTATGTTGATATTGGAAATTGCTAGCCGAGTTCCACTGTCATTAGACATTATTCGCGATAGAACTGAATTAGCGAAAGAAAATTTCAATGGGGATATTGAAAACGTATATACCTTGAAAATTCTGAACATGTCGCAAACTGACAATACTTACAAATTATCAATTAAAGGCCTAGACAATCCTCAGTGGCATGGTAAACAAGAGGTTTTTGTAAAAGCCGCATCGGTATATACTTTGCCCATAAGTGTTTCTGTTGATCCCTATGAACTAAAAGGATACATGACAGATATCACTTTTACTGTTGAGCAAGTATCCCCACAAGATGACGTTAGTATTGAACATGAAAGCCGATTTTTTAATAAACGTTAGGTTGCTCTAATGGCACAATTTGATTTTAAGTCGTTATCACCTGACACCATTATTGACGGCTTAGAAAGTGCCGGTTTTAATGTTGATAGCGGCTTATTGCCGCTAAATAGCTATGAAAATCGTGTTTATCAATTTCATGATGAAAGTCTAACGAAATATGTTACTAAGTTTTATCGCCCACAACGCTGGGAATTAGCACAAATTCAGGAAGAGCATGACTTTTCCTTCGAACTTGATGACCGTGAATTACCAATAGTCGCCCCACTAAAACTTGATGGAAAAAGTTTATTTGAGCACCAAGGTTATCATTTTGCGGTATTCCCATGTCGAGGTGGTCGTATATTTGAAGTGGACAATTTAGACCAACTTGAATGGATGGGACGTTTTATTGGTCGTATCCATGCAGTATCTTCACTAGAATCATTTCAGCACAGGCCTAGTTTTAATGTTGATGAAATGCTCTATCAAGCATGTAATACCATTAGTAAAAGTGGTTTTGTACCTAAGGGATTACAAGTACCTTTTTTTACTATTTTAGAGCAGGTTATTGAAATAGCAGCTCAGCAATATCAACCTGAACAACAAATACGATTACATGGTGATTGTCACGCCGGGAATATTTTATGGCGAGATGAGGGTCCACACTTTGTTGATTTAGATGATTGTCGTACGGGGCCTGCCATTCAAGACTTATGGATGATGCTTTCGGGTGATAGACAACAACAATTGTTACAAATTGACACGCTATTAATGGGCTATGAAGAGTTCTTTTCATTTGAATCTTCGCAACTTCTTTTGATAGAATCATTACGAACCATGCGCGTAGTTAATTATATGGCTTGGTTGTGTAAGCGTTGGCAAGATCCGGCCTTCCCCCAAAATTTCCCTTGGTTTAACACCGAAAAATATTGGGAAGAGCAAATATTAATGCTAAAAGAGCAACTGTTTGCCTTACAACAACCACCATTGAGTTTATTACCTCTGTAATACTTTGTTAGAATGAACGCTAACCAATCGCTGCTTTTTATAAGTAAAGTAGCGAGATCATATTTAATCATTTAGGAAAATAAGAATGAAAAAACTACAGCAACTAGTTATGGTATTGTTAATACCATTTTTCGCTTTATCTATCACCGCTTGCGCTGAAAAATACACCGAAGGCAAACAATACACTAAGGTAAATGAAGCTATTTCTAGTAAAGCTGAGGTAAGAGAGTATTTTTCATTTTACTGTCCGCACTGCCTTCGCTTTGAGCCTTTCATGGAAAAAGTTAAAGAGAACTTACCTAAAGGGGTAAAATTTGAACGTAACCATGTTGATTTTTTACGTGCCGCATCACCAAAAATACAAGCGATGTTAACCAAATCTGTTGTTGTTGCTGAACAATTAGGTATGGATAAAAAATTAGTTGGTGCTCTATTTAACTACCTTCAAGTACAACGAGCGGTTATCACCTCAGAAAAGGATATCCGAAATATTTTTGTGTTAAATGGTGCTGACGGTGCTAAATTTGATAAATTAATGAAAAGCTTTAGTGTAAATAGTAGAGCTAAATCCATGAAAAAGAATCAAGATATTATGGCTAAAAACGGTGCGTTGAAAGGTGTACCTACCATTATCGTTAATGGTAAATACCGCATTAATTCACAAGAATTAGATAAAAACAACTTTGAGCAAGATTACCAAAATTTAATTCAGCACTTATTAACGCTGAAGTAATATTATCTTAAGAAAAGGTGATTTAATGATATACGTCACCTTTTCTGCTAATGTGTAGTAGCTAATGACACTCTTATGTCATTTAAAATAATACTAATTATTATAAATCTTTTAGCAGTTTCTCTTTTGCTTTTGAAAATTCATCAAGGGTTAAAAAGCCTTGCTTCTGTAGACTCACCAACTTATCTAAAGCATTTACCAGCTCTGTGTTTATCGTGTTTTCTTGAATTGCTTTAACAGCCGTATCGCTACTTTCTGTAACTGATAACTCAGTTAGGCTCTCACTTTCAGTAACAACATCCAACCTTGCGGAATTTTCACCCGGTACTTGAGGTTGTTCGCTATTTTCTATTGTTGGTATTTCGGGTCTAATGGCTGCAGCCTGATGATGTAATGACGTGTTATTACTCTTAGCTGAGACAATATCTGATTTTTCTTTCTGTACTACTCTTGGTTTTATGGTTCTTTTTTCCGTATGGGTAGGGTTGATTCTTTCGCCTATCAGCCAACACCAGTCAATTAATTCATGAACAACCTTGGTATAAGATTTTTTGGTTATACGATTACTGCCCTTACGCATATAAACACATACTTTATAGTTTTTATTTAACTTGTCTGTTAGCAATAAACTGACTTGCCTAACCTTACCATCAACCATTTTATCTACTTTCTCGTTAACAAAAATAGAGCGTAAGTCTTCTTCCTTATCATTAGTAAAACCATAGCTAATATCGCCATTAATAATGCTGATGCTCTGGTCATTTAACTTAATTTCACTACTGACAATATCAACAATATCAATGGTCACTTCAACATCACGTTGATGCCTATGATATAACTCGACTTGTTGACCTGATTCACTTATTTCAATAGAAGCAAACTGTTTTCTCACTATCGTCTTAACAGAATGCCCTTTCAGTTTAATCCAATAATAAATAACACCAAGTAACAAGGATATAAGGAGAAAAATCAGTATAAAAATATTATTTTCTGATGAGCTTTGTTCAACATCATTACTCTCAGTTTTATCAACCTCAACAGCTGAATTCATCAACACTTGCTGAGTTAAACGAAATAAAATACTTGAATTTTTTTCCAATAGTAAGATTTCACCGGGAATATCGCGACTTAAGCTTATTTCACTTTTTGTGGGTAATTTCGTTGATGTGATTGACCATTCTAAATGCGGAATTTTATTGTCTGAAACTTCTTTAATACCCGGTTTATTAACCCCTAAAGAATCAACAAACCATAAATTCCCTTTGTTGCGTAATAATAATAGTTTATTACGCAACAAAGGAAACTGACTTCCTTGGTAAATCAACATATCAAGAACAGCATCATTACTTTGATAAAGCACCTGTTTACTCGAGGCATTACGCCAGTCATTTTGATCTTCAGTTGATGACAATAAGTATTGATTATCATATTGGTGTGAAACTAACATATTTTCACTGCTTTTTACTGGCCAAATGAACTGCTCAAGTTGCTGCCCGCCTAATAAAAAAATAGCATTATGAATTTTATTATCTTTATTATAAGGGTTATTTTCGGGCACTCTAAAGCTACGTAAGCCATATTTCGCAGGATCTATTCGTAAAATCACACCTGAATATAGCGGCCGCATCCATTTTTTATCACCGTTTAATCCAACATAAAGTAAACCAAAATTATCATTCCATGATTTAATAAAAGGGTTAAATGATATTTGCTTAATTACAATTGAGCTATCAGGAACCCCTATTC
>JAWUXK010000036.1:0-7751 GCA_034111385.1 Colwellia sp. | reverse complement strand
GGATGTCTGACCAGCAATAGTAACAAAAGGGTTACTTATTAATAAGTTTTTTCCTTTTAAGTCAATAATACCAGAAATTTCAAATACTATAACCCTTGGCTTTTTGGCATCAACCGCTTCTTTAAGTGAGCCTTTACCTGTAGCATTAAGGTTAGTCACTTTAATAATATCTCCTCCTAAACCTCCAATAACATGTTTTGTCCATCCACGCTGAAAATCACAGGTAACAGGCTGGCTAAAAGCAGTGAGAGATAAAGTGGAGCTAATAAATAATAATAGATGGAAATATTTATTCATTTATTAAAGTCCCCGGAAGAAAAATCATGCTGGACATTCTCATGAACTCCATATAACTGTCACTCCTAGTAAATAATTTTACCGTCATCTAAACTGCCACAAGTTAAAAATATCACTAACTTTTTGTTTTTATGCTGCTTTATATAAGCTTAAATGTCTTTGTTAATGGACTGTTGTTAACTTACCGCTCCCTGTTTATTTACTAAATTAATTGAGGCGACAACAATCCTGATAATCATATAGAAATCTCATCCGTGTAAGCGGCACGTTTTTCGACTCTACAGGCTAAGCTTAATGATCACTGTAATGAGGAGCTAGTTATGAAACTATATGGTGGAATAGACTTACATTCAAATAATAGTGTTTTCAACTTAGTAGATGAAAATGCCAATGTTGTATTAAAAAAACGCATAAGTAATGATATTGAGGCTATCATTCTTCTTTTGGAGCCCTATTCTGATGCAGTTGAAGGGTTAGTTGTTGAATCAACCTACAATTGGTATTGGCTAGTTGACGGGCTAATGGATGCCGGATTTAAAGTGCATTTAGCTAATACAGCAGCTATCCAACAATATTCTGGGTTAAAACACGGTGATGATGATAGTGATGCCAACTGGTTAGCTAACATGTTACGCCTAGATATTCTGCCCGAAGGATATATCTACCCAAAAGAAGAGAGAATGATCCGTGATTTATTACGAAAACGGTTTCAGTTAGTACAACAAAAAACGATAAACCTATTATCAATGCAAGGGTTATATGCTCGACACTTGAATATGAAATTAAATAGTGATCAGGTCAAGAGGTTAACTGAAAGGCAGCTCACGATAGATTTTTCTGATCTAAATGTCCGTTTAGCCGTCAGCGCAAATTTGGTCATGTTGCTGTGTCTAACGAAGCAGATCCAACAGATTGAGAGAGTATTAAAACAACAACTAAAGTTAAAAGAAGAGTTTGTGAAATTGACCAGTATTGATGGGATCGGTCTAATCCTAGCACTCACTATTATGCTAGAAACAGGAGATATATCCCGCTTTAATAAAGTCGGTCAGTACGCGTCATATTGCCGCTGTGTAAATGGTGGCAGATACAGTAACGGTAAAAAGAAAAGTAAAACAAATACAAAAAATGGCAATAAATATTTAGCTTGGGCCTTTATCGAGGCTGCTAATTTTGCGATTCGTTTTAACGATACCGTTAAGAGGTTCTATCAACGTAAACTTGCTAAAAAATCTATCGTTATAGCAAGAAAGACAGTTGCCCATAAATTAGCGAGAGCCTGCTATTACGTAATGAGAGATCAAGTTGAGTTCGATGTTAATAAAGCATTTGGATATTCAAAATGAAGACATAATCTATAGATTTAAATCAAGAGGTTGAGTTTTTACCCTGTGTTGGTACAACCATAATTCTGATTAAACATCCTCTTGACCCTTTTTAAACTTTTTGTTCGAGGTTGATATGCCTGTGCTTTGAGCCCTTAATGTCTGGATACGCCGAAGGTGTAAACCAGTATTCTGTCAAAGTGATTAGCTGACAAGCTAACATCATTAACGGCATGGACAAAGTACGGCACTAAATGATTTCTGAGGCAGAAGCTGCCAAGGGCAGTCGTTATCTATTTAATAACTAACGACAACAGCCTTAATTCAGATGGGTGACTGGTGCATGTTAATTGACACTACACTAAGAGATTTTTAGGTGCATAGCAGCAAACAAATTGATAAAGCCTGGAGGCTAAAATAATTGATTAAAAGATCAAGGAATATTGTTTTGCCCTTGATATGAGTTTTCTAATGGGTGACACAGGGGGGGACGGGCAATCTATTTAACAGCCTATTATTGAACCAAACTTGGATGAACAATTAATATTCTTTCGAAAACAAGAGCTGAACAATATTCATCAATTTAGTGATCTACAACGAAACCTGATAAGTTATCGTTTTTTAAGCAATAAAGTTCTTGAACAGAAAGTACCTGATATGGATGCCACCTCCTACATTGGTTATATCCGAACCATTCAGAAAGCAAATAGAGTGTGGAAAATTTTTAATGAAGAAACACAATATATTATAAACAAAATAATATCTTTGGCCGATAATTTTGAATACTATGAATTAAATGACAGTAAATACAAAACGCAGCTAAGTGCTGTTTGTATTAATTTATCGCCCTACTTTTGTGAATTTGATTAAGGCTTGAAAATGTCTGATAAAAAATACCACGCCTTTATCTCCTATCGCCATGCGGATAATAAAGAACAAGGCAGACAATGGGCAACCTGGTTGCACCAAGCCATAGAAACCTATGAAGTGCCTGCTGATTTGGTAGGGAACAAAAATGGCCGAGGCGAAACAATACCTGCTCGTATTTTTCCAATTTTTCGTGATGAAGAAGAACTACCGGCTGATTCTGATTTAGGAAATGCAATAGTTTCTGCCTTAGATTCAACTCGCTTACTTATAGTTTTGTGCTCTCCACGCGCCGTTGCGTCGACTTATGTAGCAGATGAAATTGATTACTTTAAAAAGCTAGGTCATTCCAATCGTATCATTGCTGCCATTATAGATGGCGAGCCAAATACAAGTTGGGATAAAGCCAAATTAGAAGGTGATTTTACAGTCGAAGATGAGTGTTTTCCCATTCCACTTCAATTTGAATATGACGAAAATGGCAACAGAACAATAAAACATGCAGAGCCTATAGCAGCTGACTTTCGTATAAATAATGACGGAGTACCTGAACAAGGCTGGACAACCCCAGAAGCCTACCGCTTACATCTAAAACAAAACACGTCACTAGCCACTAAAATAATTCAAAAAAAGGTTGAGAGCTATCAAAAAAAGCAACACCTTATGTTGCTAAAAATCATTGCTGGCATACTAGGTATAGCCCTTGGTGAATTAACCCAAAGGGACAAAGAACATCAGCTTTCACTTGAAAGACAAAAAGCTAAGAAGCTCAAGCGTTGGCTAGGAGTTGTCGTGGTGTTAGCGTTATTGGCGGTTAGCGCTGGGATACTAGCTTACCTTCAAAAAGAAGAAGCCAA
This sequence comes from Colwellia sp., assembly GCA_034111385.1. GTDB lineage: Bacteria > Pseudomonadota > Gammaproteobacteria > Enterobacterales > Alteromonadaceae > Colwellia. Next base: position 4,405 of record JAWUXK010000036.1, on the reverse strand, counting down.
ATCAGCAAAAATAACAGCCATATCAGAAAGAAACTCAGCTCTCGTTTCTCAAAGTCGTTTTTTAATCAATTTAGCAGAAAATACTAGCAGCTCTGATCAAGCTCTTTTGTTATTACTCAATGCTCTTCCTGGTACTTATGGTGGTGAACGTATAGAGGTTGATGAGGCTAAACAACAATTATCGACTGTATTAGAAAAGCAAAAATTATTCGCTAAATATCCAAATAAAAACACACGTATATTGCGATATGGTAAAGGTACGGTGTCATTTTCGACGGAAAAAGTACAACTACAATTATTTAATGAAAATAGTTTCTTAGAATTTGACATTCAAAATGCCAATAGCGCTGATCTATCTTACGATGAGAAATACTTACTAGTTGTGTCTGGATATTCCGTTACCTTATTTGATGTCAAAAGCAAAAAAACATTAAGAACCTTTGAGCATGCACAAGATATTCTTAATGCACAAATAGACTTCACTAATCGTTATATTATAACGAATACAGTCGATAACATTAAAGTCTGGGATGCTGATAAAGGTACTTTGCTAAAGGATATTAATACTCAGTCTGAATTTATTTCGGTGCATTTATCTAACGATGGAAAATTCTTTGCAACGGTGACTCAAAGTGGCCGTGCCTTTATATGGTCAATTGATAGTTTAGAGCGTATTTATTCATCTAATCTAAAATTTAACGTGAAAACTTTGGATTGTGCACAAAATAGCTTGGTTTGTGTTGTTTTTTCCGAATATGGAAAAATTGAGTTAGTTAGATTGAATGGTTCACCATCTATAAAAATTAGAGGTTTATTGAGTGAAGTAGAATCGGGGCATATCAGTTTAAATGTGAATCCTGATTTTGAGAAAAACATAAAGGATTCTTTAAATAAAATACAATCAGGAAAATCAAGTACAAACGGGGGGCAACTATATCTTAACGGCGGCATGAACCTTTTGTTTTTAGATATTGCTAGTAGCGAGATTCAAGCTATCGTGTTTGAAAGTAAAATTAAACATTTAAGCACTAGCATGGATGGTAATTATGTCGCCGTAACTTTAGAAAATAGGCAACTGAAAATTGTAAGTATTAGTCGTCTTCAAGTAGTTGATACAATCAAATTTGAGAGTAAAAAAATAGCCCAAACTGGTAGTGATTCAACATATATACATGAAAGTGAAAACTTTAATGTATATATTAATAGTATGGATTCGGAATATATTGAATCTGAGTTCGAGTCTGGTGAATGGTTATTTGAAATACCTACCAGGTCTCAATTTAGTGCAGATTCGAAAAAATTATTCACGCAATCAGCAGGTGAACTTGGGCAGAGTAAATTATGGTCGCTTAATCCATTAGTCATGAATGAAATTTTTATAAAAGAGCCTTCAGAAGACTATCAACTCAGTAATGATGGGCTAGATATATATATATCGTCAGGCAATAATACCTACATTCGCAATATTGAAACGGGAGAAATAAAACATTCATTCACTCACTCGTCGACAGTAAAACATGTTAAATCATCCCCAAGCGGAAAATACCTATTAACTGTTTCGGAAGGCTTAATTACAGTCTGGAGCCTTCAATATAAATCTAAAGTATTTGAATTGGTTAATAACGATCTATATTCAACGTTAAACTTTGCTAAAAAAGATAAATTGTTGGTAGGAATCAAAAAAGAAAAAGGGGTGACTGTTTGGGATATTACTACCACAGACATTCTATTTTCAGGCATACATTCTGAGAATTACAATTCTACTACTCAAAAATTTTTAGATGACGGTTTATTAATTGCTCATACAGATAACAAGGTGTTAATTCGACAAGCCATTAATGGAGTTGTCGTAAATGAATTTGATTGGTTAAGCGATACTGGCCCGATAGATGGTGTAATCATTAATAAACCAAAACAAATATTAGTCACTAGCAGCAATTATAATTCGTCCATTATCTGGTCAATGGAAAATAAAAAGGAACTCTTTAGCATTGAAAATGAACTTGAAAGGGGATTGAAAATTAGCCCAGATGGAGATTATTTAATAAATCCGTGGATTGGTGCTTTTGATAAAGGGTTTGTCGATATATACAAAACAACCACGGGTGAAAAGCTACATGAGCTTAGTTTTGGTTCAGATGAATACCTAGAAAGTAGCTTTAGTCCCGATTCTAAACTAATTGCCCTATCGACATTTGGAGAGTCTATTTTAATTAATCTGAAATCAGGCCAGAAAATCGAAACAATAGAGTATGATATCGGTAGCGGTAACCCTAATGTAACCTTTAGCTATTCTGGAGACAGTTACTCTTATCAATACGGATTTTTAAGTTACCCCCCTGTGTCAGGATTGTTGTCGCCTCAATTAATTTAATAAATAAACAGGGAGCGGTAAGTTAACAACAATGCATTACCAAAGGCATTCAAACCAATTTAAAGAATCGATATTGAATAAACTAAGTCAGAGTGGCTTATCCGTTAGAAAGTTTGCTGAGCAAGAAGGTATTAATCTTTCAACCCTGTATAGTTGGCAAAAGCAATTTAATACCTCAGGTTTAAAAGTGTCGAAAGTTAGTTCAACAGATAAGTGGTCAAGCGAAGAAAAGTTTGCTGCTGTACTGGAAACCTCAGTTTTATCGGAAATTGAGTTAAGTGAGTATTGTCGAGTTAAAGGTTTATATCCAGAGCAGATTAAAGCCTGGAAACAAGCTTGTATCGCAGGCAACACAACAAAGGCGAATAAAAGAGTAAAGCAAACACCTGAGCAAAAGGCTGATAAGAAGCGCATTAAAGAATTAGAGCGAGAGCTACGCAGAAAGGAAAAAGCTTTAGCCGAAACCGCTGCACTGCTCGTATTAGGAAAAAAGTACGATGCCTATTGGAAGGAAAAAGAGGACAGCTAGTATCGCTGACCGATAGGCAAAAGCATGCACGGCTAATTTGTAAAGCAGTGGCTTCAGGTGCAAGGCAAGATAAGGCATGTGAAGTTATTGGTTTATCAACTCGAACGCTACAACGTTGGCGTATTGATGGTGTTATTAGTGAAGATAAAAGGCCAACAGCCATTAGGCCAGAGCCACTGAATAAGCTAAGTGCTAAAGAGCGACAAGCAGTTATTGATATTTGTAATGTCGCAGAATTTTCTTCATTACCACCAAGCCAGATAGTACCGATATTAGCTGATAGAGGTGAGTACATTGCATCTGAGTCGAGTTTTTATCGCATATTAAACGCTGAAAACATGCTTCATCATCGGGGCAAAGCGAAGCCAAGAAATGGTCATAAAAAACCAACAAGTTACACCGCTAAAAAAGCGAATGAGGTTTGGAGTTGGGATATCAGTTATATGCCGACAACCGTGATAGGCCAACACTATTACCTGTATATGATAGAAGATATCTACAGTCGTAAAGTGGTTGGTTGGGAAGTACACCACAATGAAGCAGGTGAACAAGCGGCCGAACTACTTGAGCGCAGTGTATGGAGTGAGAAATGTCTAAAAACAGAGTTAGTGCTGCACTCTGATAATGGCGCACCGATGAAGAGCCTAACAATGCGAGCTAAAATGTACGATTTAGGTGTTGTTACCTCGCGAAGTCGACCAAGGGTAAGTAACGATAACCCGTACTCAGAATCACTGTTTAGGACGGTAAAATATCATCCACGTTGGCCTTGTGAGGGATTCAAATCCTTAGATGATGCAAGAAAATGGGTAAAGGAGTTTGTTGATTGGTACAACAATGAACATCGTCATAGCCGGATCAAGTTTGTCACACCAAACCAAAGGCATGATGGTCTTGATGTTAAAATATTAGCGAAACGAACAGTGTTGTATCAACAAAAAAGAAATGAGCATCCTGAGCGATGGTCAAACAATGAAAGGAACTGGCAGCCAATAGGTGCTGTGGAGTTAAATCCAGAGCAATATAAAGACGCTGCTTAACAATTTAGGCGACAACTGCCTTGAAAAACGCCGATACCATGAATTTAAAGATAATGAAAATTATATGACGTAAATCACCTAGTTATGCTCTGCATTGTCGGAAGATAGTAAAATAAGCTCTAACGACAGCTTTGAGCTTAAACCCGCCCCACAAGTGAGCAGAAAATCTTGTCTCGTATTGCCCTAAATATGCTCCTGAATTTGCAAAAGCTAATGTCAGCTTATGGCTAAGAGAAGCATTCTTCTCTTACATACGCATAATGTCTGCTATAAATAAATTTTAGTTTTTCAAGCCATACTTATAGTCCCTTCAAGAAAGGAGCACTATTATGTATAACAACAAATCAACTTCACGAAATACCTGCTGGAATAAAGGCAAACTAGTTGGTCAAAAACTTCCCCTTAAACTCGAAGAAATATGGTCAATTAGGATACGGTTAGAGCTGGCAAATAACCTGCGAG
>JAWUXK010000035.1:0-13410 GCA_034111385.1 Colwellia sp. | reverse complement strand
CCATCAAGCTCTAAATCAGCTTCCTTGTCTCCTGCCTTGCCTTTTTCATCAGCCATAAGTACCCTTTAAAATTCGCTTTAGTCTAAATTGCCAAATATTATCGTAAGATAATATCCTTGAATAGCTTTCTAGCCAATGTGTTTCATCAACTTAATAGCAATTTAACTTAAAATCTCTCCTGTTATTCCCATTTAAGCATAATAATCGACACTTGCTGTTGAAGAATCAATCATTTGTGCTGATAACGTATGCGCAACAACATCATTGGCTTCGGCCATATTATCTTCCATTTGATTATTGTATCCGGCTGTAGTTTCTTCACCATTAGATGACTGTTGTGATTGTTGCTCAACATTAGCATCACCTACATCAACTCCTTGCTCGGCTAACAAATCTCTTAATTTATGCATATTTTGTTCTAACGCATCTTTTGTTTGTTGGCTTTGCACAATGAAATTCACTGCCGCTTGCTCACCTTGTAAGTTTACTCTAACTTGCATATTTCCTAATTCAGGTGGATCAAGAGTAATATCAAACCGTTGCAATTTTTGTGAAATAATTAACATGACTTTATCTTTCACTGCATCAGCAAAATCTTTACGGAACAATGAAATAGTTTCTTGATGTAATTGCGTGTTCGTTTTTTGACTTTGTGTGACTTCTGTCGCTACGCTCGGATTTAACCTTTCAATAGACTGATGTTCTATAATATCTTGCGCTGATTCAGTTGCCTTACCGGTCACATCAATAAAGCTGTTATTGGTATTGGTATTGAAAGATACCCCGTTTTTATTTCCTTCCATGACTTTACCGTCAATCAGTGCTGCATTATTAGCGGCTGATTTTTGTTGATTCTGATCAGATAAAAATGCAGATAATTGCACTTTATCATCTTGTTTCGCTAATGCTTTGTTTGCTTCTTCGGAACTTAAGTCACTATCGCTAAATTGATTACTCGATAAAGCGGTTGTATTCATATTCACTGCAGCTTGATTTGATTTTTTATTAAGCGCAGTTACTTCACTATTTTGTACTGACTCATTTTTTACTAATTGTGATTCAAATGAACTTAATTTTTTCTCTTGTAGAACTTGTTCTGATTGATTGATTTTTGTTGTCATCAAATCATTATTTTTCCCCAATGATTTCACAGCATCGGCTTGCGCTTGAACATTATTATCCTGACTGACATTAGCCTGAGTGACTGCAGTGTGATTTACTTTCTCGTTTGCGTTTGCGTTTGCGTTTGCGTTTGCAGCTAATTGACTAAGGCTCTGTGCTTCTTGCGCTGATGTTTTAATGGCAGTTTTTTGCAATGAATTTTCATTTATTTGCGCATTACTCATTTGAACTTGATCTATTTTACTCTGGTTATGTAACTGGTTAGTTATTTTTTGTTTTTCAGATGAAGAAGCACCTTCAAGATTTGCTGTCTCCAAGCCTCCGTCTACCGATGACTTCGAAGGTAAAGCCTGAGAAGGTAAAACTTGACTTGGGATCGGTTGTGCTTTTATTTTATCGCCGTTAGCATTAGCTACTTTAGCCTCAGAGACAGAGTTAGTTTCCAAGTCAGTTAACACTGCTTTGTTTTCATTTGCTTTAACTACAGTAATAGGAGTTTCAGTTTGTGCATGATCGTTGACTTTACCCTGTATCGCCTCAACGAATAACTTACCTTTAGTACTTTCACTAACAGCATCTTTAATTCCACTATTAACAACTATCTCGGGAGCAGGTACTGCTTTTTCTGTCAGAATTGGCGCTACCCCAACAGATAGTTTTTCACTCGTGTTTACAATACTCACTTCTTTAGGTGCATTACTAAGAAGTGGCGCTATCTCAAGAAGTAATTCATCATCAGTACTTGCTTTACTCACGACATTAATATCATTACTAAGCCGTGGCGCTTCATCAGAAACCAGTTGCTCTGTAATTTTTGGTGATAATGTCGGTGTCAACATTACGTCGGCATGCTCTTTTTCTAGTGCTTTAGCAACCGCCGATAAATCAGCGACTAAATGACTCGCATTTAATAAAAGCTCTGCCTCATTATTTGTTTTTTGATCGATTGGCATTTGCTCAGATGAAGAAGTGACAGAAGACATATCAATCGATTGATTAAGTAAAGTCTTATCAGCCTTAGTTAAAAACGACATTAATTGTTCTGATTCAAATAAGCCCTTTTGCTCTTTTTCACTAGACTCTTTTTTAGGATTGTTGCCGTCGGCGGCAATCTTTTGCACGATAACGCTCGAATCAGCTGCCACCTTGGTTTCAGAGGTTATATCATTATTGTCAGACGAATCATCTAGTGTTTTTGTGTCACGTTGATACTCTATTTGTGAATCACTATCTTTAGCAGAATTCGCTTCTGATTTAAGTTCATCAACACTAACAACACCTTCACTTTCCTTGCTTTTAGTGAGGTGTTGGTCAATGTACTGCGAAAAATCACCTTTTGATGCAGCCGAATTTAAAGATGTGGATTCATCTTTCAATTCTACATTTTGCGAAATGTTAACAGGTAAAAAATTGAGTTGTGCCATAATAATCCCAATCACTATAATCCGTGAATATTTATACACTCATTGAATTAGAATGTACTTTTATTCTCTCTTACTTACTTAGTAAGCAATAATCATTCCGGTAATAATTTAACCAAAAGATCACTAATTCGATCTACGTCGTAAAAATTGTTGTGTTGCAATTTCATCAAACATAACTTGCTCTTTTTTATTCTCAACTTTATTCAACGCTAGGTTACGTTTCTTAGCAAGCATCTCAACCGCTTGCACTTTTTGTCTTTGTTTAAGCCATAAACTTTTACTTTGAGCGACTAAGGCTTTCGCTTGTTGCATAGCAATCTTTACTTGCTCAGAAGCATTATCAAGTTTATTAATAAAGGCATGATAATGATTATACGTCGCACTATCTAAACCCACATTAGACCGTTCGCTTAACCGCTTCATATATTCTAAGCGATAATCTGAGACACTCTGTAGCCGAATTAAATTTTGCTGATAATCATTTTCGGCAGAGCGTAAAGTATTAGCAGCTAACTCTTCTTTAGAGATCTCAAATTTTAATAGCGTTTCGAGTTGCTTGTTTTTATTCGCTGCCATGTTGATATTCCCCTATGACTATAGCTAGTCAATATTAATTTGCATTTGCCTTACTGTTAGCGGAAGCTGCCGCAATAATTTCTTGTAATTGCTGCAGGCTCAAATCGTACGGTATAACTTCTTGCATTTGCTGTTGTAAGAAAAAGTTAATCACTGGCAATACATTAATCGCTTGATCAATTCTTGGATCATTTCCTTTGGTATAAGCACCAATGGCGATAAGATCTTTATTTTGTTGATAAACGGAATATATTTGTTTTAATTGACGGGCAAGATCTTGGTGTTCTTTACTGGTTACCATTGGCATCACCCGAGAAATAGATCCTTCGATATCTACCGCTGGATAATGACCTGCATCGGCTAACTCTCGAGATAAGACAACATGACCATCTAAAATGGCTCGAGCAGCATCAGCAATAGGATCTTGTAGATCATCACCTTCTGTTAATACCGTGTAGAATGCCGTAATAGAACCTTGGCCTTCACTACCATTACCTGCACGCTCAACAAGTTGAGGTAACTTAGAGAACACTGAAGGTGGATAACCTTTGGTGGCAGGTGGCTCACCTACAGCAAGCGCTATTTCACGCTGCGCTTGTGCATAACGTGTTAGAGAGTCTAGCAACAACAAGACATTAAAGCCTTTATCACGAAAATACTCACTTATTTGTACCGCTGATTCACAACCTTTAAGACGCATTAACGGTGAGTTATCCGCCGGTGCCGCCACAACCACTGAGCGAGCTCGTCCTTCGTCTCCCAGTATTTCTTCAATGAATTCTTTAACTTCTCGACCACGTTCACCCACTAGGCCAACCACAATAATATCTGCAGTTGTACCGCGAGTCATCATGCCCATCAGTACACTTTTACCCACGCCTGAGCCTGCAAACAAGCCCATTCGTTGACCTGTACCAACAGTAATAAAACTGTTAATAGCACGTACGCCAACATCTAGAGGTTTGGTAATTGCACGCCGAGATAAAGGATTTATAGGGCTAGGATCTGGTTTATATTCCTCATCGGGCTTAATTGGCCCTTTTCCATCAAGCGGTTTTCCTGTCCCATTAATTACCCGCCCCAACAAGTTCATTGATAAAGGTAAACTTTGTTTTTTTGACACGGGTAATACACGAGCACCGGGTAGCACTCCGCGTAAACTTTCCTCTGGCATTAAATAGGTTATCTCTTGAGCGAAGCCCACAACTTCTGCTAATAAATCACCCTGGGCTGTTTCAACTAAGCATTGACTGCCAATTTGTGCTTTTACGCCTACCGCTTCCAATGTTAAGCCAACAACACGTACCAAACGTCCCGCGACAGGCTCTTTAAAAGGATGGATAAAATTTTGACAGTCTTTTAATCGTTCGCTAATGCGTAGGCTATCTACCATTGGGGACCTTATTGAACTCTTATTTCAAGCTACTCATTCGCGATTAGTAGCTGATGCTATTGATGTAAAGCATCCTGCAAGAAAGATTCCAAAACTTGCTTAAGGCGTGATTTCATCTGCAAATCAATATTTGAGGTGCTATTTTCTATTTGACAACTCCCTGGTGATACTTGAGGTGCAGGCAATAATCGCCAACCACTTTCTTTGATATGGTCTTCACCAAATTGCTCTTCAACGTGTTTAATATCATCAGGGTGTAAATAAATTTGCGTATTCGGTTCATTACTTGGGAGGGATTTAATGCCTGCAGCAATGGCAGCTATTAAAATATCTGGATTCGTTTTTGCTTCTTGTAATACCACCGCTTCTGTTAGTTGAACAACTAAATTTAATAGCTGATCTTCAACATTTTTTTCAACGCTAGCAAGCGGTTTATCAAGCTGTTCAATTAAGGCTTCCCAACGCTCACTTAAGCTATCAATCGCCTCTTTTCCTTGTGCTAAGCCCTTCTCGTTACCTTCTTCAATACCTTGAGTAGTACCTTCTGTTATGCCTTGCGCCTTACCCTCTTCATAACCTTTAGAGAAACCTTCCTCTTTACCTTGGTTAAAACCTTCTTCGTGGGCTGCTTGTCTAACCGCTTCTATCTCTTCTGCGGTTAACGGCTCTGGTACTACAAAATCTTCTTCGGGTGGCTCATATCGCCAGTTTGCTTTTTTACCCAAAGCATTGGTTTGACTCACTTGCTCTGTTGCAGGTTTTGCTTGCACATTAGGCAACGACCATACATCCAACTCTTCTTGTTGAGCCGCTTTAATAATTCGTGCTGGCGTTTTACTCATTCGCTAAACCTTATTTTGCCAGATTAAAATCCTAGCCATAAAAAACATTATAAGAACTCATCACCGCCACCGCCACCGCCAAGCATTACTTCTCCGGCGTCAGCTAGTTTTTGTGCAATGGCAAGTATTTCTTTTTGTGCCGCTTCAACTTCGCTAATACGTACAGGGCCCATGGCTTCTAGATCATCAGCCAACATTTCAGCTGCACGTTTAGACATATTACCGAGAATTTTATCTTTCAGTGCTTCATCGGTACCTTTAATCGCTTTCATTAAGGCATCTTGTTGAACATCGCGCAATATCGCTTGTATGCCTCTATCATCAACATCAACTAAGTTGTCAAATACAAACATCAAATCTTGAATTTGTTGACTCATTTCTTCATCATTTTCACGAATAGAGTCCATTAATACCCCTTCAACATTCGTGTCTAAATAATTCATAATATCGGCTGCTGCTTTCAATCCACCCATCTTAGCAGCCTGTGCACCTGCTTGTCCGGCAAACTGTTTCTCCATTATTTCATTCAATTCTTGTAATGCCGCAGGCTGTACTTCTTCTAAGTTAGCAATACGCATCATTAGATCCAAACGAACTTTGTCAGAAAATTGCCCCATAATTTCAGCCGATTGCTCAGCCTCTAAATACGATAATACAATGGTTTGAATTTGGGGATGTTCATTACGAATGATATTGGCAACTTGTTTAGAATCCATCCATTTCAAGGAATCTAAACCTTTAGCACCGCCACCCAACACTATTTGATCAATTAAATGACCCGCTTTATCTTCACCTAAAGCGGCAGTTAAGGCTTTACGAACAAATTCTTCACTTTGGAAGCCAATGGTAGAGAAATTTTGGATTTCATGAATAAACTGTTTATGTACCGCAGTAATTTTTTCTTGAGTAAAATCTTCCATGCCAGCCATTACCATACCAACCTGCTGCACTTGCTTTGGCTCAAGATGTTTTAAAATTTGCGCAGCGTCTTCTTCTGACAAACTCAGTAATAAAATGGCGGCTTTTTCTGCGCCATCTAATTTGTCAACATCAAAGCTTGCTGGATCTGCGGTTAATTCACCTGCTTCTGTTTCATCACTCATCTTCGTTCAACCAACTTTTCACTACTTGCGACGATAATTCTGGTTCATTAGCAACAAGTGCTCGAACCGCTTTTAGTACATCTTCATCACGATGAAGATCGGGTAATTGTAAACTGCCATCAGGTGCAAAACCAACATTACCTGCATCAAATTCAGAAGTAAGCATATCCATTGTTTCATCACCCAAGTCTATATGGGTATCTAACGATTTATCACCATAGTCTTCCGGCGTTTGGTCTGGGTTAATTAAGCGTTGTAACATTGGACGAACAACCGCGACAATTAACACGATAATAACCAGTGCGCCCATTACCAATTTAAGGATTTTCATGAACCAAGGCTGTTCCCAAATTGGCACTTCTTTTACATCAGCAAAATCTGAGCGAGTAAATGGAATAGTAACCACTTCTAAAATATCGCCACGTTGTAGATCAAAACCAATACTCCCTTGTAATAATCTACGTATAGCCGCAATTTCAGTAACACTTCTAGGCTCTGTAGCTGGTGCAGCAGCGGCTGCGGCGGCTGCCGCATCCTCATCAATTTCTCCATCTTCATTTAACGGCGCTGGTGCAGCAGGGCTATTTACGTAATCAAGTGCGACTGAAACACTGACACGACGAACAATGGCCCCTTGCTGTTTAGTATGACTAATCGCTTCATCAAGCTCGTAATTTTTAGTTGATTCGCTATGCTTTCTACTTGGCATTGAACGTTTTTTCGAGGTAGTGGCATTTTCTGGAATACTAGACTCTATCGGCGGTTGATTAGACAATGCACCAGGAATCCCTCCCAATACACCACCAAAAGAATTATCTTCAACTTTCATTTCACTTCGTAGCGCAGGTAAGTCTGAATTATAACGACGTGCGGTTTCTTCTGTGTGAGTGAAATCCATAATGACATCAACTTGCGCAGTGTAATTACCTAAGCCCACCACAGGAATAAGAATAGTATCAATTTTATCCATATATTCTTGTTCACGCTTTTGTTCAAGATCAAATTCATTGCGAGAGCGAGACGAAATAGAGTTTTGACTACCGGAATTAAGTAGTCGTCCATTTTGGTCTGTTACAGTAACGCGGTTAGGGCTTAAACCTTGTACTGCTGAAGCGATAATATCAACCACGGAATCTACTTCTTCTGCTGATAATAACCGACCACGTTGAAGGGTTAATACAACGGTAGCAGAAGGATTTTTTTCACGGCGAGCAAAAATATTTTCTTTAGGAATGGCAAGTAAAACCTGAGCACGTGAAATACTTTGTAATTGTTCAACCGTTTGAGCAAGTTGTTGTTCACGGCCATATTTTAGTCGCTCTCTTTCCATACGCTGGCTAACACCAAAACCCATGTCTTTCATCAGCATATCATTACCTTGCGTGGGTTCGCTTGTTAAACCTTCACGAGCTAAAAGTAATTTAATGTTTTGATATTCACTGGTTGGTACTGAAATAGTATTGTTTTCTTGACGATAATCAACTTTGTTAGCATCAAGATAATCCATCGTTTTAATCAATTGTTCAGTGGGTAACTTTGATAAAAAACGATAATCAGGTTCATTTGCTAAAATGATGACAAATACAGCTATAGCTAAACAAATTGATAAAGCAACCACTAAGGTAAGTTGACGTAAAATATCAACATTACCTAACTTTGCTGCAAAGCCCGACTTTTGCTCTTCTATAGCGCTATTATCACCAGAATCATTGGCTATCATTTCGCCGCTATCAGTTGCTACCATTGTGTTTGTGTCAGCCACTTAACTTCTCCGCTGTACTTTGTTTGTTTTATACTCACATTTAAATGTGAGTAAATCATCAAGAGCAAGGTGCTTGAAAGCAACGCTGCCATTGGTTATTTAATGTGCTTAACTAGACTGGCATACTCATTATTTCTTTGTATGCCTCTACAAACTTATTACGAACTTGTATTGTGGCATCAAGTGCAATGCCAGACTTGCTTGAAGCAATCATAACTTCCGCCAAAGTAACGTCACGGTCACCCATTTCAAAGGCTGTTTTTTTAGCGCCGGTATCCTGTGCTAATTCATTCACCGTTTTTAACGCATCGGTCAGTAAATTACCAAAATCATTACTTGAATTATTTACTTGTCCTATCGGATTAGCGCCTGACATGCCTGGTATATCACCGCCTACAGCGGGTAGTTTATTACCTGCAGCTTGCAGTGACATGTTTTGCATTTGCGCAAATAAAGAATTAGTTTTGATATCCATAATATGCTCACTTGTGTCAATTTTTTGCTAAAGAAGCAATAATAACTATCTATAACAGTGATACTGCAAGCATAGTGCCAACCAATAAAAGAGCTAACCAACAAAGGCTTCGAATGACGCTATAAGGGGAGGATTTAAAAAGATTAATATTTGAGGAGAAAATCTGAATTCCGGTTAACAATCAAAATATATCGTGAGTTACAGGGGCGCAACTCGACACAATGATTTGATGACCTGTATTAGCATAATCAAGTACTTATGCTAATACAGCTTTGCCTATACTTACGCGGGTATTTGAATACCACAATCACGCATTCTAGCAATTTTATAACGTAAGGTACGTGGACTAATACCCAAACGCTCAGCCACATCTTTTCTACTGCCCTGACATGCTTGTAAGGTATCTAATATTATTTGATGCTCTTGAATTTTTAATTCGCTGCCTAATTTATCGTCGGTGACTTCTAGCTGCTCAACTTCATTAACACTGGCCGTTTCAAAGTTTTCAATCATCATATCGCTAGCGTCAATTATTTGATTCGAGTGTAAGATAAGTGCTCGCTGAATCACATTATCAAGTTCACGGACATTACCAGGCCAACTATAAGCATTCAATTTACTGCGTGCAGCAGAAGTAAATTCTGCGATGGGCTCGCCGCTTTTTTGACAATAACAAGCAACTAAATGTTTTGCTAAAGGTAAAATGTCGTCAACTCGCTGAGCTAAAGGCAACCAAGTCAGTGGAAAAACATTTAGGCGATAATATAAATCTTCTCTAAAGTCGCCTTTACTCACGGCTTCTTTAAGATTTCTGTTACTCGTTGCTATCACACGTACATCAAGGCTAATAGTTTTCCTTCCACCTAACCGTTCAACTTCTCGTTCTTGTAAAACGCGTAATATTTTAGCTTGTAGGCCTAAATCCATTTCAGTTATTTCATCAAGTAAAATGGTGCCACCTTGAGCCTGTTCAAATTTTCCCGGACAAGCTTGAATTGCGCCAGTAAATGCGCCTTTTTCATAACCAAATAACGTTGCTTCCAACATATTTTCAGGTATCGCTGCACAATTAATCGCAACAAATGGCTGTTTCGCTCTCGGAGAATTATTATGAACAAATTGCGCTAACACTTCTTTTCCTGAGCCACTCGGGCCAAGTACCATCACTGACGCTTCAGTACTGGCAACTTTACGGGCTAAATGAAGTAATTCAATACTGTTTTTATCAGCGACAATAGGGGTGTTTTTATTAATATTTAAAGGCGGAATATATTGACTAACCATATTCAGTAACACTTCAGGGGCAAATGGCTTAGCAATATAATTACAAGCACCATCTTTCATTGCCTGAACGGCATCATCAATTGTGCCATAAGCAGTCATCAATAACACAGGTAAATTTGACTGCTGATTTTTAATATTTTTCAACAAGGACAAGCCTGACATACCCCCCATTTGTACATCACTTATTACCAAATCAACCGAGTGAGTTTTTAATTGTAATAAAGCAGCCTCTGCAGAGTCTGCTTCAATACATTGATAATTTGCTAATAAAAGGGTATCAATTAATGCCTCGCGCAAACCGTCATCATCTTCAACCACGAGTATTTTATGAAGGCTCATTTTACTTCTCCTCAATGCTTGCATTGTTAATTGATGATGTATCTACGTCTCCAAGTAAGGGGAACTTCATACTGAAGTGTGCACCTTCGCCAGCTTGACTTAAATAACTTACTTCACCTTGATGCGCTTCAACAACTGACTTAACTACCGCCAACCCAAGCCCTGTACCTTTGCTACTTGAAGTGAAAAATGGTTCGAATATTTTATCAATATCATTACTTTTGATACCAGGCCCATTATCTTTAACACTGATGTATACTGCATTTTTATTATTGTACATTTGAATGTTAATGACTGGTTTCTCGGTATTATTGGTGGATACCGCTTGTAACGCATTATGTACTAAATTCTGTATAGCCCCATTTAATGCATTTTTATTGCCTAGAATATGATGGTCAACTGTCGCCAAATTTACGTTTACTTTTGTATTGGCTTTAACAATTAACGCATCCATTGATTGAATAGCATCACTTATTAATTCATTCACCGACAATGATGAAACCACTTGCTCTTTACCACTTTTAGAAAACAGCAACATATCATTTATTTGTTGCTCTAAATCGTGTAACCGAGAACTAAGTTTATTTTGAAATGAACCACGTGCATTTTCAGATAGTTTTTTATTAGATAAGTTTGCACTATATAATATAGCCGCTGAAAGTGGCGTTCTAATTTGATGAGCTAAGGTTGAGACCATTCGACCTAACGAAGAAAGTCGTTGCATTTGCCCGACTTTATCTTGCAGTAAACGTGTTTCGGTTAAATCAGTGATCATAATTAATTGCCCGGGTTGATTTCCTAAGCTGGCAATTTCTAACTTAACCCGACGGCCATCTTTTAATGAAACTTCATGCCAATCATCAGCCCTTGGCTTAAATGAACGAGCAATAACAGTAAACCAAAGCTGACCTAATATTGGCTCTTCAAGTAAACTTCTAGCCACTTTATTAATTTTAACAACAACACCATTACCATCAAGCATGACCAAACCTGTTGGCATCATCTCAATAAGCTGATCAGCCATTTTCTCTTGTAATAAGCTATTATTTGATGAACTCTCATGTGGAAGTCGGCTTAATTTATTTTTCTTTCGGCTATGGGTATGGGTATGATTATGGTTAATCGTGTTAGTTTTTTCGGTTTTTACTTGGGATAACTGAGCGCGCAAAGCGGCTAACTCACCAGGAAAAGCTTCAGTTTGTAGTGATGCTTCGGCTCTAGCTAATGGGCTAGTATTCAAAGGAATGTTTACTGGGTTAAAACCATTGTTAGCAATAAAGTGCTGTGCTAGTGCCATAAAATCAAAGTCCAAATAAAATTTATTTCACTTTGATTAAAGCACTTTACATGCCATAGTTTTTATTGTTTATTTTCAACCGCTTAACAAGGAAAACTGGTAGATGTTTATTGTCAAATTATTGGCTATGAACGTTTGAGATTAAATAGCATCTGTTGATACGGGTTTTTGTAAATTATATTTACGCATTTTTTCAACTAAAGTAGTTCTTCTCATCCCTAAGGTTTCTGCCGCTCTTGCCACGACATAATCATGTTTAATTAAAGATTGAGAAATAAGAGATATTTCTAACTCAGCTAAATGTTCTTTTAAGTTTAAGCCTTCACTAGGTAAAATACACATTGTTACAACATTTTGAGCTGTGTGGTCATCTTCGTCTTCTGCCCTATCATCTTCATCATCGTAATCAAAACCAGAAAATAGCTCATTAATAGCATCCTGCTCTTGTAACTCTTCAGGGTATTCTGGCGTATATTCGTTTACATCAATATGTTGGTATTTCTGTGGCAGCTCTGCAACATCAACTATTTGATCGCCAAACATAATTAACATACGCTCAATAAGGTTTGACAATTCTCGTACATTGCCTCCCCAAGAATGTTCCATTAATGATTCAATTGCTTTTTCAGTAAAACGTACTGTTTTTGCTTGTTCATGTTCGAAACGAGTCAATAACTCTGTTAATAGTAACGGAATATCTTCTTTACGATCACGCAAAGCAGGGGTTTCAATAGGAAAAACATTTAAGCGATAATAAAGATCTTCACGAAAACTTCCGTCTTTAATCATTTCTTCAAGGTTTTGATGGGTCGCTGCAATAATCCGCACATCAGCTTTAATACTTTTAGAGCCACCAACACGTTCAAAAGTACGCTCTTGTAACACCCTCAATAATTTAACTTGCATTGGTTGTGGCATATCGCCTATTTCATCCAAAAACAAGGTACCACCTTCAGCTAATTCAAAGCGCCCTTTACGGGTAGAAATAGCGCCAGTAAAAGCCCCTTTTTCATGACCAAAAAGTTCACTTTCTAATAATTCAGCAGGTATAGCGCCGCAGTTAACAGGTACAAATGTTCCCTGAGCACGTGATGAAAGGTTATGAATATTACGGGCAACCACTTCTTTACCCGTACCCGATTCGCCTAAGACTAGTACGGTAGCTGGCGTTTTAGCCACTTGCTCTATTAAAAAACGAACATCATTCATCGCTTCACTGGTGCCAACTAATGAACGAAATAAAATACTGGAGTGAAGATTAGTGCCATTTCTCGGTAACTTATTGTAGTAATGATGACAATGATGGATTAGCTCAGTTAATTGAGCGTAGTTAAGCGTAGTAGCGATGCCGCCAATAACATTTACGTAACTGTTTAGCACACTTACATCAACAACATCATATAATAAAAAAGGAATTTTAGGATTCTGTTTAACTACCTCAACAGTTGACTCAGATAAATCACCCGTTAATATAACAGTTAGTAAACGCTCACTTTTTTGAAAAAAAGGAGCTAACTCATCTTGTGAACATTGTAGATATTGTTCTCCGACAAAAGACAATACCGTTGCCAGCTGATGCGCCCTTGCCACATCATTATCTACCACAAGAATTTGTTTGTGGCCACATTCGTTAGAATCGGTTGAGCGCTCTAGCATAAGTAAGTCTTTGATAATTTGCTAATATAGTGATTATTCTAACTAGTAGATAAAATTTATCAACAAAAACTTGGCGGTTTATAATAGATAATGCCAGTTTTTTGACTTACGTCATACTTAGTCCTCTCCTAGTAAAA
>JAWUXK010000034.1:0-21266 GCA_034111385.1 Colwellia sp. | reverse complement strand
AGATAAGTTGATTTTTAGTGGTGATATTTCAAAAGTACTAACATTGCAGCAGTTTGACGGATTAACCTTATTTGCTGAGCAAGACGATTTACTGGGTGATAATTTAACAGAAGTGTTAATTAAACCTGATTCAGCTATTGCTGGTAAAACTTTGAAGAAAGCAGGGTTTCGTGCTCGCTTTGATGCGGCTGTTGTTGCTGTTCGCCGAGAAGGTTGTGCACTATCTGGTAAATTAGGTGATATTGTTTTGCAATCGGGTGACTTTTTAGTGCTTGCAGTAGGTCAGGATTTTTCAAGCCGAACAAACTTATCTAAAAACTTTTTTATATTATCCGGTCATCAAGCCGTGAATATGCTTAGCGGATGGCGTGATCAAGCGACCGTTTGGGGCTTCCTATTCGCGATTGCTATCTCAGTTTTAACGCCTATTTCTTTATTAAGTTGTTTATTTATTTATGTTGCAGGGCTCATTTTTAGCGGTTCATTAACAGTAAACGAGATTAAACGCCGTTTCCCTTTAGAAATATGGATGATAGTACTTGGTGCGTTAACCTTAGCCACAGGTATTGAAAATACTGGGTTGGCGGCTCTGATAGCTGACTCTATACAGCAACTACTCCACGGCAGCGGAGTATACTTAGCGTTTATTGCCATTTTTATTATAACCTTAATAATGACCGAGTTGATTACCAATAGCGCAGCAGCAGCCTTAACATTTCCTATTGCCTACAATATAGCTTTGGGGCTAGGGGTTGATCCAGTCCCTTTTGTGATGGCAGTAGCTTTTGCTGCTAGTGGTTCATTTATTAGCCCTTATGGTTATCAAACCAATGTGATGGTATATAACGCGGGAAATTATCGATTAGCGGATTTTATTAACTTTGGATTTCCAATTTCGGTTGTCTATAGCATCACAGTGATGATTATGATCCCTTTAATGTTTCCTTTTTAAAGGCAACAGAGTATTTAATTAAATGAGAAAAATATAAGTGCTTTTATTATTGCGCTAATTATACTTTTTTATCAATAAAATTTTAAATTGAGTAACTAAAATGAAAACAGAAAATACCGTTTGGCATGAACAACAGATAACGAAAGAACAACGCGCAAGTATAAAACAACAAAAGTCTTGTTTACTTTGGTATACCGGTTTAAGTGGCTCTGGTAAGTCGACGGTTGCTAATGCAGTAGATGCTTTATTGTTTGAATTGGGTTGTCATAGTTATTTACTTGATGGTGATAATGTTCGTCATGGCTTAAATGGTGATTTAGGCTTTAGTGATGAAGCAAGGGTTGAAAATATAAGAAGAATTGGTGAAGTATCTAAACTTTTTCTTGATGCAGGCTTAATTGTTTCTACCGCCTTTATTTCTCCGTTTAGTGAAGATAGAGCGAATGCTAGAGCTAAAATAGAGCAGGGTGAATTTATTGAAGTTTATATAGACACGCCAATTAGTGTTTGTGAGCAACGTGATCCTAAAGGCTTGTATAAAAAAGCACGTAAGGGAGAAATTAAAGACTTTACGGGTATAGATTCAGGCTATGATGTGCCTCAAGAACCAGAAATTCATGTGAAAACCGCTGAAAAATCAATAGAAGATTGTGCAAAGCAAATTGTTAATTATTTAGCTGAGCAAGGTTTTATCGAACTAAACAAAAATAGCTAAGAGGAATAAAGCTATGCATTTTGATGTTTTTAATGGTGATGCAGATGGCATCATTGCGCTATTGCAACTTCGCTTGTCTAAAAAGGAGCAACAACCCAGTGAATCAACCTTTATT
This sequence comes from Colwellia sp., assembly GCA_034111385.1. Lineage (GTDB taxonomy): Bacteria > Pseudomonadota > Gammaproteobacteria > Enterobacterales > Alteromonadaceae > Colwellia. The sequence continues at coordinate 19,484 of JAWUXK010000034.1, read as the reverse complement.
ACGGGTGTGAAACGTGACATAAGTTTGCTTAAAAAAGTTGATGTAAATAAAGCAACCTCTGTAACGGTATTAGATATTTCGTTAGAAAAAAACAATGATGCATTAATACAGCTGCTCGATAAAAAGGTAGATGTTTTTTATGTTGATCACCATAGAACTGGTGATGTACCTGCATCTAAGAATTTAGTCAGTTTACTTGATACTGATGCGAATACCTGTACCAGCCTTTTAGTTAATAAGCACCTTGATGGTGAATTTTCTACTTGGGCAATCGCAGCTGCTTTTGGCGACAATATGCAAGCCTCTGCTGAAGCACTTGCCCAGAAACATAGTTTAACACTAGCAGAACAATCGCTTTTAAAAGAATTGGGTGTATATATAAACTATAACGGCTATGGCCGTAGTGTAGATGATTTACACTTCCACCCAGCTGACTTGTTTAATAAATTATTAAATTATGTAGACCCTTTTGCTTTAATTAATGAGGAAGGATCTGTTTTCTCCCAATTAAAGGCTGCTTATTTAGCTGATATGAATAAAGCGCAATCTGCGGATGTGCTTGCAGAAAATACCAGTTTTAAAGCGGTACAGTTGGCTGATGAGGCATGGGCTAGACGTGTTAGTGGCGTTTTTGGTAATGAGCTAGCGAATAGTTCGCCAAATAAAGCACATGCGGTACTTACGTTAAATGCTGATAATACTTATACCGTTAGTTTACGGGCACCTTTGAATAACAAACAAGGGGCAGGTGACTTATGTGCTAGCTTTCCAACCGGTGGTGGCAGGGCCGCTGCGGCAGGTATTAACGTATTACCCCAAGAAATGCTTAGCGATTTCTTTGATAGCGTGTCAAACTATTATTCATAAAAGACAAGTGAAAGGAAATAGGTCATGAGTTTATTAATTACCGGTGGTACAGGTTATATTGGCAGTCATACTGTTGTTGAACTACAAGCGTTAGCCAATGACCAGGATATTGTTATAGTCGATGATTTATCAAATTCATCGACTAAAGTACTTGAACGAATTGAAAAAATTTCAGGTAAAACCGTTACTTTTATCAAAGCTGATATTTGTGATTATGTCGCAATGAACGAAGTATTTACTCAGCACAGCATTGATGCCGTGATTCACTTTGCTGGGCATAAAGCCGTTGGTGAATCTAGTGAAAAACCACTGAGTTATTACTATAACAATGTTTCAGGTACCGTGATATTACTTAAGGTGATGGCAGCACATAATGTTAAGAAGCTTGTTTTTAGCTCTTCTGCAACGGTTTATGGTGACAATGTTTCACCACTAAATGAAACCATGCCAACATCTGCGACTAATCCTTACGGTCAAACTAAATTGATGATTGAACATATATTGTTTGATCTGGCCAAAAGTGACAGTGATTGGTCTATCGCTTGTTTACGTTACTTTAACCCTATTGGCGCCCATGAATCAGGTCTTATTGGTGAAAACCCTAATGGTATCCCTAATAACTTATTGCCCTATGTTGCTCAAGTCGCGGTCGGCCGCTTAGCTCAGTTACAAGTGTTTGGTGATGACTATGATACGGTAGATGGCACTGGTGTAAGAGACTATATTCATGTAGTTGATTTAGCACAAGGCCATGTAAAAGCGCTACAGAATTTAGATAAAATTTCAGGTTGCCAAGCAATTAATTTAGGTACAGGTAATGGCACTTCGGTTTTAGAAATAGTGAATACCTTTAAAGAAATTAGTGGACAAAATATACCGTATAAAATAGTCCCTAGACGTCTGGGCGATTTAGCCACAGTGTATGCAGATGCTAACTTAGCGAATGAACTTCTTGATTGGCAAGCAACGAGAGATCTACATACTATGATTTCAGATACTTGGCGTTGGCAATCAGAAAACCCTCAAGGGTTTTAATCAATAAATCATCGTAATTCCGAGCGGCTGCTTGGAATTACGTAACCCAGTAAAAATAAAGCTCAATTTAAAGCTTTTTAGTTAAACTAAAAGCTCCTCTGATTTGCCCTAATGAATAACCTGTTGCTTGGTCTTGTGGGTAATATAGATTGAGGGCAGCTTTTGTTTCAGCACTTAACTCACTACCGTGACATGTTAAACAAAGCGGTGCAGTGCCTTGTGCTTTCATAAAACGAAATTCATCATTAACAATTTCCGCTTTAGCCATTTTTTTAGCACTCTCACCTTGTTGTTGTCTTTGATTAAACTCTTCAAGGACTGATCTTTCCCATGCATTAGGGCTAGCGTTGTGCTGATTACGTGCCTTTAAACTAACTCGTTTTACTTGCCATTGACTAGATAGACTTAGCTGTTGAGCTATTTCAGGTGCTTTTACGGAGCATACTTCCATAGCGTGTTTCACACCACCTTGGGCGAGTGCTTGTGTTAACTGCGGTTTTAATGTGCCACCAAATTTTTTAACGATGCTTATTGCTTCAGTTTTTAACGCTGAAATATCTACTTGTTCAGCGTAAGATGAAAATGAAGCTAATATAAAAACTGAGCTATATATAGATCGTAATTTGTTTACCTTCGGCATAATATTTGTCCTTAAATTCTTAAAAGAAGTTAACCTGCTAATTGGCTTTGTTCATCAGCCCACGCGAGGGCTTCATTATAATGTTTAACAGCTTGTTCTTTATCTAAATGGAGCTTTTCCATAATGAAATTCGTTTTTTCCCATTTAGCATGTTCAATAAACTCTACTAATTTGATTATTGCCGACATAACGCCTTTTCGAGTCAGTAAAGGATCTTTAATCTCTTTTGCCAAAGGCAGTTTGTCAAGAATAACGGCCAACTCTTCATCTAAAATAGCGTCAATCATTGATAATAGCCCCGTTAGAAAGGCAATAGAATCATCAATTTGAGAAGGCATATCTTTAGCAACTAACTCACAAAATTTAGCGCGAGTCATGGCTACTTTAATTAATTCTGTCGGCTTATCTGGATTAGCGGTAACAGCAAACATTAAGCCAAGAAAGCGTTTTAGCTCGCTTGAACCAAGAATTACTAAGGCTTGTTTAATTGTTGATATTTCACTGTGGCGCCTGAACATTGCGGAATTAGCATAGCGAAGTAATTTATATGATAAGGATACATCACGTTCAAAAACATGGGTGATGCCGGCTAAATCTAATTCAGGTTTAGAGGTTTCATATAATAATTCTGCCATCGCCAGTTGCGATGGTGACAAGCTTTTCGTTTTTACCATCTCAGGCTTAGCGAAAAAGAACCCCTGAAAATATTTAAAACCGAGTTGTAATGCTTGATTGTATTCTTCGTAAGTCTCTACTTTTTCCGCTAATAAATCAATATGAGGGTATTCTTTAATCGCTTCGATAATTTCTTGAATTTCTTCAAAATTGGTTTGCTGAATATCAACTTTAATCATCTTAATAAAAGGGTAGAAATAGGACCAAACACTTTGATGTTCATAATCATCCAAAGCTATAATATAACCTTTACTATGTAAATCTTTACAAATTCCTAATAATTTTTTGCCCGGTTTGATGGTTTCTAGAATTTCAATCACCACTTCTTCATTGGTGAGCATTTCAGGATAACCTTGGATTAAGGTTTCTAGCGTGAAATTGATAAAGGCGGGTTTACTACCGGTAAAATCACTAATGCCCATGTTAAATTTACTTGCTTCGATTATTTTACTCGTCGCTATATCGCCATCAATGTCAGGGAAAACATTGTCTATACTATCGCGAAAAAGTAACTCATAGGCGTAGAGGTTTTTTTTAGCATCTAAAATAGGTTGTCTAGCAGCGTAAAAGTACATAGTTTGAGCAATATCTTTATAATAAAAACAATTACTAATAAATATACCTGTTCTTGTTCAAGATGCAAGATTCAGCGGGGAATTATCTATTATATTCACCATCTCTCATGCTATTTTTAGTATTAATCAAGGATAAGGTATATTTCTTCCTAAGTTATTGATAGCGTAGCAGGGATAAATTTTAAGCCGCAATATATTACCAAATAAAGGGGAATCTTTTGGCACTGGGTACGTTAATTTCTTTAGCACTATATTTTATTGTTATGTTAGGAATAGGCTTTTATGCCTATAAAAAATCAACCAGTGATGTTTCTGGTTATATGCTCGGTGGAAGAAGTTTAAGCCCAAGTGTTGCTGCACTCTCTGCGGGTGCTTCGGATATGAGTGGTTGGATGTTAATGGGTTTACCTGGGGCAATGTACATCTCAGGAATGAGTAGTTTATGGATAGCGATTGGTTTGGTTATTGGGGCCTTTTTAAATTACCTTATTGTTGCTCCACGCCTTAGAACCTATACTGAAATTGCCAATGACTCTATTACTTTACCCGACTTCTTTGAAAATCGGTTTAATGATAAATCACGCATGCTACGGATTGTTTCATCGGCGGTAATTATCGTATTTTTTACACTTTATACCTCAAGTGGTATTGTCGCAGGCGGCAAGCTTTTTGAAAGCTCTTTTGGGTTAAATTATGAAACGGGTTTGTATATTACTGCTGGCGTTGTTGTGGCTTATACGTTATTCGGTGGTTTTCTAGCGGTCAGTTTAACTGATTTTGTACAGGGCTGTATTATGTTTATAGCCTTAGTCTTAGTGCCTATTGTTACCATTAATGAAGTGGGCGGGCTTGGCGAAATTAAAACAAGTATTAGTCAAATCAAGCCAGATTTGTTAAATATTTTTAGTGGTGTTAGTGTCATTGGGATCATTTCGTCAATGGCGTGGGGGCTAGGGTACTTTGGTCAGCCACATATCATCGTTCGGTTTATGGCAATTCGTCACGTTAAAGAAATGCCGACAGCTCGTCGTATTGGGATGAGTTGGATGATAGTGGCAATTATTGGTGCTATGGCCACAGGGTTTTCAGGTATTGCTTATGTCGCTAAAACGGGAATTGCACTGGAGGATCCAGAAACTATTTTTATAGTATTATCACAAATTCTCTTTAGTCCATTAATTGCTGGTTTTCTGTTAGCGGCAATATTAGCGGCTATTATGAGTACTATTTCTTCTCAGTTATTAGTCACATCAAGTTCATTAACAGAAGATCTTTATAAAACTTTTTTACACAAAGAGGCTAGTGACAAACAACAAGTGTTAGTGGGGCGTATTTCTGTCGCTATTGTTGCACTAGTTGCTATATTCCTAGCCTATGATCGAGAGAGTTCAATATTGTCTTTAGTGAGTAATGCTTGGGCTGGTTTTGGTGCGGCTTTTGGTCCAGTTATTATTGGCAGTTTATATTGGAAAAAAATGACGAGAAATGGTGCACTTTTAGGCATGATAACTGGCGCAGCAACGGTACTTTTATGGATTTATGCGCCTATAGACATCGACGGTCAGTCATTAAGTTCATTAATGTATGAAATAGTGCCCGGCTTCATATTATGTTCACTGGTTATTTTTATTGTGAGTAGTGCATTTCCGCAAAGTGAAGTAGGTATTTTAGCCAAGCATGATGAAATGTTAACCCATCATAAGTAAGCCATATAGAATGAATGATAAGTATTTAAACAGGTATAACCAATGAAATTTTCTAATACATATATTAAGTTAGGTGAAGCGTTTTCTCTGCGGACTTTACCGCAACATTTTCCTTCGCCGGTACTTTTATTATGGAATAAGCCCTTAGCGGATCATTTGTTTATATCGAAAGATTTACAAAATGATGAGCGTTTATTATCTCAATATTTTTCCGGTACTCAATTGCTTGATGGCGCTGAATCCATTGCCTTAGCGTACTCAGGTCATCAGTTTGGTCACTTTAATCCTCAATTAGGCGATGGTAGAGCACATTTACTGGGCGAAGTGATAGATAGAGACAATATACGTCGAGATATTCAATTGAAAGGCTCAGGACAAACGGGATTCTCAAGGCGAGGTGATGGAAAGTGCGCTTTAGCACCAGCACTGAGAGAATATATCATGAGTGAAGCATTATTCGCTTTGGGGGTGCCTACTTCTCGCTGTTTATCTGTAGTGGCTACAGGTGAAGTTATTAATCGAGGTTTAGCTAAAACTGGCGCTGTTGTTACTAGAGTTGCTGCTAGTCATATTAGAGTAGGTACTTTTCAATATTTTGCAGCCAGAAGAGATTTGGCCTCGTTACGAGCATTAGTTGATTACAGTATTCAACGTCATTTCCCTGAAATAGATATTGATGAAAATGGCAATAATAAGTCGTTATCATTTGAACAACGAGTATTAGCCTTTTTATCCTGCGCGATTACTCAACAAATCAACTTAGTTGTTGAGTGGTTAAGGATTGGTTTTATTCATGGTGTGATGAATACAGACAATACTGCTATCAGTGGTGAGACGATCGATTTTGGCCCGTGCGCAATGTTAGGTGTATATGATGAAGAGCAGGTGTTTAGCTCTATTGATGAATATGGTCGTTATGCCTTTGGTAAGCAAGGTCGAATAGCACATTGGAATATGGCTCGTTTGGCAGATTGTTTACTTCCCTTATTGATTGAAGCTGCTGACAAGCAACTTAGTGAAGATGAGCGAGAACAACAAGCCATTACAAAAGTTGAAGCACTCATTCATCAATACACAGACAAATATGAAGAAGCATATTTTACCATGTATGCTAAAAAGCTTGGTTTGAGTGATATTGAGGTAAACAATAAAGCTTTGATTAATGATTTGTTAACTCTGATGAAAACGAAAAAACTAGACTATACCCAAACCTTTTTATACCTAACAGAGTCCTTAACGGATAATGAAAAAATGGAAGAACTCAAAAATAATCTGGGGGATTGGTATTCATCTTGGTTAGCAGTACTTGAACAAGATGAGCCTGAGCAAAAAGGTAATCCGAAAATTAAGTATCAAATTGCTGAACAATTAATGCGGAAAAATAACCCCATTGTAATTCCTAGAAATCATCATGTTGAGGCAGTACTTGAATCATGTGAAAATGCTTTGATGAGTGATTTAAGTGCAGTAACTAACTCACAGAAAGCGTTTATTAATAGTACGGTTGAAGAGTTTCTTGAAGTGTTGCGCTCACCTTATCAAGAAGTGGAAGCGACCAAAAAATATCAAGAATCATCAGGAGAGTCAGATAAATATTATCGGACATTTTGTGGAACTTAGTTTGTATCACTTGGTATTGTTTACAAAGACAAGGTAACTTTCGATGAATGTTGATGTTTACTTATCTGTAATCGCTCATAAGGGATAAAATTAGCACAGTAACATAAAATAAATAATACACGTTAAGTTTTCAATCCTCTCTATCATTACCTGATTATAGAGAGGAAGCACTTAACGAATACTTTATATAGACCAAGTGATATTGTCACTAATAGCGCGTTGCCATACTTCTAACGATTCATTTTTATCAGCAACAACGAGGACGTTCGCATCTTTAAATCCAAGTGATTCACCTTGTAGCTTATTATCACTGAATTTATCCGTAAAGGCTAAATGCTCTTTTTTCGGCACGATAAATACAGCTACGGTATCGGTTAATCCTTGATAAACTAGGTGTAAGCTTTTCATGCCATCGAAGCGACAATAGTCTGCTGATATCAATTGACCTAAAGATTGATTAAAACTGCCATTAAAGCTAGCCATTTTTTTATTCAATGTGGCTAAATTAACTCGATTATTATCACTATTGAAAAATTTATCTTCTTCATGATAAACATGCGCTAAGGCATAATCCCCTAGATTAGTATAACTATTTGAAAACTGTAAGTAGTTAACGACTAATCCCGCAACAATAGCGACAGAAGCAGCTAGTGCTAAATGGACTCGAGATTTACGTTTCTCTTGTTGATGGCTGGCTAATGTTTGACGTAATAATAACTTGTTACATAAATCATCAGGAACCGGAATACTCATTGCTTCCTTTAATTGTTCGTCAAATAAATAAAGCTCATGAGCAAGCCTTTTTTTAGCCGGATCTGCATTTTGAGCGGCAATAATATCTTCAGCTTGGCTCGTTGGATCTGCGTATATACTCCGTCTGTATTGTAAGTCATCCATGCTATTTGTGGGGTTATCAATTTTAGACATATCGCTATCATTCGTGTGATTATTATTCATGGAGAAGCCTCATTTTTCCTGGCTCTTTTTCTAAAGCGTCTTTTAACTGGTTACGGGCTCTAAATAAACGTGTCATTACCGTATTTTTATTCAGGTTTAACATGCTAGCGATATCTTCACCGCTATAACCACCTAGTACTTGTAATACTAAGGGTTCAGAATACTCAGGCGGTAATTGCGCTATTTTTCCCCTTAACCATTGATTTTCTATTACTTGCTCAGTCGTTGTGGATTGTGTATCCATAATACTGGCTTCTTCGTATTCACTCATATCAAAGCGCTTGCGTTCAAATCGCCTTGCATTTTCGCGTCTTAAAATGGTAATTAACCATGATTTTGCTGCTTTTTCATCTTTCAATGAATCAAGCGCGCGCCATGCCCTTAAAAAAGTTTCTTGCACTAAATCTTCGGATACTTGCTTGTCGTGCGTTAACCAATATGCAAAGCGGTATAAATCACCATGCAGTGCCTTAACGAGTGCTTCATATCTAACTTGTTTTGTCGCCATGCTACTACTATTTTTAGAGGGGTCAGTATCTAAGACCTGAGTAGATGTTTTTTTATTTCCAAATATTTTCATTTTTTGAACTTAGTTTGGATTTAAGGTGAATTTGCTAGCTGAATCTTTTTCAATACTAGCAGCATTGATCTGCTGAATTGCTTTTAGTAAATCTTTGCCAGACCATGAACTTTCAACGGCTTCTTTACCATACAAGTGTTGTTGAACATCATTAATAGCACAAGTAAATGCATCATTATTTATTTCCGTTTGAGCGGCAGCTAAAGTAGTTATTTCATTATTATCTGGATGACTATTTAACCAAGGTAAAATTAAACTTAAGGCTTGCTCTGCTTTATTTTGTTTACAGGCGGCCATTAAGGCTAGGTAAGCGTCGTTTACTTTTTGAGGTTTAGTGTGAGTGCTTTTTTTTGTTCTATTGCGTTTTAAATAAAACACATGAGTAATCCAAGCGAAGACAGTCAGTAACCACAACGCTAAAAATAGCCATTGTAAATTACTTGTTTTTTCAATAATAATTGGTGGTGCTAATGGAGTTGCTGAGTTATCTATTAAATTACTCTTGGGTAAAGTACCTATTGTAGGTGGCACTTTTACCATCGAAGTTTGTGGCAAGTCAGCATTAGGTAGCACAGTAATCGTTTGCTTAGGTAATACGGCTCGCTGATATTTATTTGTGACGGTATTCCACCAGGCAATGGTAATTTCAGGTAAAACATACTCTCCAGCTTGGCTAGCAACAAGCGCGAAATTTTGTCTTTTTTGGCTAATTAACCGTTCTTTGGTTAGGCTTGAATGAAGCTCTGCTTGATCCGGATATATTTTCAAACCCACAGGGGCATTCATTATTATTTTAGGTAATTGCGCTTTACCAAGTCCCGCGGCGGTTAGCGTTATAGTGCGGGTAATTGGCTCACCCACTTTAAATTCATTATTAACGGGTTGCCACTCTTGGTGTAACGTTAATAACTCACTCGGTAGCCAAGAGTTATTTGCATCAATTGGGTAACTATCTGGGATAGGGCGAACATTGAGGGTAAGTTTATCCCCTAAGATATTTACTGGTTTAGTTTCGCCAAAGTTCATAAAACCAGTTCGGCGTCTAGACTGCACCAAAATATCACCTGAAAACATTGGAGTATCTAGGGTAAACTCACCACTTTTTTCTGGTGTAATCGCGTAAGTGCGCTCAATTATACGATAGCGTTTCCCGTTAATAATTTCGTCGCTTTCTATATCTTTTCCAATTTGTTCGATAGTCGCACCAGGTAAATTAGGCTCAGTTAAACTGCCCCGCTGTAGTTGTATACCAATATGTAACTTTATCGTTAGAGCCAGTAATTGTTGTACATAAACATCATTTTGAGATAGTTCAGCGGTGATGAAAATATCTTGTTGTTTTGTTGAGTTAGCACTGCCTTGCTCAATAACTTCTACGGTAATTGCTTTAGATTGATAACCGTCAACGGTTAACTGGGGGATCATTAATTTTCCCGTATGCCTGGGTATCAATACTATTTGCCAACGTGTTGTTCTGGTGGTTTTAAAGTTGATCATGTTAGTTTGTGAGCTAACTTCAGTGCGTGCAACAATAAAGTCTTTTAACAGAGGGGAGGTGTCTAAATCATCACGTTCGACACTGTCATCAGCAACAACAGTTAAGACAATAGACTCATTACTCATGACTGGATTAGCATCCACGCTAGCGGTAACTTTTGATAGGGCAAAGGTTGTTTGACTAACGACTAAAAGAGCCAGTAGTACTAGTAATTTCAAGCTCATATTTACCACTTTTTCTGTACTCCATGATTTACACCGTCTTGCTGACGTTTTTGATATTCTAATTGCATTTTGTTGCGTAACAATAGGTAAGGGTCATCAGTCACTTTGTTTAACAGTTGTTGATGCTTTTGTGTTTGTTCTTTTGCCTGTTGCTCTGCTGCTAACTGTGCCGCCGTTTTGTCTTTACCTTGTTCTTCTGGCTTATCGGTTTGTTTGGCCTGTTGTTCTTGATTTTGTTTTGATTCCTCTTCGCTATCTTGTTTGTTGCTTTCATTTTTTTCTTGTTTTTGCTGATCGTCTTTATCTTGTGATTCTTTAGATGAATCATCGGATGGTTGCTGGTTTTGCTTGTCATCACTTTGCTTTTGTTGCTGTGAATCCTTGTCTTGTTTTTGTTGTTCACCCTCTTGGTCTTTCGATTTATCGTCTTCAGACTTTTTATCTTCAGAGTTGTCGTCGTTAGATTGATCGTTATTCTTTTGATCTTGCTTTTGTTGCTGTTTAAGTTTTTCTAAATTGTCTTTAGCATCTTGCATGTCAGGGGCTTTTTTAAGCGCTTGTTCATAAGCCTCGATTGCTTGGTCATACTTTTTCATTTGTGCTAACGAGTTTCCTTGATTATAAAGGCTGTTAGCGCTATCGGCATGTTCACCTTTGCTGAATGATTCAAGTGCTTTTTCGTAATTACCTGCTTTATAGTGAGCGCTACCTTGCCATTGTGAATTCTCAAACTGCTCAGCGGCACCTTGGTAGTTTTCCTGATTGTATTGCTGTTGTGCTTGTTGGTCTTGAGTTTTCCAAAGGTCTTGCCATGTTTTTTGTAAAAAAGACGGTGCAGGTTTACTTTCGGTAGTTGCAGTAGCTTCATTCGCATAAGAAACGGGGTGGAATAGAGAAAGCGAGAGTGAAAATAATACAGGCAGGCAGGTTAGTGGTAACAGTAAAATGACACCTCCGCGGCGAAAGTAACTTAATGTCAGCATAAGCACTAACAATAATAACCAAGCACCTTGCTCTTGCCATTGGTCGCCGACTTGTTGACTCTCTTGTTGTTTACTTTTACTGTTCTCTGAAGCATCAAAGGTCACCACTAGCTTATCTAGGTCATTGTCACCATTACTGATGGTTTGATAATTTCCTTGTCCGCGAGATGCCAGTGATTTCAGTTTAGATATTGGGAGTCTGGGTACGACAATCGCACCTTGGTTATCTTTTAATAGTTCACCAGACGGTAACTGAATTGGAGAGCCATTTTGGCTGCCAATGCCTAATATACTAAGCCGATGTCCCGTCTTATTTGCCCAATCACCAATATCTACAATTTCGTTATTGTCTACATCATCAGTAAACCAATATATGTCGCCCGTCAAATGGCCGGCATTGGTTAACATTTCGTGAGCAAGTGTTAACGCTGCTAAGGGGTTAGCGCCTAATTCAGGCATAATCTCAGGTGTTAAAGAAGGCAATAACAATTCTATGTTTTTACTGTCTTGCGTCAATGGGCTGATAACGAATGCGTCACCCGCATAGGCAATTAGCCCGACGTCACCATCGTTCAGTTTATTCAGTAAATCAATGGCTTTAAAACGCGAACGCGTTAAGCGGTTTGGCTTGATATCAGTGGCGTACATGGAATAAGACATATCCATTATTAGCACAGAACCACGCTCAGTTTGATATACAGGTTGTGGTAGTTTTTGCCAAGCAGGACCTGCAAGGGCAATAATAACCAATAAACCGATCAAGAAAGGCCTAGTTAAAAATAAGCGTTCAGATAGAGATTGTTGATAGGGTGTGGAATTATTTGTTGCGCCTTCAAGAAGCACTCCGCTTAAATGAGGAGGTAAAAAATTTTGCCAAGGCGACTGGTGAAAGCGATGCTTCTTTAATAGCCAAAGCACGATAAATAATACAATGATCGCCAGTAACCAGAAAGGTCTGACAAAATGAAAATTAGTTAAAAATAAATTATATGATGACATTATTATTTTAATTATATGACCTAAATTGTTCTACGTGCGTAGGGTGATAAATTAATAGCAAGTATATAACCTGTGCTTAACATGAAAGCTAACGATAATGGCCAGTAAAATAATGCGGTTAATGGTCGCATTTGCTGTTGGTCTTGTTCAACTGGCTCCAGTTGGTCAAGTGCACTATAAATTAACTCCATGCCTTGGCTATCTTTAGCGCGAAAATATTTACCACCTGTTTTCTCGGCTAGCTCAGTTAAGGTTTTCTCATCTAACTCACTGGAAGGGTTTACACGGCGTGTGCCAAATAGTGACTGTTGCAACATAACATCGGCACCAATTCCTATTGAATAAATAGTGATATCCTTGGCAATAGCAAGTTCAAGTGCTTGTTCTGGCATTATTTTTCCCGCAGTATTTTGGCCATCAGTTAACAGTAATAAAACCTTGTTTGACTTTTCTTTCGCATCAAAGCGTTTTACCGCTAGAGCTATAGCATCACCAATGGCGGTTTTTCTGCCGACTAAACCCAGTACACTTTCATCTAGCATCTGTTTAACTGTTTTTCTATCGAACGTCATGGGTGTTTGCATATAAGCATCATCGGCAAATAGAATTAAACCAAGACGATCACCTGTTCGTCGTTCAATAAAAGCCCCTAGTACCACTTTTAACATGTCTAATCGATTTACCGTATTTCCCTGTAAACTCATGTCTTCAATTTGCATACTGCCGGATAAATCTACGGCAATCATCATCTCTCTGCCTTCAGTTGGAATATCAATCGCTTCACCTAACCATTGGGGCTGGCTTAACGCCACTACGGTGAGTAACCAGCATAAAGATAAAATGATTAAGGGTGACTTTTTACTCGTTTGATTAGTGAGGTTCACCGATGAACCTTGCAATAATTGAGGAATAATTAACGCTGCACTGGTGCGGTTATTGTTTTTTTTAGGTAAAAAATAGACTAACAACGGTAACGGTAATAACAATAATAACCAAGGCCAAGCAAAAGTGATCATGAGCTGACTCCTTCACTTTTTACGTTAAGATTTTTTTCAGCTCTAGGAGGCAGTGCTTCAGTTAACCAAAGGCGTGCAGCTTGGTGAAAGTGACTATCTACCTCATTATGAAATTTTTTCTGATATTGATTTTTAAAAGCTTGTTCGCTTAACGTGCTAAAGTTTTGTTGATGTTTTTGTGGCAATTGTTGTAATAAAAATTGTTGTAACGAATCACCGTAAAGTTTGGCCAGTTCAACGCGAGAAAAATAGTGCATAGCAGCCCATTTCAGTAAGGAAATAAGGTCACTATTATTGAGTTCAATATTACTTTTTAGTTGGGTTAAGGCTTGTTTTTTAACTTGATTACGTTTTGCTGATTTTCTGATTTTTATTACAGTGATTACGAGAGCAAGTACTATTAATGCGGCTAATATCCACCAACCATAGGCTAGGGGATAGTTTGTTATTTGTTCAGGCACATGAATATCTTTCAATGCTAAAGGATTAGCAGGTAAAGCGTTGGTTTGCGTGGCAGGGGGAGTTATTGATTGCAAAACAGCGCTCCATCTTTTAATTGTTGCTCAAGCGTTTGTCCTGCGCTAAAACTAATAACTCTTGCGCCTGCTTTAGATAATAGCGTTGAACATTGCTCAAAAACGGTTTCAGCTTGTTGCTTGTATTGATTTTCAGTGTGTTTGTCACCTAAGGTGAATTGTTGCCTGTTGTTGCCATCGGTTAACGTTACATTGAGCTTCACCAAGCTTTTAGGTAATTCTTGCTCAAGCGGATCAGTGATAATACAAATCACTAACTCACAATGTTGACTTATTTGTGTTAAGTGACGCAAAGCGCTCACTTCTTGATTTATAGCTGCTTGCTGGTTTGGATTTTTAATCAACATGTCCTTGATGGCTTGGGCATCAGTAATTAAATACACAAGGGAACCGGGCTTGGCTAATTGCCTAATTCGAGCACAGTTTTCATTAAAGTAATTAGGGTTATCTAATACTGACTCTATTGCTGTTTGATGTTGTGAATTGTGTTGAGCTTGATGTAAAGAAGTTAGCGCATGTAAATAGTGCAATACCCCCTCTTTACGACTTCTTGGTTTTAGTTCTAAATGCTCATTTTGATTGAAAACTATTCCACCTAAACGGTCTCCACGATTTTTTGCATGCCAAGCGACTAATGAGGCTAAATGTGCAGCTTGAACTGATTTAAACAGCAATTGAGTACCAAAATGCATGTTAGCACTTAAGTCAGTAGCAATAAGAACAGGGCGTTCTAATTCTTCTCTAAATAGCTTAGTGTGAGTTTTTCCTGTTCTAGCGGTTACTCGCCAATCTATCGCGCGAATGTCATCACCAGTTTGGTAATGACGAACCTCATCAAACTCCATACCACGACCTTTGTTACGTGATAAGTAATTACCTGACATCTGCCCGTGTATATTTTTTTTCGCTGACAAATCTATTAAGGCTGTTTTATTTTGATAATGGAATAGCTCATCCATGGCCAGTTCAACGCCATTACTCTTGATGCTAGCAAGTTGAAGCTGACAGTTATTTGCCAAAGTGTCTTGTTTATAACTCGAATTGCTTTGTTTAAACCACATAGGTAACTTCTTTTTCTAGTCGCTAGCCAACAGCAACTAAGCTTAATAAATGGTCTAATAATTGATTCGGTGTTATGCCTTCTGCTTCAGCTTGATAACTTAGAATTATTCGGTGTCTTAACACATTATGTAAAACCGCTTGAATGTCTTCTGGGCTTACATAATCTCTATTGTATAACCACGCACGAGCGCGAGCGCATCGGTCTAAGGCGATAGTTGCACGAGGGCTAGCACCATAGGCTAACCAGGAGTTTAATTTTTCGTCATATTTTTCTGGCTGACGAGTGGCGATGATTAAGTCAACCATATAGGCTTCAAGTGCTGGCGCCATATGTATATTTAGTACCTGCTTTCTAGCATCAAATATTTCAGCTTGGCTCAAAACTCTTAACGATGGTTTTTCATGGGCAGCATCAGTTAACGCTTCACCACGGTTTAATTTCAATATAGCTAATTCGCTTGTTGCATCAGGGTAATCAATTTCTAAGTGCATTAAAAATCGATCTAATTGTGCTTCAGGTAAAGGATAAGTACCTTCTTGTTCAATTGGGTTTTGGGTCGCCATTACTAAAAATAGCTCTGGTAATTGATAGGTTTTTCTCCCAACTGTGATTTGTCCTTCCGCCATTGCTTCTAATAATGCAGATTGTACTTTGGCAGGGGCACGGTTAATTTCATCAGCGAGTACTAAATTTTGAAATAATGGCCCCGCTTGAAATACAAATGTCCCGTCTTCTGGACGGTAAATATCAGTACCTGTTAAATCAGCCGGTAATAAATCTGGTGTAAATTGAATGCGATGAAAGTCTGCTTCCAACCCATCTGCTAAGGCGTTTACTGCACGGGTTTTTGCCAAACCTGGTGGCCCCTCAACAATTAAATGACCGTTTGCTAACAAGGCGATAAGTAAGTTTTCTACAAAAGCAGGTTGACCAATGATTTGCGCTGATAAATGTTGTTTTAGTGTGGAGAAATGTTCAATTGCCATGTTTACCTTGTCTTTTTGTTATTTGTTTATAAATAAGTGTTAGCTGAGTCGCACTCTAGCATTTTATATAAGGTTATTGTTAAAGAAAACAAGTCTTAAATAACTTAGTTGTAACAATTTTTTTCTTATCTTTATCAGTTAGCTGGTGTAGTTTTAAGCGGTATGAAAATCAAACATTGATATTTTTGGGTCTTTCGCTAGAATTAAAGATAACCCAAAAGAGGTCTGACCTCTTGTTTTTGATGATCTTACTGTTTAACCAGATGAACAACTTCATCGTTAATCGGAGAAAATAATGTCTAAAAAATTAGTGACATCAACAGGTGAGCGTATTGCCATTGTTGCTGGCCTTAGAACACCTTTTGCTAAACAAGCAACTGCTTTTCATGGTGTTCCTGCTGTGGATTTAGGTAAGTTAGTGGTTAATGAGCTATTGCAAAGAAATGATGTTGATCCTTTGATTATCGATCAATGTGTATTTGGTCAAGTTGTGCAAATGCCTGAAGCGCCAAATATTGCTCGTGAAATTGTGTTAGGTACAGGCATGAACGTTCACACAGATGCCTATAGTGTTTCACGTGCGTGCGCGACGAGCTTCCAATCAACGGTGAATATTGCTGAATCTATCATGACTGGTTTTGTTGATGTGGGTATTGCTGGTGGTGCTGACTCTTCTTCTGTTGTGCCTATTGGTATTTCTAAAAAATTTGCTAGCACGTTATTAAATTTAAGCAAAACGAAGACCTTATCTCAAAAAATCACTCTAATAAGAAGGCTTGGTTTTAAAGATATACTGCCAGTTCCACCTGCTGTAGCAGAATATTCAACGGGGATTTCGATGGGGCAAACCGCAGAGCAAATGGCTAAGTCTTATCATATTTCTCGTGAAGATCAAGATGCCTTCGCGCATCGTTCTCACCTATTAGCAGCCAAAAGTTGGGCTGAAGGAAAGCTTGATGGTGAAGTGATGACTACACATAGTGAACCTTACAAACACTTTATCGATAAAGATAACTGTATTCGAGAAAGCGCTACGTTAGCTGAGTATTCCAAGCTGCGACCTTGTTTTGATCGCAAACATGGCACTGTTACCGCGGCTACCAGTACGCCCCTAACTGATGGCGGTGCGGCAGTATTATTAATGCGAGAAGGCAGGGCAAAAGAGCTTAATTCGTCCGCAGGAATTGGTTTAAACCCCCGTCTTTAGACTGTCTCTTGATCACAAGTCTGATTCAAGAGAGATGGCAAGATCATAACCTTCAAGGAGGGTTTGTAATTTAAACCACCCTTCCCATAACCGTTTAATGGAAGCTTGACCATTGCGTTTAGTATCTTTCCAGCCACCGAGCTTTGCTAGTTCCAAGTAAGCCCATTTCATCGTTGGTGGCTCCTTTGGTAATACATTTCCTATTCGCTTTAGCCAGAGAAGTTTCCATGCCTTGGATGATAAAATCTGCTCGCAACTTGAGAAGTCACCTTGTTGATTAGCAAATTTTAATTGTAATATCCTTACCGCAATAAAAGCATGAATAGTGGCTAGGCGTTCTATATTATTTTTGTTTTGCATTCTCAGCCCTTCTACATCCGTACCATCTGTTTTCCAAGCTTTGTGGTATTCTTCAACTAACCATCGTTGTTCATAATAGCTGACTATTTTCAAAGCCTCTTCTTTCGTTGTCACGGGTTCATTTGTTAGCAAATGCCAATTTAAGTTACTACCTTTTAAATGACGCTCTGAACAGCCAACATAATAAAGTGGTAATAAATCTCCTTTTTTATTACTCGGTACTTTTAAGGTTACTTGAGAAAAGCAAATATCCAACGTAGCTTCTCTGGCCTTACGACCACCTTTTTGTGCAATATATACTTGCTTTTGACCTGCACTTTTTAATGCTGAAGCAAAGTCATATAGCTTATTTTTGCCTTCTTCAATCTGCCGACTCTGCATTGACCTCACAACAAAACGTTGGTCATGATCAAGTTTGTAACGTAAATATTCATAGATATCTGCTTCTCGATCACATACTGAAATTACATCAGCTATTTTCGTGTGTAAACGTTTAGCCATATTTCTAGAAGCTGATTCCCATTTATAACTTTCTTTTTCCTTGTAAGGAGTTACCGCTCTTAATCTTTTTTTTCCACGGGTTTTAATATCTCTAGTCCAGCACGACTGTTCGATTAAACCAATGATATGTTTTTCATTTGGAGCGAATAATAAAACACTGTGGGCTAATAAGCCTCTAGATCGGTTACCGTTATTAACATGTCCTAAATCATCATGAATGGAGCGATGGCTATAAACTAGGTTGGTTGTATCTTCCAACGCCAATAGCAACGGATAATCGTTTGTTTTTTTCTTTGTTGCTGCAAAGCCTGCATCAGCGATGTCTTTCGCTTGAATATTCTCATTACGAACAAAACGGTATGCACCTTCCATATCCGCAGGAGAATGAGTTATTTGCACAATAGGTTTCCCTGGCTCTTTCGCAAGTGTTGCGGCTAATTTTACCAAACGTGAAGTTCTTCTTGGGTCACCTAAATTTGCGGATCCAAATTGAGCTTCTGCCCACTCGTTACTAGCATCTATCATCAGTTAAGTCGCTTTTGTTATGTACCTTCTGATCAGATCACAGTAAGTTTATTTAGTTCAAAAAAAGTCCAAACTTTTTCAATATGGGATTTGTGTATAAGAGACAGGTCTTTAGACGGGATAGCTTTAAGCTAGTAGTTGCGTTTATTATATAGGTATGAAATATCGTAATGGTTCACATACCAAATATAAAATCGAATATCATTTTGTTTGGGTAACGAAGTATCGTTACCGAGTTTTAACAGGTGATGTGGGGTTAAGGGTTCGAGAGTTAGCTAGGCAAACTTGCGAGCATTTAGAAATTGAAATACTACGAGGCGTAGTCAGTCAAGATCATGTTCACTTGTTGGTTTCAGCTCCACCCAATTTGTCACCATCAGAGATAATGCGACGAATAAAAGGGCGAACATCGACAAAGTTGTTTCAAGAGTTTCCTCAATTAAAGAAAAGATATTGGGGACAGCATTTTTGGGCTAGAGGTTACTTTTGTGTCACAGCAGGAGAATTAACGAAAGAGATGATCAAAGAATATTTGGAACATCACTTTGAACGTAAGCCAAATGACAACTTTGAAGTGGAGTAATCGGCTTTAGCCGAAACGCTGGACTTTCAGTCCGCTGTTTTTTAACCCACCGTCTTTAGACGGTGGTTGTTTAGTCTTTTGGTTAAATATCGAAAACAATTACTACAAGGTGAAGTTGGTGATTTTATAAAACTTAAAATCATTGAAATTGCATCGTGATCAGAGTTTAATGTGGAGGAAATTCGGTTGGCTCAAAAAGCAATTTTGGCTCGAATAAACCTTTGGGTCTGACGGATATTTTGTCAGTTCAGTCGGCAATATATCCGCTGAAACAGTTCGTAAATACATTCAAGAACAAGGTTAGTTTAGCGATTCATCCCACCGACGCCGCTCCGCGTCGATCAGTGG
>JAWUXK010000033.1:0-11875 GCA_034111385.1 Colwellia sp. | reverse complement strand
TTCACTAGGCTTTGCTAAGAAAAATCCTTGGCTATAAATCATTCCTAATTCACGTAATAGCTCAAACTCTTCTTTTGTTTCTATCCCTTCAGCAATAACATGCGCATTGGAAATACGGCCTAATTCAAAAAGAATTTTTAGGAATTCTCTTTTCATCATATCTTGGTCACACTGGTCAATAAAATATCGGTCAATTTTGACAATATCAGGGCGAAGATAGCTCCATTGCTTAAGGCCTGAGTAACCTGCACCTAAATCATCGATGGCAATATCGAAACCAAACTGTCGGTATTTGTTTAATGTTTTTAATAGTATATCGTTACTTGGAAATGGCGATTTTTCGCTGATTTCGATAACGACTTGTTGGGGGGATAAACCTGATTGCTCTACTAATTTAATTGTTTCACCATGCGGGTGATCTTTATTTAGCATGACATTCAAGCAAATATTTATAAATAGTTTACCTGTTAATTTTAGTTCTACAAATTTTTCAATGGCACTAGCGCGACAAATGAGATCAAGCTCTGATAATAGATTGTGTTGTTCAGCGGCATCGAATAATTGATCTGGAGAGTTTAACGTACTATTTTCTGGGCCTCGGGTGAGGGCTTCGTAACCAACAATAGTTTCATTTTCAATATCAAAAATGGGTTGGAAAACAGTTTTGATGAGTTTGTTTGATATGATAAATTCAAGTGTTTCTTTCATTAAAGTACTCTCGTTATATATTACGAGAGTACTTTAATTCTTTCATGTGACAATTTTATTACAGTAATAGCGCTTAACTGCTAGCACACTTTTAATAAGTGACAGTTGAAATTTACTTGGTTGCCGCCTTCATTTTGCGAATAAAGCTTGTTAATTCAGCTATCATTTTTTCATTGTCAGCTAAATTGTTTTCAATGACTTTTACCACAGCAGATCCACTTATTGCACCACTTGCGCCTGCATTTAAGGCATCAGTCACTTGTTGCGGTGCTGAAATACCAAACCCTATTACAGGTGGCGCAGCATGATATTGTGTTAATTTACTAATTAACCCCGCTGCAGGAGAAGTTGTGTCAGTGTTTTCTTCAATCACATCAACACCGGTAACACCCGCACGACTTAATACATAAGTATAACCACGGCTATAAGAGGAAACTTCACGTAAAGTGTCATCACTTGCATTAGGTGGCGCAATAAAAATAGGGGCTACGCCGTACTTTAATGCCGCTTCTCTAAAGGGTAAGCTTTCGCGAATAGGGAGGTCAGCAATTAGCACTGAATCGACACCAACTTGTGCCATGTCTCGGTAAAAATTATCTATGCCACGAGCAAAAACTAAATTGCCATATAACAATAAACCAATAGGGATTTCAGGTGCGTATTCACGTACTTTGGCTAAAATATCGATACAAATATCAGTATTAATACCTGAATTTAGCGCACGAAGCGCTGCCATTTGAATGGTAATACCATCTGCACTGGGATCGGAAAACGGGATCCCTAATTCTAATGCATCAGCCCCAGCATCGATTAATGCTTTGATCACGTTAAAAGATTGTTCAGCGTTAGGATCACCAATGGTAACAAAAGGAATAAATGCCTTTTCATTCTTTTTAGCTAATTCAGCAAAAGCGTGTTGGTAACGGTATCCAGCTTGTTGTGTGGATTGTTTGTTTGTCGTTTGTCCCATTACGCTTCTCCTCTGTGTTTAACGTTAGAATCATTTACTTGCTCATTGGGGTGTAAAACGGCATGAACATGGGTAAGATCTTTATCACCCCGTCCAGACAAGTTGACTAAGTATATTGTTTCAGTGGTTGCCGCTTCTGCCATTTTAAGGGCTTGCGCTAATGCATGAGCCGATTCAAGCGCAGGTATAATTCCTTCAGTTTTAGCAAGTTCTTGAAAAGCAGATAGCGCTTCGTCATCATTAATAGGTACGTATTGTGCTCTGCCAGTTTCTTTTAAAAATGCATGTTGAGGCCCTACAGCTGGGTAATCTAGCCCTGCAGAAATAGAGTAAGACTCTTGGATTTGACCATACTTATCTTGCATCACGTAAGTGTAGTTTCCGTGTAACATACCCTTACTGCCAGCGACTAACGTTGCGCCATGATGATTGGTATCAATGCCTTTACCACCGGGTTCTACGCCAATTAATTTTACTTCTTCATGCTGAATGAAGTCATTGAACATGCCAATTGCATTTGAACCACCGCCCACGGCAGCAATAACATAATCAGGCAAACGACCTTCTTCTTCAAAAAACTGTGCTTTTGCTTCTTCGCCGATCATTTTTTGAAATTCTCTAACAATCGTTGGGAAAGGATGTGGACCAGCAGCTGTACCTAATAAGTAATGGGCATTTTCATAATTAGCAGACCAATCACGTAATGCTTCATTTACAGCATCTTTTAATGTGCCTGAGCCAGCGGTTACTGGAATGACTTCTGCGCCCATTAATTTCATTCGAAATACATTAGGTTGTTGACGCTGGCAATCTACCGCGCCCATATAAACTTTACATTTTAATCCTAATAAAGAACAGGCAATTGCCGTTGCAACGCCATGTTGACCGGCACCTGTTTCTGCAATTATTTCCGTTTTACCCATACGTTTAGCCAATAATGCTTGTCCTAAAACTTGGTTAGTTTTATGGGCGCCACCGTGTAGTAAATCTTCGCGTTTCAAATAAATTTTGGCTAGTGGGTTTTTAACGATGTTTCTACAACAAGTTAATGGTGTAGGACGTCCGGCATATTTAGTGAGTAAATTATTAAATTCAGTTAGAAAGGCTTCATCGGTTTGCGATTCAATGAAAGCTTGCTCTAATTGCTCTAATGCTGGCACTAATAATTCACCGACAAACATGCCACCAAATTGGCCAAAATAGGCAGGTAATGTTTCTTTTATTGTATTGCTCATTTTCTAGTAATTCCTTATTTGCGCAAAAACTTGCGATAGTTTTTTGCTGCATTTGATACCTGGACTACGTTCAACACCTGAGTTGAGATCAAGTCCAAATAAATCTAATTGGGTTAATTGCTTGAGGGCTAATTGGATATTGTCGTTATTAAGACCGCCAGCTAAAAAGCTCGCAGATAAATCTTGTTCACTTGTTGATAATATTTGCCAATCAAAGGCTTCACCTGAGCCAGGGGATTTACCATCAAGCACATGATGAGCCACATTCTCACTTAAATCAGGAACATTATTTAATACGGGTTTTGCTTGCCAAAGATCACAATGGTTGCAATTATTTTCGCTTAATTGTGCTTTGAGTTCTGAAATGTAAGCTTCATCTTCGTTGCCATGCAATTGCACAGCGTATAAGTTAAGGCTTTTAACTAAATCAATGATTTCTGTGATTTGGTGATTCACAAAAACGCCAACATAGTCTAAATAGGGTTTAGTGTTTACTATTGAAATAGCTTGGTCTTTGGTAATGGCACGAGGAGATTTTTCAGCAAAAATCAAACCTCCAAATCTAGCACCGGATTCTGCCGCTGCTGTGGCGTATTCAGGCGCAGTTAATCCACACACTTTATTCTCGCCAAAAATCAGTTTACGGCAGGCTAAATCAATATCATTATATTGATTATTGTCCATGGCCATTAATGAGCTGCCAACTAGAAAACCGTCTACAGCAGGTGCTAATTCTCGTACTTGACTATTGCTGTAAATGCCTGATTCTGAAATGATGATGCTGTCATCAGGCAAGGTTGGCGCAAGTTCAAAAGTACGGACAATATCAGTGCTTAAATCGCGTAAGTTGCGGTTGTTAATCCCAATCATTTTTGCATTTAACTTAACGGCTCTTTCACATTCATCACTAGTAGAGACTTCTGTTAAAACGGCTAAGTTATATTGCTCTGCAACGGTCGCTAATGCTAAATATTCTTCATCAGATAAGACGCTCAGCATTAATAAAATAGCATCTGCGCCATAATAGCGAGCCAAATAAACCTGATAAGTATCAATAAAAAAATCTTTGTTCAATACTGGACAACTGACTGTTTCAGTCACTAACTTTAAGTAATCAAAATTACCTTGGAAATATTTTTCATCCGTAAGTACCGAAATAGCCGCAGCGTATTTATCATAGGTTTGGCAAATCGTTTTTACATCAAAATCTGGGCGAATTAATCCTTTTGAAGGGGAGGCTTTTTTACATTCTAAAATAAAGCCAGCTTCGGGTTTTTCGTTGGTACGTCTAAGTGCGGCGTACATATCTTTTTTTGTTGGTGTCAGTTCATCAATAAAGCTTGCTAAGGGTTTTTCTTGTTTAAGCGCGTCTATTTCAATACGTCTATTGGCGGTAATCTTTTCTAATATATTTGCCATGTTATTTACTTTCCTGATTTGCGTTTTCTTCATTCGCACTGTTTACATTAGAGAGTGTCACAAGGTGTTCTAACGTTGTTAACCCTTGACCACTTTTTAGCACTTCACTGGCAAGCTGAGCGGCTGTTTGCAAATCTGCAGCCTTGTCATGCAAATATAGAAGGGCAGCACAGTTAATGATTACTGCGGCATTATGTGCTTCTTGACCTTTACCGGATAAAATAGCTTTAATAATGTCAGCGTTTTCTTGCGGGGTTCCACCCTTGATATCTTCAAGGCTATAATTTTGTAGGCCAAAATCTTGTGGTGAAATAGTACGCTCAATTAATTGCTCGCCATTGATTTCAA
This sequence comes from Colwellia sp., assembly GCA_034111385.1. GTDB lineage: Bacteria > Pseudomonadota > Gammaproteobacteria > Enterobacterales > Alteromonadaceae > Colwellia. The sequence goes on along the minus strand of JAWUXK010000033.1, from coordinate 7,195 downwards.
TTACTTGTGTATCGCCGTGAAGCGCTATCTCATCTAACCCACTACCATAAACAACAAAAGCACGTTTAACGCCGGTCAATTTCAATGCTTCTGCCATAGGCATTAATAAGTCAGGGGTGTAGACACCCAATAACATAATATTAGGATAAGCAGGATTCGCTAATGGTCCTAATATATTAAATATAGTACGTACACCCATCGCCTTGCGCACAGATGCCGCATGTTTAAAGCCACTGTGATAAGCAGGTGCATATAAAAAGCACAAGTTTGCTTTGTCTAAACAGTTGCTAGCGGTTTCGGGCGACATCATTAAATTAACACCAAACGCTTCGAGTAAATCGGCAGAGCCAGACATACTGGAAACGCTGCGGTTACCGTGTTTTGCCATTTTTAAACCACAAGCCGCCGCTAAAATTGCCGCTGTAGTTGAAATGTTAATAGTATTGGCGCCATCACCACCGGTGCCAACACAATCAGCGACGGTATTTTGTTGCGGTGGAAACGTTGTTGCCGCCGCTTTAATGGCGATAGCTGCGCCAGATATTTCAGTAGGTGTTTCACCTTTAATTTTTAATGCGGTAAGCACACTTGCCAGTAAAATAGGATCTGTTTCACCATTAAGCATTTCTTCAAAAAAAGCTGTAGTCGTTTGTTGGTCAAGATCTTTGCCTTCAACCAAGGTTGATAATATATTCGTCATGTTATGCTCCTTGCGCTTTGGTTTTTAAGCGCTCACTTAAAGCGAGTAAATAATCGAAACTTTGTGCTAATAACGTAGTACCAAAAGTTGTTAAAATAGATTCAGGATGAAATTGATAGGCTAAAACAGCATCTTCCTCGCGAGAAATAGCCATAGGCATGCCATTAAAGTCTGCAATAACGGATAATGTTTCCGGAATGTCTTTTCCTATCAATGAATGATAACGTGCCACAGGCAGTGGATTATGAATATTCACAAAAGCACCGGTGCCGCAGTGGTTAATTGCGGATGCTTTACCATGAACGATTTCTTCAGCTCGACCAACGTTTCCGCCGTAATGTTCTATTAGTGCTTGGTGTCCTAAGCAAATACCAAGCATAGGGATTTTACCCGCACATAATTTAATCAGCTCCATTAAGCAACCAGCATGACTTGGATCACCTGGGCCAGGTGATAAAACCAAAATGACATCTTGGCCACTTTGTTTAATATGCTCAAGCATTTTATTGAAAATGAAATTGGCGCTTAAAGTATTGCGATACACGGTTGGTTCAAAGCCTAAACATTGAAATTCATCAACTAGATTATACGTAAATGAGTCGAGGTTATCGAGCATAAATAGCTTGGTTTTTTGTTCGCTATTACTAATTGTTTTAGTCATTAGCTTGCTCCTTGGTCTTGGTTTGCTAATTTGTTTGAGAGGAGCACAGCACTAATGACTGCTTGCGCTTTTTGTCTGGTTTCATCGGTTTCACTTTGGGGGATAGAGTCATAAACAACACCAGCACCCGCTTGGACATGGGCGATATCATTTTTAACAAAAGCAGAGCGTATAACAATACAAGTATCCATTTCACCTTCGCCCGTTAAATAACCTACGGCGCCGCCATAACTGCCACGGCGTTTACCTTCGACTTCTCTAATAAGTGATGTTGCTTTTATTTTTGGCGCACCTGACAGTGTGCCCATGTTCATACAAGCTTGATAAGCGTGCAGTGCATCGAGTTCTTCAAGTAAGGTTCCACAGACTCTAGAGACTAGGTGCATAACATGAGAATACCTATCTACTTTTAATAAATCAGCAACATAGCGAGTACCCGCTTTACATACACGGGCAACATCGTTTCGCGCTAAATCAACTAGCATAATATGTTCGGCAGACTCTTTTTTATCCTGTCTTAATTCAAGTTCTATGCGTGAATCTAAATCGAGTGAAATGCTCCCGTCGCTATTGAATCCTCGAGGACGTGTACCTGCGATAGGATAAATTTCTACTTGACGTTTGCCTTCAGGTGAATTTTGCTGATACTTGATTGCTGATTCAGGCGAAGCGCCAAACATACTAAAGTCACTGTCTTTAATATAAAACATATAAGGACTAGGATTGCTGATTTTTAAGGCTTGATAAGCGGCAACGCTATCGATACAAGGTAATGAAAAAGTACGAGAGGGCACTACTTGGAAAATATCTCCAGCGCGAATATTTTCTTTTAATTGTTCAACAGTTTGACAAAATTTCTCATCGCTAATGTCAACCGATACCTTTTGTGACTCGGTAAGGTTAATTTGCTTAGTTGATGACTGAGCATCTGCAAATGATGGAATATGCTCTGGAGTTATATTGCTTGATAACTGCTGTTTAATGGCACTTACACGTGCTGATAATTGTTGCTGAACTTGCGCCTGAATTGTTGGTGACTCAGCGGAGAAAATATTAGCGATGATTTCAGTGCTTTTTATCTCATGATCTATAACGACTAATGTTTCGGCTAGATAATAAACAAAATCTGGGCAGGTATTTTCACCATCAGGTACGTCAGGGAGTTCTTCACTCATCGCTATCATGTCAAAAGCAAAGGCACCGCCAAGAAAAATAGCAAAATGATGATTATTGCTATTTTCTAACCGGTTAAATAAACGCAAACTTTCAAAGGGGTTTATCTCCATTAAGCGAGACTTTTCGTCTAGCTCTGTTGGAATGTCATTAAAAATAGCAGTTAAGGTTTGTTGGTCGTCAGTTAGTGATAACTGTGCATGGGATTGTAATTGCGATACGGCAAATTGCAAAGCCGCTTGACCATTAAGCGTTAAGGCAGAGAAGGTAACGGTATTGCCATTGCAAACAATTTTCACTGCTGCATCAGTGAGTAATAAACTCTTTAATAAGTGCTTTTGCGTTATTTCTGCTGATTCGAGTAACAGATTATTTTCTTTATTATGGCAAAGCAGTTGGTAAACACTTAAGGGATCGCTTTGATAATTTGCGTTATCTGTTAATGTTGAAACTGTAGTTAAATTTTGGTTCTGTTGTGTCATGGTTTTCTTCTTGAATTTATTATATTAAAGGTTGGTCATCCGGCATAAATTGGCTGTAGCCACCAAAGAAACCATGTTCTTGTTTTATTCATTGTAAATCCTGTTGATTAGATAATATAAAAATAAAGTACTTAACGTAAAAAACCCGCTTAGTTTAGCGGGTTTTTTGAAATTTGTTTATTGTTCTGTTTAGCTTTTTTAAGCTTTAACGAGATACACGCAATTATCACAACCCAGTTATGTCGAGTTATGCCACCACCAAATGAGGTTAGTTAAATTAAATTGCTTTGCTAGTATCATTATTTTCTTCTTCTCAGTAAACTTGCAGTTATATTTATGTAGCGCTTCACCTATCCGAAGTCTACTTGCAAGAAAGTCCCTATAGAAGACCTTATTATGGCGTTGCTGTCAACCATTGATTTTCCTTTAATTATTGAAAAACGAGACGGTTTCTCTCATGGCAGAATAGATCTGCATAGTCACACAAATTGTTCAGACGGTAGTTTATCGCCGCAAACCTTATTAGATAGGGCGGTAAATTATCAAATTGATGTTTTAGCAATTACTGATCACGATACACTAACAGGGCTTGATATAGCACAGGGCTATATCAATGAAGAAAATATTCCAATAACCTTAATTTCAGGTGTTGAAATATCGACCGCTTGGCAGGGGTTTGAAATTCATATTGTTGGTCACAATTTTGATCAAAATAATGCTCAATTAATGCAATTGATAGCGGATCAGCAACAAGCCCGAGAACAAAGAGCGATTTCTATTGGCGAAAAACTAGCAAAATGTGGCTTTCCTGATGCCTATGTTGACGCGAAAAAACTTGCTGGCGAAGGATCTATAACTCGTGCGCATTTCGCCAAAGTGTTATTTCAGCAAGGCCATGTCAATACAATGCAAAAAGCATTTGATCAATATCTAGGAAAAAAAGGTAGAAATACACAAGCCGCTTATGTAAAGCCAACGTGGTGTTCTATTGAAGAAGCCGTTGAGGCAATTCATCTTGCGGGTGGCAGTGCGGTAATGGCGCATCCCATTCGTTATGATTTATCAGCGAAATGGCTTAGACGTTTAATTGTTCATTTTAAAGAAAATGCGGGTGATGGTTTAGAAATAGTATTACCGCAAATGAATCCCCAACAACGACAAACAATGTTAAACTATTGTTTAGAATATAATTTGCATGCATCAACAGGCTCTGATTTTCATCACCCTAATAAATGGTCAGATTTAGGTAAAAATCTAACATTACCTGATGGTGTAAAACCTGTATGGGCACTTTGGTCGTAAATTGTAGTTAGAACTTTACGATGACTATTACAACTAGGAAATTAATATGAGCCAGTTTTTTTACGTACACCCAGATAACCCACAAGGTCGTTTGATGCAACAGGCAGTAGCGATACTTAATGATGGTGGCGTTATTGTTTATCCTACTGATTCGGGTTATGCCCTTGGTTGTCACATAGGTGACAAAAAAGCCTTGGAGCGTATCTGTCAAATTAGAAAGATAGATAAAAACCATAATTTCACCTTAGTTTGTAAAGACTTATCACAGATTTCTGAATATACGAGAGTTGATAATAGTGCCTATCGATTATTGAAAAATAACACTCCTGGCGCTTATACTTTTATTTTTAAAGGCAGCAAAGAAGTGCCTAAACGGTTATTGAATCCAAAAAAGAAAACCATTGGAATTCGTATACCCGACAATAATATTAGCCAAGCCTTGTTGACTGAATTGGCAGAGCCTATAATGTCTACTAGTTTGATCATGCCCGGTGAAACTATGACTGAGTGCGATCCAGAACAAATTCGTGACTTACTAGAACATCAAGTTGATTTAATTATTCATGGTGGTTATTTGGGTGAACATCCTACCACTGTGATTGATTTTTCTAATGATGATATTGAAATAATACGAGAAGGCGAGGGAGATCCCACACCGTTTCAATAACGCTTTCCAATAGTCGCAATATAATCATTGTATAAATGAGTTAGAAGTAAGTTACCAGGGAACTGCTACTGACGTAACCGAGTAAAAAAAATGTCACAAGACAATAAAGCACCTAAAGATAAAAAGACCTCTAAAGATAAACAAGCCCCTACTGATAGTAAATACGGTAGCCGTGGTAAGAGTAAAAAATCTGTTACTAAAAAAGGTTCAGTACAAGGCGGTAAAGTAGACCCCAAAAAAGGTAACGGTAAAGGAAAGAAACTTCCGGAAAAACCAGTCAAAGTCGACTTTCAAAAAGCGACAGTGAAAGACTCTGAAAAGCTGCAAAAAGTACTTGCCCGCACAGGCAAAGGATCTCGCCGTGAAATAGAGGCGATGATTAGTGCAGGTAGAGTAAGTGTTGATGGTAATACCGCTTATTTAGGTGACAGAGTTGAAGGTACGGAGCAAATACGTATTGACGGTCATCAAGTTAAGTTAATTGCTCAAGCAGATGAACTTTGCCGAGTATTGATGTACAACAAGCCTGAAGGTGAAATGTGTACCCGTAAAGACCCTGAAGGGAGAGCAACCGTTTTTGACCGTTTGCCACCACTTGAAACTGGCCGTTGGGTTGCTGTAGGTCGATTAGATATTAACACATCGGGCATGTTACTTTTTACTACTGACGGTGAGCTCGCTAATCGTTTAATGCACCCCTCACAAAAAGTAGAGCGTGAGTATGCAGTACGTGTATTTGGTGAAATTAATGAAGCCATGCTACAAACACTTCGCACGGGTGTTAAATTAGAAGATGGCATGGCACGCTTTCAAAAAATCACTTATCGTGGCGGTGAAGGTCGAAATCATTGGTTCCATGTGGTGTTGTCAGAAGGACGTAACCGTGAAGTACGTCGTTTATGGGAAAGCCAAGAAGTGCAAGTGAGTCGGTTAATTCGTGTGCGTTATGGTGACATGGACATGCAACGTCAATTGCCACTGGGCGGTTGGACTGAACTTGGGCTAAAAGATGTTAATTATTATCGTAAGTTAGTGCAGTTATCTCCTGAAACACAATCAAAAGTTAAAGTGGATGAAAAAGCGATGGATAATGCGAAAAGTCGCAGGATCCGTCGTTCAGTTAAGAAACATCAACAACGCAATCAGCAGGCTAATCGCCGTCGCAGGAAGTAAATAAGTATCATTATGCAGTATCAATTAATTGAAGATGAAATCAGTTTACAAAAACTATGTCAGCAATATAACGAAGCGGACGTACTCGCTATTGATACTGAATTTGTGCGTACTCGTACTTTATATCCTAAGTTGGGTTTGTTGCAGATATTTGATGGCAAACAATTAGCCTTGATTGATCCTATTGCCATTAATGATTTAACACCATTCTGGCAATTACTGACCAATGAAAATATCGTTAAAGTACTGCATGCTTGCTCTGAAGATTTAGAAGTGTTTTTAACCAGTGCCAACTGTAAACCTGTTAATTTAATTGACAGCCAAATTATTATGTCGTTTTTAGGCCATGGTTTGTCAATAGGGTATGCTGCGATGGTGGAACATTTTACTGGTGTTGCGCTAGATAAATCAGAGTCACGTACTGATTGGACGAAAAGACCGTTAACCCAAAAGCAACTTGATTATGCGAGTGCTGATGTTGATTATTTATTTCAACTTTACCCTAAATTACTTGCTGAAATAGAGCAAGTGGGTAGGTTAGATTATGCGAAACAAGAAACACAATTATTAATAGAGCGAAAGTTTACCCCTATAGACGAAGATAATTTATATCGCCAAATGAAAATGGTTTATCGGTTGAACTCAAAACAACTGAATATATTACAACATCTAACTCGTTGGCGTTTTCAACAAGCTAAAAAGCGTGATTTACCTATAGGTTTTGTTGCAAAAGATCATACGCTAATGGCAATAGCTCAACATAATCCACAAAATATTGAAGAGATGAATAAACTTCAAGGGGCCGAGTTGTTAGATATTCGCCATAAAGGTAAAGCAATGTTGTCGATTGTTAAATCAGCTTCGCAAACGGGTGAAAGTGACTACCCAGCAAAAATTACCCGTTTAGATGAATACCCAGGTTATAAGCAAATATTTAAAACAGTGAAAGCCTTTATTGTTGCCATTGCAGAAAAAAATAGTTTAGCGATAGAGAACTTAGCCTCTAAAAAGCAAATCAATCAATTTTTAACATGGCA
>JAWUXK010000032.1:0-9475 GCA_034111385.1 Colwellia sp. | reverse complement strand
CCTGCTTCACTTGTGAGTAGAATTCTAGATGTTGATGAAAAGTTATATTTGTTAACAGGATCTTGTTTCACTTCAACTCCTTGGTTACTCTGCCCACAGCCAATAATTGTTGAAGCAGATAGTGCAACAACAATTATTTTTTTTGATAAATTATTTTTAGTTTTTTTCATGTTTTACCTCTTTCATATTTTCTTTAAAATAGCGCTATAAAATACAACAATATCTAGTACTGATTTATTGAGCTAAAATCAGTTTGCCAAACATTCCGGCATCTATCCATCCTCGGTCTAGTGCTCCGCCAATAGCTGATTCAGAACCAATAAAATTTTCACGTAATTCACTACCGTCGTTATCACAATAGGCCACCATAAGTCCCATGATCTTGCCTGCACTTAACTCAATAGGTTTATTATCATCGGCTGAATCTTGATATTGATCGGTATAAATATCGAAACTTACTTCCCAAATAACGGTATCTCCCTGTTGTTTCCAAGAACTTTCAACATGATGAGAGTAATTCTGTGCCAATTTATTTGTTCCTATATCTATGGCTTGATTATCTAGAGACATATGGTAAGCAAAAGCATTATGGTTATATTGATGTTCGCCACCCGAAAAGTCTTCATCTAAGAAAATTTCTAAGCAGTCATCATCCCAATATTGTGTTAATGGATTTCGGTGGCTATCAATCAAAATGTCGTCAAAAATTTCAGCCATAAGATATAATTTGGATTTAGTCCAAACGACTTTATAGCGCCCCTGAAAGTCATTCTTTGAAAATTCTGGACCTAACCAGAGTTGATCTAAATTTTGCCATTTAGCAGATTCCCATATACTTTCATCGGAAATCCCATCCACCTTGGGCGATTCTTTAGCGTAAGGCGCATAATAATTTAGTCTGTTAGGTGCATGACTATCTGCGGCATAGGTGGGTAGCCCAAGAAACATTGAAGATGCGCATATTACTTTCAAGCTAGAAGTGAAAAGCCTACTACTATTTGTCATATTATTAGTCCTAATGAAAAATATCAGACCTGCATAAAAGCAGGAATAATAATTGATATCTCATCATCTAATTAGACAAAAATTAAAACAATAGTATTACGGCAAAGGGGGTTTTATATGCGGTAAATAGGGTAATAAAGAAAAGTAAGCCCTACTGGTGGTGGTAAATAGGATATTGACAACTTGGCGTCGTCAATATTTATTCTACATGTCAGTTAAGAAACTCTTGATCACTTCTCGGTAATTACGGCTAACTTTTACTTGATCATATTCGCCTAATTTAAGAAAAAACTCGCCCTTAGTATGAGGAATTACTTTTTGAATATAATTAAGGTTAACTATGGTTGAACGATGAACTCGCTTAAACATAGATGGATCTAGATCATCTAATAATTTTTTTAAGGTACAGCGTTTTATATGGGTTACCCCTTCAGCATGCAAACAAACATAATCACCTGCGGCATCAACCCACTCAATATCTGCTTGTTTTAATAAAGTGATATCATCTCTATCTTTAATCACTATTTTACGTTCAACCTTACTAGTATCTTCTTTTGGTAAGCTAGAATTTTTCTCCGTAGTACTGCCAGAGTGTTCTCTTTCATTAATAGAGTCAATCGCGCTAATGATGCGTGATTTATTCAACGTATCTTCACCTGTTTTACACTGTAATAAAGTTAAGGCCCGTTGAGTTGCACGTTGAATTCGCTCTTCATCAATCGGTTTAAGAATATAATCTACAGCATGCACATCAAACGCATCAAGGGCATACTGTTCAAATGCTGTGGTAAATACCACCATAGGAACAATGTCAGACTGCAGTTTTTTTATCACGCCAAATCCATCAATTCCCGGCATTTGTATATCTAAAAACATCAAGTCTGGCGCTAAATCCATGGTTGCCGCTATCGCTTCTCGTCCATTTTTACATTCTGCAATAATTTCAATTTCAGGGATTTTAGTTAACTTAGCACGTAAAAGGCGAAGTGCTAATGGTTCATCATCAACAATTATTGTTCTTAATTTAGTCATAATTTAACTCACCACTCTTGAATTTTGTATTGGTTCATTTGTATCAGTTACTTCGATATTTTCAAAAGGTATTTTAATGGTAGTTTCTAAACCACCTGATGGCATCACATTGATATTAAATACATAGTCGTCCATATATAAAGCTTTAAGTCGTTCATCTATATTACGTAAACCAACTCCACGACTTGAGGTTCCTTTCATTTTGTTTTTATCAACATTTGCACCTGAGCCTGTGTCGCTTAGCACTAAAACTAACATTTCTTCCACAACGTCAGCTCGCAAACTTATTGTGCCACCTTCTTCATTTTGGGCAATGACATGTTTCATTGAGTTTTCAATAATCGGTTGTATTAGTAAACTTGGTGTTAATGCTGCTTTTGCTTGATCAGATATTTTAAAATCAAGGTTTAGCCTTTCACCAAAACGTGTTTTTTCAATTTCTAAATATAAGTTAAGCGCAATCAGTTCGAATTCTAATGCTATTTTAGTATCCGGATTATTATCCAAAGAATAACGTAAGAATTTACTTAACTGCACAGTCATTAGCTGGGCTTGCTCTGGGAGCTCACATTCAATCAAAGAGTTAATTGCATTAAGTGTATTACAAAGAAAATGCGGATTTAGCTGATAACGTAACATTTTAATTTTTGCGTCTCTTGCAACGGATTGCGCACTTAACCTTTTTAGCTGTTCCGATTTTGTTTCAGCTTCTTTTTTTAGCAATGTTTTATGTTCAAATTGCAACAATTGATAGTAGCGGATGCCATGGAAGAAGCCAGTCCAACAAAAATAAATAAAGATACTACTAAAAAACCAGCCGCCGAATTCACCCCAAATGTCATTATTTCCTACTAATTCTATATAGAGCTCTACCCTAATGACTGTCCAAATAAAGGAGATTAATAGCACGGAAACAATACTGATAAAAACTCTTCTATAAAAAGAGCGATTCCAACATCGCATGAAAACCCGATATAGTGGCAGCGATAATACTAAACCAATAACCGATTGCCAAAAGGTATGGCTTAGGTGAGCTACATCAATTTGAACATACCAAAGTGTTAGTGATACTAAGCTAATTAATGCAACAAAAGACCAAAAAGCGGTTTGTAATGACCAAAAAAGATACATTGGCGTTTTTGCAATTAATTTGTTCATACGCAGTAGTGGGTTATCAGACATGTTTTCCCCCTAGGATGTCTTCTATCATACTACTCCTTCCGTAAACAATGATCGAATGAAAATGTCCCAATCATCGCGCTAAAAGTCCGTTTCATCACGTCCAAGAATATATTGGATTAAGTTAATGTGTTAACTAGATGAATTAGTGAACAAGATAACGCTAAATGCAAAAATCCCAATGGTTATTAATGTCTATTTCCAACACTAATAACCATTGGGAAGTGATAGTATAAAAATGATTAATTAGAAGTATTAGGCAACTGCATTACTTTTGCTAAGTTCAATTACAGTGTTTGGGTAAATATCTTTCATCACCAATTTCGGTGACCGATCAACTTTAAATAATCCCCAGTGTTTTTCCGGCTCCAGTTTATCTGGAGAGCCTTTCCAAGGCTCATCAAATGCTTCAAAAACAAATGTCAGAATTTTTTCTTCAGTGGTCCATGCCAGCAGCTGTTCATAATATTGTGCCTGTAATTCTTCATTTGCATTCCACGGCTCTATACCACGACCATTAGATGCGGTTGTCCAGCCCGCTTCGGTGATGATAACCGGAGTATCTGGATAATGATTTGCCACACTATAATAATTCTGCTTGGTATATTCCAGTGCATCTTCCATTGTTCTAAACTCCCACGCGGGATAAGTATGAATAGAGATGAAATCTAATACTTCCACCAATGGTTCTAATTTATATGTCCAAGGCACGTAGTTTTCACAAAAAGTAACCGGTTGGTGAATTTCTTTTTTTATTTGCTTAACATAAGTAACCAACCTATCAACAGGAACCATGTGATCAGTCCATTCAACACTCGCTTCATTACCCACTGAAACGGAAAAAACAATGTCTTCATACTTTTGTGATAACTCAATCATTTTATGAATTTCATTACAGTTTTTCTGTCTGTTGTTACTGAGTACCTCTTCGCTAAAATCAGCACCCCAAGGGCAATGCGGGTTACTCATTTCAGCTGCCATATCAACACCAAGCATTACTTTAAAATGTAGTGATTCAAGACGAATAACCTTTAAAACAATTTCTGCATGTGCGCCACAATCGTAAATACGAAGGTAGCTCCAATTCTCTTTCAAAATGAGTAAATCTTCTTTCACTTCATCATAGCTAGGATAAATGCCTTCTCTTGGGTTTTGCCCATCACGATAACCAGAATAACAGATGGCATTTTCATGAACCAAGTTCATCGAACCAATTGTTGCAATTTTATCACTGTGTTTGTTAAACATATTTTAAATTCCCGTTTTTATCCCAAAGGCCCCAATGTGCCCCTACGCCGCCTTCATCATGCACTTTCCAAGCTTCATCAAATGATGAAAAATAGAATACATCAATGTCATCTTCTGCTGCCCACTGATAGGTACCAAGAAAGTACTTTATCGCGTTTTCATAAGAAGGTACTGCACCGAACTCTGCCGGACCTTCGTTCGGCCAACCCGTTTCAGTAATAATGACTTTTTTGCCTTTTCCTACATTCATGGCGCGGCGATACATATCTTTCATATAAAGAATTGAATAGTCGAGAGCGCAACCTTCCCAAAAAGGATAACAGTTAGCTAAAATCACATCGCAAGCTTCGGTAACATTAGGGTGTACTTCAAATTCATAGTAAGCATCCACATAACCTACCTCAATCCCCGGTAAAGCCGCTTTTACTCGATTAATGTATTCAATCAGTTGCTGCTCAGTTAAATCTTCACGAAGTAATACTTCATTACCAACAGCAACTATATCGGCATAACCTTGTTTAGCTACTGCAATAACATTATTGATTTCTTTTTCATTATTTTCTAAATCATCATTAAGCCAAGCACCAACCAAGGTCTTTAAACCCTGTTGCTTGGCGATTCTTGGAATGTTTTCATTACCTTCAGTACAAGAAAAAGAACGAACCCAGTTAATGTTTGACGAAATAACAGACAAACGTTCGACTATTTGAGTTTCTGTTATTATTGTTCCTGGTCCTTGTCCTTCAATATATGGGCTAAAGGAAATCCCATGTATTTTACTATTTAGTACTTCACTAACCGCACTTTGTAATGACTCTCTGGAAGAATGACCAACATTCATTCCCGCTAAAGACATATATTTATTATATTTACTCGACATGTTTGTCTCCGATAATAATCGTTATATAAATAGGGTTGAAGGTGCAATTAGCTTGCACCTTTTTATTAGATCAATTTAATTACTTGTTCTAACGGTTATTAAGAGAATAAATGGTCGGATGATATCGTTAGTGTCAATTGTTGTATTTGACCATTTCGAAGGAACAGATCTGAACTTTCTTTAACGGGTAAACCCAGTTGTGACATCATTTCTTGTTTACCATCGCTATAAGTGACCATTAATGAAGGTTCAACCTTATCATTCAGTTGATAAACAATAGGAACCTGACACCAAGTAAAAGCAAGTCCCATTGATGGCACCATAATTTCCTGCCATTGGTTATCTACATCTACATAACGAAACGTCTTAGGGTTTTCGATAAATTCACAATTTTTCAATAGCTTAGTATTAAAAGATATATGACCTTCTTTCACACGAACACCTAACTCACCAAAGCGCGATAATATTTCTTCTTTTACTTGCCCTGTCATACCGGGTTGTTGTGCACCGGCATGTTTAGGCGTATGAGAGTATGGGTCCATTGGAAATGCACCATACTCTAGCGGTGTTTTATTAAAACCAATACCGTCACGAACTCGGTAATATAAGCAGGCTATTTGTCTTGATAACTCGTCACTTTCTTCTTGCTCAATACAAGTGAAAAAGTTTTCTTCAACTGCTAGCATTAACTTAGAAACCATGTGCCAATAAATACAGCCCAATCCTTCAAACCCAAACATGCCACCGGAGCGGCCGGTAAAGGCTTGATGATTAAATGTTTGTTCATAAAGACCAAAAATTGCATTGTTATCACTAGCATCAACACTTGGATATTGTGCTTTTAGCTCTGTTAACTGCTCATCTAAAACATTGCTATTCGTTATCTCTGCGTTAAAGCGATATTGGCCATCAACGTCTTGCAAAATAATACGCTCATCACCTTGTTCAAGCATTTGTTGTAAGAAACCGTTTTCCTCAACATGTTCAGCGCAAACACAGTTTTTTTCCAAAAAGCTTGGTAACTTTCTGTCTGGATAAAGCATAAAGGTCTTTTGATCGTCACGATAAACATCACTGGCAAAAAGGGCTTCGACTACAGAAACAACTTTCTGTGGGTTAAGTGCCCCAGAGCTTAACGCAGCAACTTGCCCTTCTAACATTGGATATAGATTTTTAACTTTTGAAGAGTTATCTTCTAGGCTTAATAAGTTATAAGCATTATATAACCCATCAGCGCATTCATTCGTTTCAATGGTATGTTCAATTGCTTGTAATGCATCACTTAACATTGATGTCACTTGACTAATACTTTGTGAAGCTTGACCACTAAAGCCTTCTTGTTTATAGATACTTTCACGATAATGGCTCGAAGCTTTGCCCAATTGTTCAATACTTTGATAGCGTAATTCAGGACTAACCGGATCAGGGGTTAACTTAGAGGCTAAGTGACTTAATGCGGCTGCAGTTTCTAATAACCATTGATTCACTTCAACAGAAAGCTCAACATCTTGGCTTTCATTTGCTAGCAAGTCTTGGAAAAAACATATGTAACGGCGTAGGTAACACAAAGTGACCATCGACAGCCCTTGCCCTACCAAAGCATTATTAGCATCATTCCACTCTGGTCTTTGGGTATTTAACCAAATTCCACCATCAATCACTAAATTACCTAATTTAGATAACAAAGGGACTAATAATTTTTCCAATAAGTTAACTTGATAAACATTCCCATTAGCGTCGAGTACTAGCTTGCCATCAGCACCTATTGTTTCTACACGTTGTTCAATTTGTAGCGATAATGCTTCATCATAAGTCACGGTGCTTTTAGCATCTTCAACTAACGCATCGAATGACTTGATACGATAAGGCACATTGGCATAACTGAAAATTGTTTTACGCAACATTTCACTGAGTTTTTCAGGGTGAAATTGGTTTGATAGTTCAAGCATCTTTTGTAAATAAATAATTTGATGATCACCCCAGTAGCCAATATAGCTCCATGGATCATCTGGCTCTTCCACTTCCCAATCAATACCTTCTTTCGTTATTCTATAAGGGTTATAGCCATCCATGGTCGAAGCATTTACAAATTTAGCAATTACACTTTCAACAAATTGAGGATAGCTATACGTTAGCGCTTCCCAGTTTTGGAATATATCGCGCCAGTTTCCTTGGTAAGTTAATAAACGATTGTTGTTTTCATCAACCAATTTAATAGCGAACTGATTCCATGGTCGACTCGGATCACCGTGTCGACGACCAAATGAAATAGGTAAATATTCACTACTTAATCGTTCAAGCTGACTATCGCCTGATGCTTTTATAGCTTCAAGTAAATGACTAAAATCTAATTTTTCAGGTAAGTTACTTAACAATACTTGGTTACGTTGATAAACCTCATGGTTAAATAAATCTATAGTCGTAGCAAAATCTTGTGAAGAGATCATGTACTGATCATCAAAAACCCCACCACGTAATGTATTAAATAACACATTCGCATAATGATGTTCTGAAACGTTTTCTTCACCAGTTAGTTGTATGCCATCAACTGAGGCCATAATACGGGCTAACTCATCAGAGCCTTTTGCTATTGAATCTTGTATATCATTATTGAGCTTGTCACTGTCTTTTAACTGACGACGTAAGGCTACAGATTGACTCTGGCTTTGTTCGATATTAGCGACTAGTTGCCATTTTTTATTAGCCTTAGGCGAAAGTGCAATAGTAGTATTGACTAAGTAAGCACCACGAATTCCACGCTTAGTCGCCTCTTGCTTCACCTGATCACCACGGCGGAAATCGGCAAGTTGCTCAGATGAAAGTAAAATTTTAGTTTCATCTAATCCAAGACAAAAAATCGTATTTGCTTTTAATGATTCACATGGCTCAGCTCTATCAGTAATGCCCGAAAATAAAGTAAAAAAGGCAATACCTGAATCATCGTCTAGTTCAGTCCATTTATAAGCATCAACCAAATTACTTGAATTGGTTTGAGTAAAGCGTGGCGTGCCTGCAGGTAAAATATTTTGAAAACCATCGATAAGGTCAACACTCAATGGTTTATCAGATAAACTTTCTAATTCACATTGACGAACAAAACCATAACCATCACTTGTCGCCCAGGTATAGCGAAATACTAGTTGTAAGTCATTATTGATTTCTTCAAAACACAACTTGTTTCCTAAAACATTTTTATACAAGTTTCTGGTGATATTAAAACGATCTTCATGTTCACGATTGAAGGGTTCCCAGTCATTTTTTTCACTGTCACTGTTTACTCGTATAAGCGTTTTACAGCCTGTATGTAAATCACTTTCGTGAATTCTGTCTACAGTAATATAAGGAAATAACGCCGTTTCAGGAGATACTCTGCCTGCGGTCATGCCGCCAGTAGATGAAACAAATAACCAATGGTCACTGTTTGAAATAACGCTGACAAAAAATGGAGCCATTTTATCTACGTTATTAATAGCATAAAACCTTTCATTCCCCAGAGTGACAAATTCACCGGTTACTGGACTATTGTTTCTATTACAATTTTTCATTTTAATTCCTACCTAAACAAGAGGTAAATTTTATGTTTTTAAATGGTAAAATTGACTTATTCAGATGAACAGCTTTGTTTATCTGTATCAAACTTTACTGTGTTAATGATTAATATACTGGTTGTTACTTTGTTAATGGTTTATATATTCTGACGTAGTCAACTTCCATTGATACGGGGAAGATACTGTCATCTATAGGGCCACCTGAAGAACCCCACGCACCACCAATGGCTAGGTTTAAAATGACGTGGTAAGGGTGGTCAAAAGGCCAAGCTAGCCAACCAGTACCCTCGTTTCGATAAAAGAAATAAGGGGTATTATCAAAAAATACAATAATATGTTCTGGTGTCCATTCAATAGAATAAACATGGAACTCCTTATCAACATTTTTACCTTCTATACTTGCCTTACGTTGCTCCCAATTAACCCAATAATATGCCTTGTTATGCACGGTGCCGTGGATAGTTTGCATGTCGTATCCAACGTGTTCCATAATGTCTATTTCACCTGAATTAGGCCAAGCGTTACACGTTGAACTACCTTGCCAATCTGCATTTTTTTCACAGCTTGTTGAATACTTAAAAGG
>JAWUXK010000031.1:0-8134 GCA_034111385.1 Colwellia sp. | reverse complement strand
TCAATACACTACTTATTCATACCTTAACGCTTTAATTGGATTTTTTCTGGCAACTTTGGCGGCATTGCCACCAACGGTTGTCCAAGCAATAATCATTGATAAAAGTGCCACACTCAAGCAAATAGGTATTAACCATAGATAACTTATTCGGTAAGGGAATGCCTCTAACCAACTCATCATTGTATAAGCGGCGATTGGCCAAGAAATTAAGTTAGCAATAACAACGGGTATAGAAAATTGCCAAATCAGCAAAGCAACAATATCTTTAATACTCGCACCCATTACTTTTCTAATGCCAATTTCTTTGGTTCGTCTTTCTACAGTAAAGGCTGATAAACCATATAAACCTAAACAAGCAATTAATATAGCTAGTACAGAAAACACCAAAAAGAGTTGCGCTGTGGTGAGTTCATCATGATATTGTGCGGTCATCATTTCACTTAGAAACTGTAAGCTGATCGGTTGCATCGGCACATTATCCTTCCAAACATCTTCTATTTTACTGATTAAGTTAGCTACGTTATCAGTATTAAATGAGATGTTGGCGACTCTAAAGCGTTGTGGGTTTAAGGTATAAATGGAAGCTCTGACACCAAACTTAATTGAGCGAAAGTAAATGTCAGGAATAACACCAATAATCGTTAAATGCTGTTTTCCATGTCTGTCTCTTTCTAATGTTTTACCAATCGCTTGTTCTGCGTTGTTAAAACCAAACTTTTTTAATGCTGAAGCATTAAGCAAAACACTTGCCTTAATTATTTCATTGCCTGTTATTTGATTGAGCGTATCAGAGCCAAAATTTTCATCAAATAATCGTCCTGCCAAAGGGGTTACTTGATAGGCTTCAAAAAAACCGTAGCCCATATCATGGTAATTAACTATTTCAGCTTTATTGGCCGCGCCATCAGCATGAGGCTCTAATAGTCTGAAATTATCATTATTTTCATTATCCTGTGAAGGAGCTTCGGAAGAATAAGCCACATTGGTTACTTCAGGTAAATTAAGTAATTCTTGTTTTAAACTGGCTAAATTGTCGCCAGCAGAGCCAATATTGAGTACCAATTTGTTTTCACTTTGATAGCCAACATCAATGTTATTAGAAAAAATGGTTTGGCCATAAACCACCAAGGTTGAGATCACTAAGATAATTGACGTGGAAAATTGAAAAATAACCAACACACTGCGTAATTTAGTGGAACTGGAAGACTCAACACTTTTACTCGACTTTAATATTTCCCCAGGTAAAAAGCGTGATAAATACAGGGCAGGATAAATACCTGCACCAATACCAACACTTATAGCAATACCGATTAACATCAATAATAGGCTGGGTTCGTCTAATAAGTTCAATGCTAATTCTTTACCTAATAGTTCATTATACAAAGGTAGTGCTAGCTCAACGGCCACTAAAGCAAAGAATAAAGCAAGTAAAACCAAGGCAATGGCTTCACCTAAAAATTGAATGGCAACTTGTGCTCTACTGGCGCCAAGTACTTTTCTCATCGCTACTTCACGGGCGCGTTTACTCGCTTTTGCCGTCGAAAGGTTCATAAAGTTTATACAAGCAATAAGTAAAACTAACGCTGCAACCATAATAAAAGTATTGATCATCTTGTCATCACCCATAGGTGTTAAATCATTACCATTTCCCGCGTGGCTTTTTGCGTGTAGATGTAAATCAGGCACTAACATCAAGCGTTGTTTTAAGACATCGGTTACCTGTTTTCCGTTAACTTTATCGCCCAAAATATTTTTCATCATATCGACTAAGGGGCTTTCATTGTTCATCCAATAGTCAATTCTTTGTTGTAATTGGCTTGGTCTAACACCGGGGTTTAATTTGAAATAGGTATAGACGTTAAGGCTTGTCCAGGTATGTAATACGCCATCATCTTCACCAAATAACGCAGGTTGCAAATAAACAATCATATCGGTATTTAAATGGGTATTATCGGGTAAATCTTTAATAACACCGGTAATGGTTAATGTTGCAATATTATCCGTAACACAACACACCGTTAATGTTTCACCAATCACATCACTTTTGCCAAAATATTTAAAGGCGAGTTCCTCCGTGATCACTAAATCCATTGGTTTTTTAAACGATGATTCTTTTGAACCATGGAGAAATGGAAGATCAAATAAAGTAAAGAAGCTGCCATCAACCATGGTAAACTGTTCTGGGAAAGCATCTTCGTTTTGTCTAACCGTCATACCAAATTGAATAAATCGAACGCCAGTTTCAATTTCATTTTTAGCATAATCTCTTATGGCTGGCATCATACTGCCGGCAGAACGCACGGAATCAAAGGGCTCTTGATTAGGAATGGAATACCCAGTATGCATACGTACTAAACGATCACTGTCTTTTAACCAGGTATCAAACCCCGTTTCTTGACGAACAAAAAGCATAATTAAAATGCAGCTCATCAAGCCAATGGCTAAACCAAAAATATTAATGACTGAAAAAATACCATTCTTAATGATATTTCGCCAAGCGGTAATAAGATAATTGCGAAACATAGTCAATTCTCCTTGTTAGCTTTACGCTATTTGCTCACTGGCGCGTACATTTTCTGCAACCACATGACCATCAAATAAATTAATAGTACGACGGGCATAATCAGCATGAGCAGGGCTATGAGTTACCATAATAATAGTGGTTCCTTCGTCATTTAATGACTGCAAAATTTCCATCACTTCTTGGCCATGTGCACTGTCGAGGTTTCCCGTTGGCTCATCAGCTAAAATCATTTTTTGATCGCCAACTACCGCCCTAGCAACTGCAACCCGTTGTTGTTGCCCACCAGATAACTGACTAGGTAAATGCTTAGCTCGATGGGCAATACCCACTTTATCCATTACTTTTGCAACTTTACTTTTTCGTTCAACGGCGGGAATTTTGTGATAAATCAAAGCGAGTTCAATGTTTTCTGCCACGGTAAGTTCATCAATTAGGTTGAAGTTTTGAAAGATAAAGCCAATATTCTTTTTGCGGATCACTGACAATTGACTCTCTGAATAACCTGCAACATTTTCACCGGCAAAAATGTAGTCTCCTCTACTTGGGGAATCCAACATACCAATGGTATTAAGTAAGGTCGATTTACCACAACCCGATGGTCCCATAATGGCAACAAACTCACCTTTAGCTATTTCAATATTCACATTATTTAGCGCTGAGGTTTCTATATCTTCCGTTTGATAAACTCGTGATAAGTTATGTAGTTTTAACATGTTAAATTCCTTATGCTTTTCATTATTCTTTAGGTGATGATTATTTGCGCGATTGTGTTCAGTTGAATTTCAGCCGCTGCATATCTTGATAACTACTGTATGGGCTAGTTACAACTTTTTCGCCAAGCTCAAGCCCTTCAATAACTTCAATAACTTGGTTGTTACGACGACCTAAACGAACATTGCGCTTCACTGCTTGGCTGCCGTCTTGGCTAACGACAAATATCCATTTACCGCCGGTATCTTGAAAAAAGGCGCCATTAGGAATTAATAACGCATTACTGGCATCCCCTAAGGTCAGTTTTATTTGAATAGTTTGTCCTCGGCGAATACCTGTAGGCTGGTTATTTACAAACTTGAAATCTACTTCAAATTGCCCGTTTTGTACTTGTGGGTATACTTTAGAAATAACCAAAATATATTCTCGGTTTTTGTCTAGGTAAGTTGCTTGTTGAGCAATGTCTACTCGGCCTAAATAAAATTCATCAATAAAAGCGGTAAGCTTATAGTCATCAGGGGTATCTATTTGTCCAAGACGTTCACCTCGCGCAATGCTCTGGCCTACTTCAACATTAAAACCAGAAAGCTTACCGGCGACTGGTGCTTTAACATTCATGTTGTCTAAGTTTTGACGAGATATAGCTAGGTTGCTTTCTAAGCGAGCACCAGTCTCTTTTAAAAATGTCAGCTGTTCACCTTGCATACGAGCATCTGATTGCTGACTTTCTTTGGTCAATTCAAGGCGCCTGTTATACCATTGCAACGTATCAAAAGTGTCATCGTATTTAGACTTCATTATCGCGCCAGTCGCTATAAGTGATTTCTCCCGCGTTAATTGACGAGACAACATTTTTATTTGATAGTTGATATCAACAATGTTGCTTTTGTGCTGTAAACGATTCTGTTCAAGATTTAATTCAATTGAGCGCATATTGTTCAGCTGCTCTGCGACTCTAGTCTCGTTGCCTAAAACACTTAATTGTAAAGAAGCGTTCGACAATTCAACAATCAAGTCACCTGCGGTTAAACTCGTACCATCTTCAACTAGAATACGCTCTACACGGCCTCCTTCAACGGCATCTAAATAAACTGTTTTCGCGGGTGTTACTCTGCCTCGAATGGGAATAAAGTCTTCAAAAACACCAGAAGTAACCTTTGAAATAACGATGCGGGTATTATCAACCGATAGTACTTTTCCCGTGGTTTTTCCAATAATCATATAAACAGAAAAAATAACCACCAATGCCAGTAAAGTGATAGTTAACCACTTTTTTGTTGGGTTCATACTGACGTCAATTTTTCGATCCATACCCGCGCCAGAAACTGCGTTGGAAACGTCATTGATTACGGTACTCGTTTTTTCCGTGTGATGAGGAACAGTATTTTTTGTCATGATAAGTAAATGGCATCAGCCAGTAGTAATTGAACTTAGCTTTAACAATTCAAGTTTCATTCCAATGCTTATCACTATGTTTTTATGAGGTTTTATATTTTTCATGAAAATAACTTTTAATAAAACTGTACGTTTATGAACAGTAGGTGTACGTTAATGAACACTTAAATATTGATTTTTTCTATAAAGTTACGGAGTTTTTGAGTGAAAAAAGAAGGGAAGATCTTAATCGTTGATGATGATGAAGACATACTAACGGCGGGTAAACTTTTACTAAAACGTCACTTTTCGCAAGTTAGTACCTGTAATTTACCTGAGCATATTCCTCAGTTTATTCGTGATCAACACTTTGACGCAATCATTTTAGATATGAACTTTGGCCCAGGTGAAAGTTCAGGTGCTCAAGGTTTTTATTGGCTTAATAAAATATTAGAAATTAATCCACAGAGCGTCATTATTATGATCACTGCTCATGGCGGTGTAGATATAGCCGTAGAAGCAATGAAGCTTGGCGCAACTGATTTCATTGCCAAGCCTTGGCAAAATGAAAAGGTGATTGCTACCGTTTCAACGGCTGTTTTATTGGGGCAAAGTAGAAGTGAAGCTAAAAATTTACGAGATACCAACAAAGTTTTAGTACAAGTAAGTAATTCGGCCAATCAGCAAGCTATGGTGGGTTGTTCAAGTCAGATGATGAAGGTCCAGTCATTAATTCAACGCTCGGCGCCCACCGAAGCCAATGTGCTGATCTTAGGTGAAAACGGCACCGGGAAAGAGTTAGTCGCCCGGGAAATTCATCAACAAAGTTTACGTGCACAACAAGTATTTATGTCGGTTGATTTAGGCTCAATAAGCGAAACGTTATTTGAAAGTGAATTATTTGGTCATAAAAAAGGGGCTTTTACTGGGGCACAAAGCGATAGAATTGGTCGTTTAAAGGCTGCTGATGGCGGCACATTATTCCTCGATGAAATCGGAAATTTACCCTTACACTTGCAAGCAAAATTACTCACCGTGCTAGAGCAAAGAAAAGTAACTCCCATAGGGGAAAACATCGCGGTTCCTTTTAATGTTAGAGTGGTTTGTGCAACTAACTTAAGTAAAGATGTCCTTAAAGATGAGCAACGTTTTCGACAAGACTTATTATTTAGACTCAACACTGTAGAAATTTATCTCCCAGCATTACGAGAACGCCCTGACGATATTAAATTACTCGCTCAGCATTATGTTGAGCTTTACAGTAAAAAATATAATAAAGCTAATTTACCAGCCAAAGAGATCAGCGTTCAAGCCTTAGCCGCAATCACCGCTTATCCGTGGCCTGGCAATGTCAGAGAATTACGCCATGCCATTGAACGGGCCATGATATTAAGCCAAGGTCAAATATTGCAGCCAGATGACTTTCAACTTGAAGTGAGTATTAGTGATAAAAGAAATACGGTAGCACCGGCACCAATAGCCGATAATCCGGTGATGCTTAACGAACTTAATTTAGAGTATTTAGAAAAGGCCGCGATTTCGCAGGCGCTAAAAAAACATCGTTTTAATATCAGTCACACAGCAAAAGAACTCGGTTTAACCCGTGCAGCATTGTACCGTCGGATGGAAAAACATGAACTTTAAAAGGTTTTCGCTATTAATCGTCATACGTACTGTTTTAACTATGATGACATTGATACTACTCACCCAAGCACTCATGCATCAGGGCTATCATGCATCAACATTGTTATTGTCGATCATTCTCATTTTTCAGTTTATTGAAATAACTCGTTTTATTTCAAAAACTAATGCTGAATTAGTGCGTTTTTTTGATGCTATACGCCACGCTGATTTTTCACAACGCTTTGAGTTAAAAGCACTAGGTACAGGCTTTGATGAATTAGGTTCGACCTTTGCCGATATTGTAAAACGTATCCAAACAGTACGCTCTACACAAGAAAGTGAGCTAAGACAGATAAAAGCCATTATTGAGCATGTGCCTGTGCCATTATTAAGCATTGCTAATAACGGCAAAATAACACTTTGGAACAATAGCGTTCGGCGTTTATTTGGTACTCATGTGATCACTAAAATAGAAGATCTTGCCCAGTTTGATAGCGAATTCCCAACAAAACTGCAATCAATATTAGTCGGAGAGCGCACCCTAATTACTATCATCATTGATGATATGGAACATCGTTTGATCATCTCTGCAACTGAAATCGTCACGGCAACTCACCGAGAAACATTACTCAGCCTACAAGATATTCAAAGTGAATTAGCCCTCGCACAATTACAAGCTTGGCAAGATTTAGTTAGTGTTTTAACGCATGAAATAATGAACAGTATTACCCCCGTAGCATCACTGGCAAAAACTGCCGTTGATTTGGTAAAAGATGTACAGCACAAAACTAAAAATTTACCCAATATTACTGAGGAAGTTAATGAAGAATTAGATGATATACTAGGGGCGGTTCAAACAGTGTCTCGCCGTAGTGATGGTTTGATGCAGTTTGTTAGCAGTTACCGCAGGTTAACTCGTTTACCTTCTCCAAATCGGCAAACAATATCAGTAGAAAAACTTTTTACCAACGTAACATCGTTAATAACACAGGTGTCGAAAGATAAAGGAGCTGACTTAATCACCTCAGTTTTCCCCTCTGATCTGGATGTGAACGTAGATGTTGATATGATCGAGCAAGTTTTGATTAACTTATTACAAAACGCCGAACAAGCACTATGTCAAAGTACGTCACCACAAATAACCATGAGAGCAAGTTTGAATTTACGCGGCCATGTGGTGATTGAAGTATCAGATAATGGTAAGGGGATTGAACAAGAAAATATTGGGCAAATCTTCGTCCCTTTTTTTACTACGAAAAAAGAAGGTTCAGGGGTTGGTTTAGCATTAACCAGACAAGTGATGATTGCCCATGATGGTAAAGTAGCCGTAAGAAATAATAACCAAGGGGGAGCAACCTTTAGTTTAATATTTTAGCTTTAATATAAAAGAGCTTGCTTGATATGCGTTAGTCCAAATACATCTTATATCAACAACGTGATTGTGATTCTGGTTGTCGAGGGTTCAAATTCCTTTAGCCACTTAAAGCCTACGAAGATTATTTTCAGTGTCCAATAGTAGAAAACAGCGAATTTGCGCGAGCCTTTAAAAAACAAACCTCTTTATCGCCCGCAGAGTACAGAGCACAAAACTAAATTGAACTACAAGCAGCTAGAAACATTAAATGACAAAATTAATCAGGTTTATTTATGAATAACGAGATTACACAGAAAAATCGAATGAAAACATTTATAGCAATGGGGTGGTTAATCGTTATCTACTGTTTTCCTTTTTCAGCATTCGGTTTTTCTGACAATGAAGACTTTATCGACAACTGTTTACTTACCAAACTAAAAGCGGCTGATGAGAGTGTTACCGTTGCTCAAATAAAAACAGAGTGCGAAAGGATGAAAAATCAATTACCTTTTCCACAGAAGAAAATACCTAATCGTATTATCGAAGAA
>JAWUXK010000030.1:0-55868 GCA_034111385.1 Colwellia sp. | reverse complement strand
CAGGGCGTATACAAAGAGCATGCTAGTTGCTAACCACCAAGGCGGTAATATACGTACATTTAACTGGCTTGTTTTAGAATTACTTGGTTGGCGTATATCAAATGCTTGTACGTCAAAGATATAATCACCAGGGCTTAAGTTGGTATAGGTAGCGCGGTTATTTTTAAAACCGGTTTCTGTCGCGGCATCAATCCAGTTTTTTTCTAAGTTAAGCAAACGATATTTATAACTTAATTGAGACGGCAGTTTTGTATTAGGTGAAGTGAATTCGAAGCTAACGGGAGATTGCTTATAGGCCAGCTCAACTTGATTGATAAAGTTTAATTGTTTTGATATTTCAAAAGCATGCTCAGTATTCACGATACTTTTTTTTGGTGAAGCATTTATGCTGATTTTTTTATTTGCCACATATAAATTGATAAACAGGGGCTTTTGTATTTTTTGAGTGACTTGGGATATATCACTAGGCAGGAATTGGTAATATCCTGTTGGACTACCAAAAAATAACTGATTTGTTGACGACTTTAATGCGGAATATTCAATAAACTCGGGTTTGTTAATGGAGAAGTCTTTATTAAAGTTAGTGACGGTATTAGTAAAAGGATTAACTTTAACTATTCCGTTATTGGTTGCTAACCACGCATTTTCTTTCTCATCTATCAGTATGGAAGCGATAAAACTATCTGGTAGCCCGTTACTTTCATCGAATGCTTTAATCTGATTAGTTTGGCTATTAATTAATGCGATTTCTTGAAGGCCTGATACTACCCAAAGCCAATTTTTACTAACGCGTAATGTTTTTCTATAAGTTTCATCGTTAGTTATAGGTAATTTTACTTTTGTATTTTTAAATGTTTTGCTATAGGTATCAAAAGTTAATATTTGATTGTTTTTAGTTAATATCCATATAACGTTATTGTCTAGTACTTGAAAGTTAATAATGCGCTCATTATTGCTTAAAGGGTAAGAGCTGATTTTTTGTTTATTTATTTGATAATTAGTGAGTACACCACCTTCATTGAGGTACCAAAAATCATCGTTGATTATTGTTAAAAGGCTATCAGTAGAGTAATTGGTGCTAGTTAACCAGTTGGGGTGTTCAATTAATTTGTTTATATAAGGTTCAAATTTAAAAACTCTATTATCATTTAAGTGTAACCAAAGGTGAGATGTGTTATTTGCTGAGATTTGCCTGATATTTTCATTTAGAGGGAAGTCAATTCTTTGTATTTCCCCCTCAATATTTATCGAATATAAACCTTGTTCTTCTGAAGAAAGCCATATTGTGCCGTCTGAGGTTTCTGCAAAAGATTCTACACGAAAGTTTTTGCCCTTTTTAGTTGTTAAACCATTATGAAGTAAGCTTGTTAATGGAGAGTATTTATTTAACCCACCACCATAACTGGCTAACCACATATTGTTGTTACTATCTTGGTAAATATCCATTAACCAATTTTCACTAAGGGAGGTTGATTGAGCGTTATTTTGATAACTCTCAACCTGATCGTTTAGCAGGTTAATAATGTTTAGGCCTTCATGGGTGGCAAGCCATACTTGATTCTCATTGAATTGAGCTATAGATCTAATATTGTTTGAAAGTAAGCTGTTTTTTTTGTTCGATGCAAGTAGATGTGTCACTAATTTGTAACGGTCATCAATAATAAATAAGCCATTATCCGTACCTAACCAATATTGATTATCGATCATTTTTATATCGAAAAGGGATTTTGAATTTACGATTAAATCATATTTGTTTTGGCTGTTAAGAGAGCCTAAGTAAGTTAAATTTTCACTCACTAAATGGATGCCGTTCTCAAAACTACCTAGCCAATAGTTTTGTTGTTTATCTTGAAAAATAGTTTTTATTTCTCTTATTCTATCGTTGTAATCTCGAATTTTTATACGTTGGAAAGTGATTTTTTTTGCATCATTTCCTATGGTAAGTGTGTGTAACCCATTGGTTGTTGATATCCAAAGTAGTGGTTTGGATTGGTTGTTTTTTATTAAGGCGTTTTTGTTTTGATAAATATCCCAAATGACATTATCTCGGAGTGAATCATCGTTATTAGCGACGCTAAAAAAATTATCAAAATTATCTAGTTCACGATTATAACGACTTAATCCATTTTGTGTACCAACCCATAAGTTTTGTTCGCTATCATAAAATATTTTACGAATAACATTGTTAGCAATAGAGTTTTCATCATTGGAGTTGTGTCGATAGGTGACAATATTGTTACCATCAAAACGGTTTAGACCATCTTCTGTGCCGAACCAGATAAAACCTTGTTTATCTTGAGTGATGCCAAAAACATTTGAATTTGACAAGCCATCTAAGGTAGACAATTGACTGAACTTTAATTGATTTTTATTAGACTCAATAAAAGTAGAGTTTACAGAGTCAGTGTTTAATTTATTTTTTGTTAATTGTTCATATGAAAATGCGGTTGTACTAGTTATAAAGTACATGCAAATAAAAAAACAAATGAGAAGGTTATTCTTGTTTATTGAATGAATGTTTTTACAATGTAAACGTAAAAAGTATGACAGCACGTTTCAACCTAAAGTAAGGAAAATGAAATTATTATTTGTATGAAAAAAACGCTAGCATAAGTAAAAAAAGCTTGGCGAAACACCATTAGAAGTCATGCACAGACTTAAGTCAAATTTGGTTAAATAGTAACTGAATTCCTAACGATTAGTATTATATCGGCAGCGTTAGTATTTTCTTTTGCTTTTTTTTATAAAATCAGTGACTTTGCTTATAATTTCACCGTTTAATTCAGATTGATTTTTTTGGGAGATAACTGAGGGAATTTCTTTTATGGAAGATAATATAATTCTATCTGGATTAGTTACATTCATTAACTGCTCTTTGATAAAGTTTTTAACCTGATCAAAATCCAAAGCTAAAATAGCAGAGATAAGTTGTTCTTTATGGGAAAAGGCTAAATCTTTATTACAAATAGCAGCCCAAAAGCGCTGACTTTTTATTCTTAAGCTATTATCTTTTTCTTGTAGTTGTCCCGCTAATCCATTGATTAATTGTAGCCAATTCTCATCACTGATATCTTTTATCATTTCTAAACTCTCGGTGATAAATTCATCGATAGCTTTTGTTAGCGCTAAAGCGTCAGTGTGTGGAGATTGAATATAAAAGGCAATGCCCGGGTAACGATTAATTGGCACATACCCTACACCCACTAAATATCCATATTGTTTTTCGGTACGCATTTCTTGAAAAAACAATGGCGATAATAGCTGGCTAGTTACCATGGTTAATGCAACTAATTTTTCATCTCTTGTGGGCAATGGAAAATAGACAACACTTGCATGATCATGATCAGGGATATGCATAGGTAACATAAGCGTGCTTTTGTTAGTTATATCCACTACAGGACATTGTACAGAATGACTTTTGTCGTATTTATTACTAAAAGCCATTTTTATATTGGATACTATGTTGGTTGCATGCTCAAGTAGCCAGTTACCATGAATTAATACTTCAAGAGTAATTTTTTCGAAGAGCTTTTGACAAAAAGATTGGTATTGTGCAAA
Organism: Colwellia sp.; assembly: GCA_034111385.1. Taxonomy (GTDB): domain Bacteria; phylum Pseudomonadota; class Gammaproteobacteria; order Enterobacterales; family Alteromonadaceae; genus Colwellia. The sequence continues at coordinate 52,310 of JAWUXK010000030.1, read as the reverse complement.
AGAGATTCGGCATAGTGCCTCGGATAATTCATCAGCGTTCGGATTATTGGGTTGCATTAATGAGCTAAGAGTAGAGAATAGCTGAGATATTGATTTGTTTTTATCACCGTTTTGCCAATGCTTGATAAGCTGCCGCTTGAATAATATAAAGTCTTTTTCACTAGTATTATGATGGGTTAGCCGGTAAAGAAGTTTTTCTAATAATCTTGGCTGGTTTTCACTAATGCCAGATAGTTGCAGGGTTATTCCTCCTTGATGGGCATAAAGGTGATACTGCATACCTGCAAGTTCGGCATCGTAATTTTCTTCTATAACTGTATTACTAAACACATCAACAAATAAACGTGTCATCGCTATAGTCTCAATACTTTCTATTGAATAAGGGCAATCAATTCCTAGGTAAATATAACCCTTGGGTACTTTAAAAGTTGTATCTTGACTATACCATGCGGTTAAACCACTAATGTCTTCTATTTTTATAGGTAATATGCTGTTATTAATGTTGTCATAAACGTGTGGGTTGCCGTTGATATATGGGTTTGCTTCAGGCAGAGATAGTGCTTTGTTTTTTTTGAAATGGGCATCACATGGTGTAGATAATTCACGCCAATGATTTAGTTGTTCTTCTGAAATTTTATTGACATGGTACGGTACTTGGTACCAGAAGCTTGTTTGTGAAAAGCTATTTTTTTGACTTACATGAATGACTCGCATATTGTCAGCATTTAGGTAATCGAGTAAGCGGCTGATATTTTTATCATTCATACCTGACATTATATAATCGCCAAAAATATAATCTTCACACGGGTAGTGTTGCATATTAGTGACGAGTTGACTGACATTATCTAAGGGGCGAGTTTTCTCATGATAGGTAAATGAAAGTTCGGCAATAGCTTGCTTTTCTTGGTAGTAAAAAAGCGGCAGTTTTTCTGACTTTAATAAACCGATATAAGAAAAAACTATTGATATAATTTCATCAATACAGGTTTCCCCTAACTCGGTTAAACTAATGCTTATATTAAAGTCTTTAAAGTTAGAACCATTGATACCTGAACCTGCGGTTAACGCCATAGCCCATTGTTTTTGCTTTAAAATAGCTAAAATACTGCCGGCGCCTTCATGACCAATAAGATAAGTTAAGATAGATTCAGGTTTATCTTGGTAGAATTGATCAATGCTTTCCATCGCAAAGCTGATGATTAATTGGTGATCATTTTTAACAGGCTTTACATTAATATATATACTTTGATGCTCTGGTAAATATAAAGGTTCAGTGATAGCAGTTAACGCTGATTCATTATTTTTTATCTCGCTAAACATTTGTTTAGTTAAATGCGCTAACTCTTCTAATGTCTGTGGACCTTCAATGGCGAGGGTCATGTAAGTCGCTTGGTAGTATTGGTTAAAAAAATCTTTAAGTTCTTTACTGATACTTTCACCATTTCTATCTGCAAGGGTATCGACATTTCCTACGGAAAACTTTGAAAAAGGGTGACGTTGATTAATCGTTTCTTTATGTACATCGTATAAACGGCGAATATCATCTTTAAGTTTTAACTTAAATTCAGCTTCAATGTTTTTACGTTCTTTGATGATAAAGTCATCGGCTAAAAGTGGAGTAATAAAAAACTGGCTGAAACGATCTAACGCTTCAGTAAAGTATTGATGATGAATATCAAAGTAAAAGCAAGTATGTTCGGTCGCCGTCCACGCATTGTTGCACCCGCCGTATTGGCTAATAAATTTTTGATATTCGCTACCTTCGGGATATTTTTCAGTGCCCAAAAATAACATGTGTTCTAAAAAGTGTGCCAATCCTTGCCTGTCAGCAGGATCATTAAAATGTCCAACATTTACAGCAAGTGCTGCAGCACATTTCTCTGTTTCTTTATTGTGAACCAATAAAACCCGTAAACCATTGTCCAAGGTAAGTGATCTATATTCTTTAAAATCATTTGGACTTTGCTTCAAGGTTAGGTTCCTAAGATTGACAATAAAAGGGTATAAAAACTATTGCGACTATAATAAGTTAACGGTCTAAATTACCTTATGGAATAACTAGAGTCCATTTATTCTTAACAGATAATGTAAAAGGTATATATATTCTATTACTATAGCCACAATTTTGATAACCGCGTGAATTTATCTGTTTGATTTGCGGGAGAGAAAATGCAAATTTATATAATGCGTCATGGTGAAGCGGCTAATAGTTCAGGTGATGACTCCCTGAGGCCTTTGACTGAGAAAGGTGTTTTAGAAGCTGAAATGATGGGCAAATGGTTGTTAGAAAAAAAACTAAAACTATTAGATGTTTTTGTAAGCCCTTACACTAGAGCACAACAAACTTGCGCTAATGTGACTAGTTTTTTAATACAGGCTAATCTATACACGAAACAATCAAAAACGCTCGATTTAATCACCCCATCAGGTAATGTTAAGTACGCTCATGATTTTTTAGACGGGTTACTTATCCAGTATAATGAAGTAGATCATGATGATAAAAGCCTAGCCGTATTATTGGTTTCTCATATGCCATTTGTTAGCTATTTTGTCGCTGAATTAACAGATAAAAACCAAACACCAATTTTCCCCACTGGCGGGATTGCGGTAATTGATTATGATCCTAAGTGCATGCAAGGGAAGTTAGTGGATATGATTTCACCGGAGAGCTTCGCTCATTAATTTATACTAAATTTATCTTTTAATTCGACCAAAGCTAACAAAGCACCGTTGCCACCCCATTCTAATGTGGCTTGATGAAATGCCATTATATCAGGATGTTGAACCAACCAGTGGGGGACTTTATTTTTCAATGTCCTTGAACCAATACCATGTATAATACAAATACATTGAGCATGCTCTTTTTGACAAGCATACAGTAGAGCAGCAATTTCTTGCTTAGCTTGGTATTGATCTAAACCGTGTAAGTCTAAAATTAAATCAGGACTATAAAAGCCACGGCGTAAATTTTTGGCTTCAAAACTGTTAACATCGTCTCTAACATATTTCATTGGCCCTTGTTTGTTTAGATGGGGTTCAAATTCGTCAGAAAAATGGAACTCAGCAGAGGCTTTTTTACTGTTTTTAGGCTGAGCATGCCTTTTAGGCTTGCTGACCTTTTTAGCAAAGTGTATGGTGTCCACTTTTAAAGGCTTGATCTTGCCTATTGCTTCTTTAAAAAGTGATTCATCATCAGTGCTGATTAGTTTTTTTTTGATATCTTTCATTTTCATAACAGCAGTTTAAAAATATCTGTTAGTCTTTACAAGAAATGAATTTAATGAAGCTAAGTAAACATAGAAACTATAGGAATAAAAATTGACTAAGTTAACCTCAGTAACGAGCCAATTACATACTATCGCTGATTACTGCCGATATGGTGCTACTTTATTTAATCAAGCTGAATTGTTTTATGGGCACGGTAGTGAAAACGCCTTTAATGAAGCATACATATTAGTCATGTATGCTTTATCTCTACCTAATGATCTAGATGATAGTTTGATGACGTGTCGTTTAGTTGAAACAGAAAAACAAACTGTATTGGCATTATTTAATCGCCGTATTGATGAGCAAACACCGGTTCCTTATATCACAAATATTGCTTATTTTGCTCAATTACCCTTTTATGTTGATGAACGCGTATTAATTCCACGTTCTCCTATCGGCGAATTGATTGAAAATCAATTTTTTCCTTATATAACGCCTGAAAATTCGCCAAAAAGAATTTTAGATTTATGTACTGGCAGTGGTTGTATTGCTATTGCATGTGCGAGTTATTTCGATGAAGCGGAAGTGGATGCAGTCGATTTATCTATTGAGGCGTTAAATGTTGCGCAAATGAATATCGAAAATCATGGACTTAGTGAACAAGTTATTCCAATTCAATCTGATGTGTTTTCTGGGGTTGAAGGGCAAAGTTATGATTTAATTGTTACTAATCCACCCTATGTCGATCAGCATGACATTGATAGTTTACCGCAAGAATATCTTCATGAGCCTGAAATGGGCTTAGGTTGCGGCGATGATGGCCTAGATATTGTGCGTGTTATATTGGCAGAAAGTGCGCAGTATTTATCAGATGGTGGCCTACTTTTTTGTGAGGTAGGTAATTCAGAAGTACACGTTAAAGCTTTGTATAGTGAAGTGCCTTTTACTTGGCTTAGTTTTGAGCGTGGTGGTCATGGTGTATTTATGCTAACTAAGGCACAATTAGTTGAGTTTTCGGCAGTGTTTACTGCGGCTTTAAATGCTCATAAATAAAAAAATTAATAACAGACGTTGGAGTTAAAATGTCAGGTAATACTTTCGGAAAATTATTTACAGTTACTTCATTTGGCGAAAGCCATGGCTTAGGGCTAGGTGCTATTATTGATGGCTGTCCTCCTGGCATTGAATTATGTGAAGCTGATCTACAAATCGATCTTGATAGACGTCGTCCAGGTCAGTCACGTTTTACTACTGCGCGTAATGAAGCTGATATAGTAAAAATCATGTCAGGTGTCTTTGAAGGTAAAACGACAGGAACGCCTATAGGCCTGATTATTGAAAATACCGATCAACGCTCTAAGGATTACGGCAATATTGCACAAAGCTTTCGCCCTGGTCATGCTGATTATACTTATTCACAAAAATATGGGTTACGTGATTATCGTGGTGGCGGTCGCTCTTCTGCAAGAGAAACTGCTATGCGTGTTGCTGCGGGCGCCATTGCTAAAAAATATTTAGCACTAAAGTTTGGCATGAAAATACAAGCCTGTGTAACTCAAATTGGTGAAATTACTGCGACATCGTCAAATGGCGAGCCACTAGACTTTCAAAATATTGATTGGAATGAAGTAGAACAAAATCAGTTCTTTTTTCCTGACAACACCAAGCTTGAAGAGCTTGACCAACATTTGCGTGACGTCATGCGCGCTAAAGACTCTATCGGGGCAAAAGTTAGTGTAGTCGCAACCAATGTTCCCGTAGGGTTAGGCGAGCCTATCTTTGATAGACTTGATGCAGAAATTGCTCATGGCTTAATGAGCATTAATGCGGTTAAAGGGGTTGAAATTGGCGATGGTTTTGCTGTTGTTAATCAAAAAGGCTCAGAGCATCGAGATGAATTAACACCTGAAGGTTTCGCTAGTAATCATGCTGGTGGTGTTTTAGGTGGTATCTCTTCTGGACAAAACATTATTGCCCACTTGGCATTAAAGCCAACTTCAAGTATTGGTGTTAGTGGTAAAACGGTTGATGCTAACGGTGTAGCAACAGATATAATTACTAAAGGTCGACATGATCCTTGTGTGGGTATTCGTGCTGTGCCAATTGCAGAAGCAATGCTAGCGTTAACCTTAGTTGATCACTATTTAAGACATCGTGCACAAAATGCCGATGTTGTCTGTAATACACCGGTGATCACTGAGCGTTAAGTTATCGCCTTCGGGTAAATAGGAACAAAACTTGTCATTATTTACCCGTCTTTCTTCAAGCTATTTTTTTTATTTTGCCATTCTTGGCTTAACCTCTCCATACCTTTCAGTTTTTCTTGATAGCAAAGGTTTTACTTCACTTGAACTGGGTGAAATTTTTGCCGTTATCACCGCCACTAAAATTTTTGCGCCAAGTCTATGGGCTATTTTAGCCGATAGAACAGGGCGGCAATTACTGATCATCCGTATTGGAACAGTACTTGCGCTTTTAAATTTTATATTGCTATTTTGGGCAAATGATTACTGGTCAATCAGCATTTGTTTAGCTTTTTTTAGTCTTTTTTGGACAGCAATATTACCTCAACTTGAGGTGTTAACCTTAAACTCAGTTAGGCGCAGTAGTAAAATTTACGCGCGTGTTCGTTTATGGGGAAGTATGGGGTTTATTGTTTTAGCTATCTTTGCTGGACAAGTCATGGCACTTTATGAAACTGATGACTTATCGTTGGTAAAACAAACTTCATTTAGCGACGCATTTGTATTTATGGGCAGTGCTGTTCTAGCTTTATTATTATTATCAACATTTAGCCTTAAAACTCGTCACGTCAACAGTGCAACAAAAAAGCAGGTAACATCAATAAAAAATAAATTACTTGAGCTTAGGTTTCTTATATTTTTTTCCGCAGGTATTTTATTACAAATTAGTTTTGGTCCGTTTTATGGATTTTTTGCACTATTTTTACGAGATTTAGACTACCCAGGCTTCGCTGTGGGATTGTTTATATCATTAGGGGTATTGGCTGAAATAGTAGTTTTTATATTTGCTAGTAACTTTTTTAGACATTTCTCCCTAAAAACTATACTTTTATTTAGTTTAGCAATTACGGCCTTACGTTGGTTTTTAGTGGCGGTATATGCAGATTCTGCATGGGTGTTAGCATTTACACAATTAATACATGCAGCAAGCTTTGCTTTGTTTCATAGCGCATCAATGATCTTTATTAGTAACCACTTTAGTGCTTGTCAGCAATCAAGGGGGCAAGCTATTTATCTCGGTGGTGTTTATGGTGTAGGCGGTGCTATTGGCGCCTATTTAGCCGGCGTATTGTGGTTAAATGGCACGGGAGCTACTACAGCCTTTTTAACGGCCAGTGTTGCAGCATTGCTCGCAGCATTTTTGATGGTTTTTTTACCCAGAGCAACTGTTAATAAAAAGCCCAGTTAATAAACTGGGCAAAATAACATTAGGGAATTAGAAGCTAGAATTAATGTTCGGAAAGTAAACTTTTACCGTTGATGGCAATCTTACGTGGTTTTAATGCTTCAGGAATTTCTCTTTTTAAATCCACATGCAGTAAACCATTTTCCATAAAAGCACCAATTACTTCTACATGCTCACCTAGTTGAAATTTTCGCTCAAAATTACGCTCAGCAATACCTTGATGTAAAAACTTTCTTTGAATTTTATTTTCAATAGTCTCAGCATTATTTTTATCGGCTTTAGTACCGACAATAATTAAGTTGTTATTTTTTGATTCGATGTCTATATCTTGCTCACTAAAGCCTGCGACAGCCATCGTTATTCTGTATTGATCCTCAGCTAATAACTCAATGTTATAAGGAGGGTAGGTCGATTGTTTTTCAGCGCTAGAAGCTTGATCAATTAAACTGGCTAAGTGATCAATACCGATGAATGAACGATAAAGAGGGCTGAAATCTTTTGATGTACGCATAATAAATATATCCTAATAATTAGCAATAATAATGCTTTACCTTTCTAAGCTTTTGAACTTAAGTTTTTGGCTATCAATGAACAGGTAAAGAGCTGTTTTGTATTATGTAGCCCCTTACGGCGACTACATAAATAAAGATGGGGATAGGGCTTAATTTTTCAACAAAAAAATTAAAATAAATTTTATTTTTTTGATTTTAATATGTTTTTTATGTGGTTAGGAGTGCTTCTCTCAGAAGGGAAAAACTCTTATAGTGATGAGTTTATCTATAAAATAACAACGAAGTGCAGAAGACTTCGTTCATGAAGTCACTGAAATAGTCACTATTTTTTCTGACAAAAAATTGAGACGGGTTATTGTGCAGTCTCGGTAACTACTTCGTCTGCAATGACCTTACTTTCAACAACAATTACTGGCGCTATAGCTTTAACTGCAGTTAAGGCACTCTCGTAATTTGGGTGTTGTGATATGTTAGCTACTAATTCTTTATATTTTATTATGCCCTGGTTATCTATGATAAAAATGGCGCGTGTTAATAAACCCATGTCTTTTATAATTAGTCCATAATTTTCACCAAAATCACGCCAAACTGAATCCGAAACCACTTTAACATGATCCACATTTTCAACTTTGCAAAAACGTTTTTGCGCAAAAGGCAAATCATTACTAATGGTTAATACCGTGATGTTTTTTGGTAACTTGGCTGCTTCTTCATTAAAGCGCTTAGTTTGTAATGAACACACGCCTGTATCTAAACTAGGTACCACTGAAATAAGTAATGTTTTATCTGAAAAATCAGTTAACTGAATAGGAGCAAAGTTTTTATCTACTACTTTAAAGTTTGGCGCTTTATCAGCAACATTGACCTGATTACCTAGCAAAGTAACGTATTTATCGTTCGCTTTAACTAAATTTTGTGTTTGAACTAGTGTAGATTGGCTAGTGGGTTTTGCATGAGTATTGAACAAGAATGCACTAGGGATATATAATAATATAAATAAAAACTTACTTAGGGTAGATAATTTCATCATTAGTTGGAATAATTGATTATAAAGTTTAAGTTTACCGTTTTTCCTATCGATTTTCTTAATTATTTTTTGATAAATTGTTTTTAAAAATGTTACTCACTTCCCTATTATTATGCTAACAATAAAGGTAATAATATTAAAAAATGTAAACTATAAGTTTTTGATTCAAATGGATTTTTATTTTTAAAAGGTCATGAGCTCTTATGTCAACGAAGTTACTAATTTGCGATGACTCTAATATGGCGCGCAAGCAACTAGCACGTTCTTTACCTGAAGGTTGGGATGTTGATGTTAGTTTTGCTAAAAACGGTGTTGAAGGAGTTGAAGCAATAAAAGCGGGGAAAGGCGATGTTCTCCTACTTGATTTGAATATGCCAGAAATGGACGGTTATCAAGTGCTAGAAGCTATTTTAGAGCAAGATCTACCTACCTTAACAATTGTTGTTTCTGGAGATATTCAACCGGAAGCACATAAAAGAGTGACGAGCTTAGGGGCATTAGATTTTATTCAAAAGCCAGTTAATCAAGAAAAATTAACCGAAGTATTATTATCTTATGGTGTATTCACTAGAGAAGAACAGAAAGTTGTTCAAACAGTCGATACAAGTAAAGTAGAAAAGTTAAACGTTGTTACCCAAGAAAAAAAACAAGAAAAAGAAAAAAGTGTAATTGCTACTCCACCTTTGAAAGTAGTGGCTGTTGATACGTCTGCGCCAGTTAGTAATGTTGAGTTAACGCTATCGAGTGACTTGAGAGATTGTTATCAAGAGGTCGCGAATGTCGCGATGGGGCGTGCAGGTGACTTACTCGCACGATTGCTAGATGTTTTTGTTGAACTACCTATTCCCAACGTTAACTTTATAGAAGTTAGTGAATTGAGTATGGCGCTTGAGGCTGTAGAGGCAAACGAAAGTACTTCTGGTATTTGCCAAGGTTTTATTAGTGCAGGTATATCTGGAGAAGCGTTATTAATATTAAATGATTCCAGCTTTCAAGATGTAGCATCACTGATGCATTATCAATATGATAAAGACGATGGTACAGAATTAGAGTTATTAATGGACTTAGCAAATGTTCTCATTGGTGCTTGCTTAAAAGGCATATCTGAACAACTTGATATTGGTTTTAGCCAGGGACATCCTGTGGTTTTAGGTCAGCACAGAAAAATATCTGAACTTATTGCTAATAAAAGTAAGTGGAAAAAAACATTGGCAATTGAAATTAGTTATAGCATTGAAAATTATCCAATAAAGTGTGATTTACTTTTATTATTTTCTGAACAGTCGATGTTAACATTGAATAACAAGTTGTCTTACTTACTCGATTAAATGTTAATTAACCCCAAAATGCTTATATCAAAATAGCGAAGAAAAGAAAGTTGGATTGACCATGTCGTTAGAAACTACACAATTAAATGAATTACATTGGTTAATGGAGATGCTTCATAACATTGATGTTGGCTTAGTCGTGTTAGATAGAGATTACAAAGTAGAAATTTTTAATGGTTTTATGGAAAACCATAGTGGTCTAATGCCCAGAGAAGTTAAAGGTAAGTCGCTATTTGAATTATTTGATGAAATTCCACAAGACTGGTTTGTACGGAAAGCTGAATCTGCTTTTTTATTAAAAAATAAGGCGTTCACTATTTGGGAACAACGGCCTTATTTATTTAAATTTAATAGTTACCGTCCACTTACCGGCAACTCTGATTTCATGTATCAAAATACCACGTTTATTCCATTATTATCTTCAATGGGTGAGGTCAGTCATCTATGTTTACTTGTCTATGATGTGACTGATACAGCTGTAAATAAGGTAAGTCTAGAAAAAGCTAACAAAGAATTGGCCATATTAAGCCAAACCGATGGCTTAACGCAGCTCTTTAATCGAAGTCATTGGGAAAGCTGCTTACAGGCTGAATATAAACGTTGGATGCGCAGTCAACACGCAAGCTCTCTAGTAATACTCGATATAGATCACTTTAAAAAGGTAAATGATACCTATGGTCATGTGGTTGGTGATGATGTTATTCGCCATCTTGCAAAGTTAATTCAAGTTCATGTAAGAGAAACTGATATTCCTGGCCGATATGGCGGTGAAGAGTTTGTTGTTTTACTGCCCGATACCCCATTGAAAAATGCGTATGTTTTTGCTGAGCGTCTACGCCGAGCCGTAGAAGCCTCGATTACTCGGTATAATGATATCGATCTTAAATACACTATTAGTATGGGTATCGCTGAAGTTGAGCCTACGATTAAAAGTTATGAATCTTGGATGGCATGTGCTGATGCAGCACTTTATCATGCAAAAGAAAATGGTCGAAATAAAGTTAGCATGCACCCTAAATCAAAGTGATTTGAAGCGATACCCTTTAAGCCTTATTTAGTTTTGTGAATCGGATCATTATTGCTTTCGATTTTTTTAGTTTGTAAAAGCGCAATAATAATTAGTGGGATGATAATTATTAATAATAAAATCAAACGTGGCCATTGGCTATAAGGCGTTTCACCTGATACCAGCGCCACCTCTGTTTTTAATACCATTTCTTCAAATTGTGGAATACGGCCAATGAAATTACCTTTATGATCAACAACCGCGGTTATTCCGTTGTTGGTTGTGCGCAATAAAGGACGGCCAAATTCTAAAGCGCGCATACGGGCAATTTCCATATGCTGATGTGGTCCGTGCGAATCTCCAAACCATGCATCATTGCTGACGGTTAATAATAAACTCGTTTGTTTAGTTAAATTAGCCGCTAATTGGTGTGGGAAAACAACTTCAAAACACAGCAACGGTAATATATGAAGATTTTTTGCTATCAGGTTAGGTTGCACATAACTTCCTCGGCTAAATGAAGACATAGGCAAATTAAATAGCGGCGCTAAAGGACGTAATAATTCTTGAAAGGGGACAAATTCACCAATGGGTAAAAGGTGGTTTTTTGAATAGCGATTGTTATGGTTATAATAATAACCTTGTACATCTTCATCTTGTTTGCTACCTAAAACTATTAAACTATTAAAATATTCTTTACTTTCAAAGTTGTAATTTAAAATTCCAGTAATAATGGCAGTTTTATTAAACAAAGCGGATTGGTTTACCGTGTTTAAATAATCTTGTACCGCAGGTTCCATTGCAGGGATAGCAGACTCTGGCCATATAATGATATCAGCATCGTAATTTACCCGAGAAAGATCCAAGTATTTGAGCATAGTTGGCCATTCTTGCTCTGGAGCCCATTTTATTGATTGCGGTATATTACCTTGAACCAAGGCAACTTTGACTTTTTTGCCTGTGGTTTCAACCCAATTTAAGTTGTCTAAACTAAAGCTCAATATCACCATGCTAAAAAGCATGATTATCGGGAAGTAGCTTGTTTTTTTACACTTATATTTAATACTGAAAACGATTTTCACAAGACAAATGTTAATTAAAATGATTAATGCGGTGATACCTACTTCGCCTATAAGAGGGGCGAAATTAGCTAATGGTGTATCTATTTGACTGTACCCTAATGATAGCCATGGAAAGCCAGTAAATATAACACTACGGAGATATTCGTTAATGAGCCAAAAAGGCATCAATAACCACAAATTAAGTTGCTTTTTATTTGAAAAGTACGCGGTTAAGTAGGCGGCAAGGCTAGGGAATAATGCTAAATACAGACAAAGTAATAACATTAAACTTACGGAAACGATCAGTGGTAAGCCACCAAATTGATCAATGCTAACATGAACCCAACTTATGCCGCTAGCAAACCATCCAAAAGCAAAAATAAACATTAATCTAGCTGATTTTTTAGGTGTGCTATCAGCTAGATGGTAAAATAGAATGGCAGGAACAATAAGGGCTAGATAGCCTTGTGAGAAAGGGGCGTAAGCAAAAACTAAACTTAACCCTGCAATAAAACAAAGCCAATTTTTTTTGTTGAAAAAGGTACTCTTTACTGACGATAAAAGTGTATGAATACTTGGTTTAGTCACCCGACTTACCATTCATTTCATGGTCCTTGGCAACGGTTACCTGTAGCGTTTGCATACGTCTTGTATCTGCCGTCAATATTTTAAAATCAAAATGACCTATGGTGACTTCTTCGCCTTTTTGTGGCATGTGGTTTAATTCTTGTAAAATGATACCAGCAATAGTATCTGCTGAGGTATCGTCTAATTCACAGTTGAAGTATTCATTAAAATCTTCAAGCTCAGTTAATGCTTTAACGACATAAACATTGCCAGCGAGCAGTTTTATGTCCTCTTCGATTTCTTCATCGGTTTCATCTTCAATTTCGCCGACTATTTGTTCAAGAATATCTTCAATGGTTATTACGCCTGAAATACCACCATATTCATCAGCAACTAATGCCATATGATAGCGATTTGAACGAAATTCGTTTAATAGAGGTTCTACTTTTTTACTTTCGGGGACAATAATTGCTGGTCGGATAATATCTTGTAAGCTAAATTTTTCTGGGGAGTCACTGAAACCAAAAGCGAGTAAATCTTTGGCTAATAAAATGCCATCAACATGATCTATATCTTCATTTACAACAGGAAAACGGGAATGACCGGAGTCTAAAATTATAGGTAAAAACTCATTTAAAGTATGGTTTCTGTCTATGGTGACCATTTGCGCACGAGGTATCATAATGTCACGTACACGCATTTCTGATACTTCTAATACCGCCTCGATCATCTTTCTTGTTTCAGGATTTATTAATTCACGGCTTTGCGCTTCAGATAAAACATCAACTAAATCGTTTTTATTTTTCGGCTCAAGTTTAAATAAATGAATAACCTTATCCAATACTGATTTATTCTTCGAGCCGTTACTCGAGTGGGGATTGTCATCGCTCATAGAGCTTATTTGTTCCTATTTAAGTTTGTTTAGCTATTTATTGTTAGCTTTCATAAGGATTATTAATGGATAATTCAGCTAAGATTTTTATCTCTAGTGCTTCCATTTCCTCAGCTTCAGTATCGTTTATATGATCATATCCTAGTAAATGCAAGCACCCATGAATAATCATGTGTGCCCAGTGATCAAATAAAGCCTTACTTTGTTCTTTTGCTTCCTGTTTAACTACGTTGGCACAAACTACTAGGTCACCCAGTAAATTAAGCTCGATGCCTTCAGGAACTTCAAATGGAAATGACAGTACGTTAGTTGGTTTATCTTTTTGTCGATACTGGCTATTTAGCTGTTGGCTTTCTTCAATAGTAACTAATCGAATGGTTAATTCGAATTTTTTATCGGTAACAGCGGTTAAGGCGATGTCTGTCCAACGTTGAAAAAGCGCTAATGTGGGTAATTCTGTTTCATCACAAGCAACTTGTAGATCAATATGATTACTCATTACTTAGATTTTTCGCCTTTGTTTGTTGTTCTTTTTGCTGTTTTTGTCTATTTTCTTTTTGTTCATGGGATTCATAAGCTTCTACTATTCTAGCCACAACGGGGTGACGAACAACATCTTTCGCTTGGAAAAAATTAAAACTGACCCCTTGAACCTCTTGTAAAACCTCAATGGCATGACGTAAACCCGATTTTTGATGTTTAGGTAAGTCAACTTGGGTTATATCACCCGTAATAACTGCACGTGAATTAAAACCAATCCGAGTTAAGAACATTTTCATTTGCTCAACACTTGTGTTTTGGCTTTCATCTAAAATAATAAAAGCATCATTTAAGGTTCTACCACGCATATAGGCCAGTGGGGCAACTTCGATGACATTCCGCTCAATTAATTTTTCTACTCGCTCAAAGCCTAACATTTCAAACAACGCGTCATACAGTGGTCTTAAATAAGGGTCAATTTTTTGAGATAGATCACCGGGTAAAAAGCCGAGTTTCTCACCTGCTTCAACAGCAGGACGAGTGAGTAATATGCGTCGAACTTCTTGTCGCTCTAATGCATCAACTGCGCATGCAACGGCAAGGTAGGTTTTTCCTGTTCCTGCTACGCCAACCCCAAAGCTTATATCATTGGTTACTATATTTTGAACATAAGATTGCTGATTTCCATTACGTGGCTTTACTATGCCGCGTTTTGTTTTAATGGTAAGCATCTTTTCATAGTTGGCGCCTAATTCAGTCGCCTCTTTACTTTGAGCTGGATTATTATCACCTTCTTGTTCTAATACATTTGCTTCGAGTATTGCTAAATGTACCATCTCACTGGTAATTAACTTATTAATCCCTTTGACAGGCGCAGTTTCTATATAAAGATTTTTTAATAAAAGGATAACCGCTTGGCAGTTTTTTTCGTTACCAAGAATGCTAAATTGATTACCACGATAGCTGATTTCTACACCTAAGCGACGTTCTATCGTTTTTAAATGATCATCCATAGGGCCGCATAACTCAGCTTGACGTTCATTATCAACTGGAGTTAAATTTAGTTGGTGCTTTTGGGCTGAATTGGTATCGCTATTTTTTTCAATGTGCAAAGTGTTATCCATTAACTATTAACCGGTGAAGGAGTGTAGGTACCAACACCTAAATCATCAAGATGATTTACTTTAGGTGTCTTATGATGACCATTCGCTAATATATCGGCAGGTGAATGAGCAATACGAAGCCCCATTTCACTTTCTTGACGAATTAATTCTCCACGTAGTGAGTTAGCATAAACGTCGGTAATTTTAATGTCCACAAACTGACCAATAACCGAATGCGGCGCGACAAAATTAACGGTGCGGTTATTTTCAGTTTTACCACGAAGTTCCATTGGGTTTTTCTTTGATGGTCCTTCAACTAAAACACGTTGTTCAGTATTCAACATTTGTCTAGCAATGCGCAAAGCCTGATGCGTTATTTTGTCTTGTAATAATTGTAAGCGTTGTTTTTTGGTATCATCGCTTATATCGTCAGGTAAATCTGCAGCAGGTGTACCAGGACGTGCGCTGTAAATAAAACTAAAGCTTAAATCAAAGTCTATTGCTTCAATTAAATTCATTGTATCCATAAAATCTTCATCTGTTTCACCTGGGAAGCCAATAATGAAATCGGATGACATGGAAAGATCGGGGCGAACTTTTTTCAGACGTCGAATTTGAGATTTATATTCAAGTGCGGTATGGCCACGCTTCATTTGCGTTAAAATTCTATCACAGCCACTCTGTACAGGAAGGTGAAGGTGATTGACTAATTCAGGAACATCCGCATACGCTTCAATAATATCATCTGTAAATTCAACTGGGTGTGATGTGGTATAACGAATACGGTCAATGCCATCAATGGTTGCAACTAAGCGAACTAAATCGGCAAAGCGGCAAATACTACCGTCATGCATTTCGCCACGATAGGCATTAACGTTTTGGCCCAGTAAATTAACTTCGCGTACATCTTGCTCAGCCAGTTGAGCAATCTCGTATAAAACGTCATCAAGAGGGCGACTTACTTCTTCACCACGAGTATAAGGCACTACGCAAAAAGTACAGTACTTGCTACAGCCTTCCATGATGGAAACAAACGCACTTGGCCCTTCAGCTTTGGGCTCTGGTAAACGGTCAAATTTTTCAATTTCTGGAAATGATACATCAACTATTGGGCTGCTACTGTTTTGTAATTGATTTAGCATCTCAGGTAAGCGATGGAGTGTTTGTGGACCAAACACCATGTCTACAAAAGGTGCTCTACGGCGAATAGCATCACCCTCTTGCGAGGCAACACAGCCGCCTACACCAATAAGTAAATCAGGTTTGTGATCTTTTAGTTTTTTCCAACGGCCGAGTTGATGAAAAACTTTTTCTTGGGCTTTTTCACGAATAGAGCAAGTGTTTAGGAGAATGACATCCGCATCTTCTGCTTCTTGCGCTAGTTCAAAACCATGAGTTGAGTCTAATAATTCTGCCATTTTTTGCGAGTCATACTCGTTCATTTGACAGCCCCAAGTTTTGATATATAGCTTTTTACTCATGTCTTTACTCTTGCGTATTCGTATTTATTAACATCGATATGGTTCAACCTAGCAC
Organism: Colwellia sp.; assembly: GCA_034111385.1. Lineage (GTDB taxonomy): Bacteria > Pseudomonadota > Gammaproteobacteria > Enterobacterales > Alteromonadaceae > Colwellia. Next base: position 36,162 of record JAWUXK010000030.1, on the reverse strand, counting down.
TTGCTAAGGCATCGATAAAAGGAGACGTATTTTATATTAAATTGATATGAAATTCGAGGTGTAATATACATTGAACAAATTAAATTGGAATAAGGTAATTATTACTTATGTTTTGCGAGGTTAACGTTAGCTAACTAATGTTAAATTGTTCATGATTTATATTTTGGTATAAAGAAAAGTTCTACGGGTTAACAGCCGTTGAGGTTAATTTTGTCATCAACGAAGAAGTCACTTGGTAGGGGTCGATTTGGAGTGGTTAAGAAGGCCTTTGTACATTTTTACTGTCTATTGATTTGAATGTTTTGATTCAAAGTTAAAAGCGAATTTTCATAATGATTACGTAAATGACGTATTAAAAAATCTGATTAAATTAGTTAAGTATTTTATAGGTTTAATTATCTCTGTTCGTTACAATAAGTTGTTTTATTTTAATACGTGGAAATGAGTACAAGATGAAAAATTTTGATTGTGTGATAGTTGGTGGTGGTATGGTTGGCGCGGCAAGCGCGTTAGCTTTAGCACAATTAGGTCTACGTGTGGCTTTGGTTGAACAGTTTGAGCCCGAACCTTATTCATCAGAACAAAATTTAGATTTACGTGTATCGGCAATATCTCTTGCGTCACAACATTTATTAGAACAGTTGGGCGCTTGGTTTCAGGTAACTCAATGGCGTGCTTGCCCTTATAAACGATTAGGTGTTTGGGAGAAAGCCTATGCTTATACTGAATTTAATGCAGATGATATTGAACAAAAGCACTTAGGGCACATTGTTGAAAATCGAGTGTTGCAATTAGCTTTATGGCAGGAAATTGAAACTCAAACGAATATTGACTTATTTTGTCCGCATCAGTTGGTTAACCTATCTCAAGATTCATCACAGGCAAGCTTAACCTTAAAAAACACCACATCGTCAAAAGAAACTGATATTACCGCCAAGTTAGTTATTGCTGCCGATGGCGCTAATTCTCAGGTTAGGCAAATGGCTGATATAGGCTTAACAGCGTGGGACTATCAACAATCGGCGATGTTGATAAATGTTAAGACTAAAATGCCTCAACAGGATATAACTTGGCAGAAGTTCTTTCCAACAGGTCCTGTGGCATTCTTACCTTTAACAAGAGAACCCTTAAATCAATACAGCTCAGTAAAAGACAGTACTGCTGAGCAGGGTGGTTATGGTTCGCTAGTGTGGTATCACCAACGTGATGAAATAAAACGTTTATCAGCTTTGTCTAACCAACAACTGCAACAAGAAGTTATAAACTTTTTTCCAAAGCGTCTAGGGGAGATTGAAGTAGTGGCTAAAGGTGCTTTTCCTTTAACGCGACGTCATGCAAATAGTTATCAAAATAAACGTATTTTATTATTAGGTGATGCAGCACATACAATTAACCCAATGGCAGGTCAGGGGGTTAACTTGGGCTTTAAAGATGTGAAAGCGCTCCAAACCGTTATAGCGTGCGCTATAAGTAATGGTGAATGTTGGCATAATGTTGAAGTCTTAAGTCGCTATGAAACGATGAGGCGTAAAGATAATTTACTCATGATGTCCACTATGGATGCTTTGTATCATAGTTTTAGTCATCCATCATCAATCGTTAAAACAGTTCGAAATATGAGTTTGTTGGCAATAAACAAGGTTCCCTTTATTAATACTAGAGTAAAAAATAAAGCCTTAGCATACGCCTGTGGCATATAGTTTTCTCTTGTTTCAAGTAAATTTAAGGATAAAAAAAGAAGACCGAAGTCTTCTTTTTTATTTTAGTCATTGTAATTTGTTTCTTACAATTACGTTTTTTTATATTAGAAATTAATCTAATTCGTCAATAAATGCTACTGCACGGCCGATATAGCTTGCCGGAGTTAATAAACATAACTCTGCTTTAACAGCTTCAGGCAATTCTAATGTGTTGATGAAATCACGCATTGAATCAGCATTTACGCGTTTACCGCGGGTTAATTCTTTTAATTTTTCGTATGGCTTTTCAATACCGTAACGACGCATCACTGTTTGTACAGGCTCTGCTAATACTTCCCAGTTACCGTCTAATTCTTTGGCAAGATTTTCTTCATTAACTTCTAGTTTACTAATCCCTTTCAACGTTGATTGATAGGCAATAATTGCGTGACCAAAGCCCACACCTAAATTACGCAATACTGTTGAGTCAGTTAAATCACGTTGCCAGCGAGAAATAGGCAATTTTTGTGCTAAATGATTAAAGAGGGCGTTAGCAATACCTAAGTTACCTTCTGAGTTTTCAAAGTCAATAGGGTTAACTTTATGTGGCATTGTTGATGAGCCAATTTCACCTGCGATGGTTTTTTGCTTGAAGTGACCTAAAGCAATGTAACCCCAGATGTCACGATCAAAATCAATTAAAATTGTATTGAAACGCGCTACGGCATCAAATAACTCAGCAATGTAATCATGCGGCTCTATTTGAGTAGTGAAAGGATTAAATGTTAGGCCTAAATCACTAACAAACTCATCAGCAAATTCATGCCATTTTACTTCTGGGTATGCACTTAGGTGAGCATTGTAGTTACCTACAGCTCCGTTAATTTTACCGAGTAATTCAACTTCGCTAATTTGTTGGCGTTGGCGCTTTAAACGTATATAAACATTCGCCATTTCTTTGCCTAATGTACTTGGTGACGCGGGTTGTCCATGAGTACGGCACATCATAGGAATAGTTTTATATTCAACAGCTAAATCTTTAATTTTTGATAAAATATCATCAAGGATCGGCAATAATATTAATTCGCGACATTCTTTTAACATTAATCCGTGAGATAGGTTATTAATATCTTCAGAAGTACAGGCAAAGTGAATAAATTCAGTAACTGCATTTAATTCAGCGTTATCACTGATTTTTTCTTTTAAGAAGTATTCAACGGCTTTTACATCGTGATTGGTTGTAGCTTCAATTTTTTTAATACGTAAAGCATCTTCTTCACTAAAATCGCTAACAATTTTGTCTAATGCTTGATTTGCCGCATCGCTAAAGGCAGGAACTTCTTCAATGGCTTTAGTTGCGCTTAATTTTTGTAACCAACGTACTTCAACAGTGACTCGATATTTGGTTAAACCATATTCACTAAAAATAGGGCGTAAGTCACTTGTTTTGCTACCATATCTGCCATCTACAGGTGATATTGCTGTTAACGCTGAAAGTTCCATAATGTATTCCTGAGTTAAGATCTAATTTTTAAAAATGATTAAGTTCTATTTGTTCGAGTAATTCTTTTGCGGTGTTAACTAATTTTTTACGGCTAAATAAGATTGTTCTACGCTTTCCGCCCACTTGGCGCCATAATACTGTTGACCTAATACCCGCGAGTAATAGCGATCTGATTTTATGTTGAGTAGCGGTTTGTTTTAATATACTTGGCTCACCAGTAACTTGAATACGTGTACCCAATGGACTAATAATGTCACTGTAAATACTGGCAAAACTAGAGATTAACGTTTCGCTATTAATTGAGTAATGATCAAGTTGCCTTTTAGTTTCTTCAATACGTTCACCAAGTTGTGCTAATTGTTTAGGCTGCTTTGTGAGGCGACGTTCCAAGTTTATTAAACTAATAATATATCGAGTAAATTCAGGGTCTTTTACATTGCCTTTTTTACCATTAGAACTTGAAGAATCCCCTAAATGGTTAATTAATAATTCAAGTCCTTGTTTAACATTGGCTAATTCACCGCCATAAACCGCTAAAGTGTTTTCTGGTGATGTTGTAATTATGCTATTGAGTAGTACTTCGAACTCGTTATCATTAACTTGGCCATTACGAGATACTTGCTGTACAAGATGTGCTACTTGGCAAATAGCGGCAAAAGTGATTGTTTGGTCTTTCATGTATTCTCTAAAATTTATTGTGAGCGTTTATTGTTAATGATTGAGTGTTGTATTTATCTAATCAGACTATTAATAATACCGCCACCTAGACAGATATCATCTTGGTAAAATACCACTGATTGTCCCGGTGTTACTGAGCTTTGTGGCTCTATAAAGTCTATTTGATATTCCATTGATTCTTCTGCGTTACTCGTTGGTTTTTTTTCTAACGGTGTAACGATACAGGCGACATCTTCTTGGCGATATCGCGTTTTTACTGTGCACTTAATCGGTGCTGTTAACGCTTTACGATCAACCCAATGCAATTGATTAGCGATTAAGCCTTTGGAAAATAAACGAGGGTGATTATGTCCTTGTCCAACAATTAACACATTGCGAAGTAAGTCTTTTTCAACGACATACCAAGGCTCTTCACCAGCATTGGCTAAACCGCCAATACGTAGACCTTTTCGTTGTCCTAACGTGTGGTACATCAAGCCATCATGATGGCCTACAGCAACACCTTCGGCTGATTCTATAATGCCTGGTTGAGCAGGTAAGTATTGCCCTAAAAAGTCTTTAAATTTACGTTCACCAATAAAGCAGATACCTGTGCTATCTTTTTTATTATGGGTTACTAAACCGGCTTTTTCAGCAATAGCACGTACTTCTGGCTTTTCAATATGACCAACAGGAAATAAGGTATGTGAAAGTTGTTGCTCATTTAAGGTGTATAAAAAGTAGCTTTGATCTTTATTGTTATCTAAGCCGCGAACCATAGTCCAATGGCCATCGATAAACTGTCTTTGCACATAATGGCCTGTTGCGATGTAATCGGCCCCTAAATCTTCACAAGCAAACTCTAAAAAGGCTTTAAATTTAATTTCTTTATTGCACATTATATCAGGGTTTGGTGTACGTCCTGCTTTATATTCAGCGAGAAAGTATTCAAAGACATTGTCCCAATATTCAGTGGCAAAATTGATAGTATGCAATTTTATATTCAGCTTATCACAAATAGCCTGAGCATCTTCTAAGTCTTGCGCAGCAGCGCAATACTCGTCAGTATCATCTTCTTCCCAATTTTTCATGAACAGGCCTTCAACTTGATAACCTTGTTCTTGTAATAAAAAAGCAGAAACAGAAGAGTCAACACCGCCTGACATACCCACAATAACCTTTGTTTGTTGCGGTTCTTTTTGACTTGGTAACTGATTTTCTTTGGTTGTAAGTTCGATAGACATTAAAGGCTCGTGAAATTAAAATACATGTACTTGATAAAAAGGCGCAGAATTATAACATGACAGTTATCGTGATTAAATAGTCATGTTTAAGATCCGTTATCATACGTAAATTAAATTATTTTATATGCGCCATTTTCAATGTTCGTTATTGTCCATTGACCAATGGCATAACGAATTAAACGTAAGGTTGGAAAGCCGATATTTGCTGTCATACGGCGTACTTGTCTATTACGCCCTTCAGTGATAATTATTTCAAGCCAAGTGGTTGGAATATTGGCACGTTCTCTAATGGGGGGATTGCGAGGCCAGATGTTTGGCTCAATCATACGATTGACTTTAGCAGGTAAGGTCATGCCATCTTTAAGCGCCACACCTTGACGTAATTTAGCTAAATCAACGTCAGTTGGACTTCCTTCTACTTGAACCCAATAGGTTTTAGCTGTTTTCTTTTGAGGGTTGGCAATTTTATGTTGTAACTGTCCATCATTGGTCAGCAACAATAAGCCTTCGCTGTCTCGATCAAGTCGCCCAGCCGCGTAAATATCTTCGATTGCAATAAAATCTTTGAGGGTTTTGCGTCGCTCTTTACCGTTATGTTTTTCATCGGTAAATTGGCATAAAACATCATAAGGTTTGTTAAAAAGCACTACTTTGGTACTGTTTTTATCTGGTCGTACCTTTTGAGAGCGTTTCGCTCTATGTCTTGTATTATCTTTATTGTTGTTCATTTTATTTTAGTTTTGATGAAGGAAAGCAATACGTGCTTATGCTTAGCTATATAAATAGGGCTAGAAGTACTATATTATACTGCGCGCAAAAATAAATGTTAAATATTAGCGATTATTCTAATGCAAGTTAATCGATTTAAGCTAACTATATGTCAGCTTAACCCAAAAAAATAGGAAGCTCATGAGCACAGATAACTCAAAAATTATTTACACTATTACCGATGAGGCACCAGCCTTAGCAACATATTCTCTATTACCTATTATCCAAGCCTATACCGCTTCTTCAGGTATTAATGTAGAAACTCGTGATATTTCTTTAGCGGGTCGCATTTTATCAAATTTCCCTAAGTATTTAACTAAAGAGCAGCGTATAGATGACGCGTTAGCTGAATTAGGTGATATGGTTTCAAATCCTGATGCCAATATCATTAAATTACCGAATATCAGTGCTTCTGTTCCGCAATTGCATGCAGCTATAAAAGAATTACAGGCGCAGGGCTATGAAGTGCCTAATTACCCTGAAGAGCCACAAAATGACGCTGAAAAGTCAATTAAATATACCTATGATAAAATTAAAGGTAGTGCGGTAAACCCTGTTTTACGTGAAGGCAACTCAGATAGACGTGCTCCTGCATCCGTGAAACAGTATGCTCGTAATAACCCGCACTCAATGGGGACTTGGTCAAGTGAATCAAAGTCTCATGTTGCAAGTATGAGTGGCGGTGACTTTTATGAATCAGAGCAGTCAGTTACGGTTAATTACGCTACGAATACTAAAATAGAGTTTGTTGCGACAGATGGCAAAGTTAAAGTGTTAAAAGAGTGCTTACCATTATTAACAGGTGAAATAATTGATTCTTCTTTATTAAGCAAATCAACGTTGATTGAGTTTTATCAGCAATCGATTGCCGATGCTAAAAAGGAAGGTGTATTATTGTCGCTGCATTTAAAAGCAACCATGATGAAAGTATCTGACCCTGTTATTTTCGGTTATGCCGTCAAAGTATTTTATGCTGAAGTATTTGAAAAACACGGTGAAATTTTTGAACAATTAGGTGTTGATGCGAATAATGGTATTGGTGATGTGTACAGTAAAATTACTCGCTTACCTAGTGATAAACAAAAAGAAATAGAAGCGGATTTAGCTGCAGTGTTTGAAAATCGTCCTGAGCTTGCAATGGTTGATTCAGACAAAGGTATTACAAACTTACATGTACCAAGTGATGTCATTGTTGATGCTTCTATGCCAGCAACTTTACGTTCTTCGGGTCAAATGTGGGGGCCAGATGGTCAGTTGAAAGACACTAAAGCTTTAATTCCCGACAGATGCTATGCCGGTGTTTATCAAGCTGTTTTTGAATTTTGTAAAGAAAATGGTGCTTTTGATCCTACCACTATGGGCACAGTGCCTAATGTCGGTTTGATGGCGCAAAAAGCTGAAGAATATGGCTCACATGATAAAACTTTTATTATGAGTGAAGCTGGTAGTGTGCGTGTTGTAGATTCACTTGGTAATGTTTTACTTGAGCACAGCGTTGAAGAGGGTGATTTATGGCGTATGTGTCAAGCTAAAGACTTACCCATTCAAGATTGGGTGAAGTTAGCAATTACCCGTGCTAAAGCTTCTGGTATGCCAGCTGTTTTTTGGTTAGATGAAAACCGAGCACACGACAGAGAAATGATCAAAAAAGTTAATGCTTATCTAGCGAACTATGATACTGCCGGTTTAGATATTCAAACTCTTAATCCAGTTGATGCCTGTAAATTCACTTTAGCGCGAATTATTAAAGGTGAAGACACTATTTCGGTTACGGGTAATGTATTGCGTGATTACTTAACAGATTTATTCCCAATCTTAGAGCTAGGCACTAGTGCTAAAATGTTATCTGTTGTGCCATTAATGAATGGCGGTGGTTTATTTGAAACAGGCGCAGGTGGTAGTGCTCCTAAGCATGTTCAACAGTTTGAAAAAGAGAATCACTTACGTTGGGATTCTTTAGGGGAATTTTTAGCGTTAGCTGCTTCTCTAGAGCATTTAAGTGTTACAACGGGTAATGCTAAAGCGCAAGTGCTTGCTGATACCTTAGATCAAGCAACCGGTGAATTCTTAGATAGTAATAAGTCACCATCACGTCGAGTGGGTGAATTAGATAACCGTGGTAGTCATTTTTACCTTGCTATGTATTGGGCAAAAGCATTAGCTCAACAAACAAGTGATGGTGAACTTAAAACAAGCTTTACCGGTGTAGCACAAGCCTTTACTAAGCAAGAAGAAAAAATTGTTGCAGAGCTAAATAAAGCACAGGGACCAGCGATGGACATCGGTGGTTATTATTTTGCTGATGTTATCAAAGCAGAAAAAGCTATGCGTCCAAGTGAAACATTAAATACTATTTTATCAGCATTGCTATAAACCTAGATTATGCAATGGGATAAATGAGAGTTAAGTGATAAATTTGGCTCTTTTTATCTATAAAAATAGTTAGTAAGGCAATAATCGTTTTTACTAAAAAGTGATTATTGTCATGATTTTTTTACTCAGTTTTAGAGTAAACTGAGATATATAACATTACGTGATAGATTAAATGAAGTTAAAAGCTAACTTTTTGCTAATATCGTTTTGTTTCTTTTTCGTATTTAGACATTGATAGATGTCCATGCTTCCAATTAGGAGAGCGCTTTATGACAAGTAAAATTTCAATCCCCAGTGTAGGCGATAAAATTACTGTATCTAACGGTAAATTATTAGTTCCAAATAATCCAATTATTCCTTTTATTGAAGGTGACGGAATTGGTGTAGATGTTACACCACCTATGATCAAAGTAGTTGATGCTGCGGTTAATAAAGCTTACGGCGATGAAAGAAAAATTTCCTGGATGGAAGTTTATGCCGGTGAAAAAGCAACGGAGATTTATGATTCTGAAACATGGTTACCAGATGAAACATTGGACATGTTTAAAGAGTATAAAGTTGGTATCAAAGGCCCACTAACCACACCTGTTGGCGGCGGAATGCGTTCATTGAATGTCGCTTTACGCCAAATTTTAGATTTGTATGTTTGTCAACGTCCAGTGCAGTGGTTCACTGGGGTACCTAGCCCTGTTAAAAGACCTAGTGAAGTTGATATGGTTATCTTTCGTGAAAATACAGAAGATATTTACGCAGGTATTGAATATCAAGCGGGATCAAAGAAAGCTAAAAAAGTCATTTCTTTCTTAACAGAAGAAATGGGCGTTACGAAAATTCGCTTTACTGACGATTGTGGTATTGGTATTAAACCGGTATCTAAAGAAGGTACTCAACGATTGGTTCGCCAAGCAATACAGTACGCTATTGATCATAATAGAGACTCTGTAACACTAGTGCATAAAGGTAATATTATGAAATTTACCGAAGGGGCATTTAAAGACTGGGGTTACCAACTAGCCTGTGAAGAATTTGGTGCAGAGTTAATTGACGGTGGACCTTGGTGTCGTGTTAAAAACCCTAAAACAGGTAAAGAAATCATAATAAAAGATGTCATTGCTGATGCGATGCTACAGCAAATATTACTAAGACCAGCAGAGTATAGTGTTATTGCAACATTAAATTTAAATGGTGATTACTTATCTGACGCATTAGCCGCGCAAGTTGGTGGTATTGGTATAGCGCCAGGTGCTAACTTAAATGATGAAGTGGCAATATTTGAGGCAACTCATGGTACTGCGCCTAAATATGCGGGAAAAAATAAAGTAAATCCAGGCTCTGTAATTTTATCGGCAGAAATGATGCTACGACATATGGGTTGGGTAGAAGCCGCCGATTTGTTATTAAAAGGGATGTCAGGAGCTATTGGTGCTAAAACGGTCACTTATGATTTTGAACGATTAATGGATGATGCTACTTTAGTGACATGTTCTCAATTTGGTGATTGTATTATTGATCATATGTAACTTTAATTGTAAGCGGTAACTGTGAGATAAAAATAGTAATCATAAATTTTTATCTCATACTTTTTAATACCGTCATCTACTTAAGTTACAACCATAAAAAAAACACAGCCTATTTGCTGTGTTTTTTTATTGTGCCGTTGGCATAATATTATTCTATTTCTTCATTTGTTGGTTTTATGCTGGCCGCATGGTGTCCTTTAGCCCCTTCATTTAGTTCGTAATTGACATCTTGACCAGCTTTTAAAGTACGATATCCATCCATTTCAATCGTTGAATAGTGAGCAAAAATATCTTCTCCACCGCTATCAGGACGAATAAACCCAAAACCTTTCGCATTATTAAACCACTTAACTGTACCATGAGCCATACGTCTACTTCCTCTATATCCTTTAGTATTCAATGTATGCTTAAATCAATTATTTATATTTAATTTTAGTCTCGTGAAAATAGAGATATAATTAAGCATATACACACGCCATTTTGCGGCTAAAAAATAGCCACTTATTGGATCGTAGATAATATATTAAATTAGTCAAGTGAAATAACTGAATTTTACTCGTTTTTTTAATGTTTATTGGCAAAAAAGTTACAGCAAAAGTTAACCGTAGAGACTAAGATAAATATATGAGTAATTGGAAAGAGCTATTTGACAACCATGAGCTTGTTGAAGAAGATGTTAGAAATGAAGTAGAAAAACCACCCAGATATCATGTTATTTTACTTAACGATGATTATACACCTATGGATTTTGTAGTAGAGGTTTTATGTAAGTTTTTTAATAAAACATCAGATGAAGCAACAGATATAATGTTAACTATTCATTATAAAGGTAAAGCGCTTTGTGGCACATATACTGCCGAGATAGCAGAAACTAAAGTAGATCATGTTGCTCGTTTTTCATTAGAGCATCAGCATCCTTTAAAGTGTGTTTTAGAAAAAGCTTAATAGTAGTTCATGTATTACTCAAAAGAAAAAAGTTCGCAAGGATTTAAATTGGAGTACCTATGCTTAATAAAGACTTAGAAATATCGCTTAACTTAGCTTTTCGACAAGCTAAAGAATCTCGTCATGAATTTATGACGGTTGAGCATTTACTGTTATCGCTTTTAGATAACCCGTCTGCCATAGAGGTGTTGGGAGCTTGTGGTGCAGATTTAAATGTAATTAGAACAAGCCTACTTGAATTTATTAAAGAAACTACTCCTGTTATACCTGCTGAAGAAGAGGAGCGGGAAACGCAACCGACACTTGGATTTCAGCGTGTATTGCAACGTGCAGTTTTTCATGTGCAATCATCAGGGAAAAGCGAAGTAAATGGCTCTAATGTTTTAGTCGCTATCTTTAGTGAACAAGAGTCGCAAGCAGCTTATATATTGAAAAAAGCGGATATCAGTCGATTAGATATTGTTAACTTTATTTCACATGGAATCGCTAAGATCGAAGGTGGATCAAACAATTCAACTGTTGAAGAAGGGGAACAAGTTACAGAAGAAGAGCCAAGAACAATTGAGAACTTTTCTGTCAACTTAAATGAAGAAGCACTTAAAGGCAATATTGACCCCTTAATTGGCAGAGACAGTGAATTAGAAAGAACTTTGCAGGTATTAAGCCGTCGACGTAAAAATAACCCTTTATTTGTTGGCGAAGCAGGCGTGGGTAAAACGGCTATTGCAGAAGGTTTAGCTAATCTAATTGTTGCTGAGAAAGTACCTGATTTTTTAAAAAATGCGACTATTTATTCATTAGATATGGGTGGATTACTTGCCGGTACGAAATACAGAGGGGATTTTGAAAAACGTTTTAAAGCGTTATTAAAAGATCTTGAATCAGACGAAAATGCTGTGCTATTTATTGATGAAATTCACACCATTATTGGTGCTGGTGCCGCGTCTGGTGGCATGTTAGATGCCTCTAATCTAATTAAACCCTTACTTTCTGCGGGTAAACTTCGCTGTTTAGGCTCTACTACCTATCAAGAATACCAAAGTATTTTTGAAAAAGATCGAGCATTAGCAAGGCGCTTCCAAAAAATTGATATTGTTGAGCCAAGTGTTGAGGACACCACTAAAATATTACATGGGCTAAAAGAAAAGTACGAATCACATCATGGTGTTCGTTATACTAACGCCGCTTTACGTGCAGCAGCTCAGCTCTCTGACAAGTATATTAATGAACGTTTTCTTCCTGATAAAGCGATTGATGTTATTGATGAAGCAGGTGCAAAGCAGCAACTTGTTGCGGCCTCTAAGCGTAAAAAGACAATTAAGAATACTGATATTGAAGCGATTGTAGCCAAAATGGCGAGAATACCGGAAAAATCAGTATCCTCATCTGAAAAAGATAGCCTGAAAAATCTTGACCGTAATTTAAAACTTGTAGTTTTTGGTCAAGACAATGCGATAGAAGAGTTAACTTCTGTTATTCGCTTATCACGTGCAGGACTTGGAAGTGAAGATAAGCCAGTTGGTTCATTTTTATTTGCTGGCCCTACTGGTGTAGGTAAAACAGAGGTTACGCAGCAACTGGCCAAAATTTTAGGTGTTGAGCTATTACGTTTTGATATGTCAGAGTACATGGAGAAGCATGCAGTGAGCCGATTAATAGGTGCACCGCCTGGTTATGTTGGCTATGAGCAGGGCGGTTTATTAACTGATGCTGTTTTAAAGCACCCTCATGCCGTTGTGTTACTTGATGAAATTGAAAAGGCTCATGAAGATGTTTACAACATATTATTGCAAGTGATGGATCATGGTACTTTAACCGATAATAATGGACGTAAAGCCGACTTTAGGAATATTATTTTAGTATTAACGACTAATGCTGGTGTGCAAGAAACTGTAAGACAATCTATTGGCTTTAAACAGCAAGATCATAGCTTAGATGCCATGAGTGAAATAAATAAAGTTTTTTCACCAGAGTTTAGAAATCGTCTTGATAATATTGTTTGGTTTAATCACCTTGATAATGAAGTCATTCAACAAGTCGTTGATAAGTTTATTGTTGAACTTCAAGTGCAACTAGATGAAAAAGGAGTCTCATTAGAATTAACGCGTGACGCTAAAAAATGGTTGTCAGAGCATGGGTATGATAAAGCGATGGGAGCTCGACCTATGTCTAGGTTAATTCAAGAGAAATTGAAAAAAGAATTAGCGAATGAATTACTCTTTGGTGAATTAACCAATGGTGGCGTAGCTAAAGTTGGTGTGAAAAAAGATAATTTGGTGATTTCTTATGAAAACAAACAAGAGTTAATAGCAGAAAAATAAATTTATTGTTCTGTTCATATCAATTCATTTATTAAACCTTATTATCATTAGTGGTAATAAGGTTTTTTTATAGGTAGCTGTAAGTTTTTAATTTTTTTACACGCAATAAAAAAGGCTACGATTTCTCGTAGCCTTTATTATGTGGCTCCCCAAACTGGGCTCGAACCAGTGACACATGGATTAACAGTCCATCGCTCTACCAACTGAGCTATTGGGGAATTGCTTTTCTTTCGATTAGCTTGTTAACCAACTTGGCTAACGGGGCAGAATAATAAAGACCTGTGCGCTTAGTGTCAACACAAAAATACGAAAAAATTCATTTATTGGTTTGTTTGCTTAAATTGCGCTCAGTAAAGTTTGTTTGTTGGTATTTATTGCTAGTTTTATCCTCAATGAATACAAATAAGATCGCTATAGGATAAGATTGTTAGTTATCCACGGAAGTTGTGGATAACTATGTTAGTTAATTTGTAATAAATCTTGGTGTTATCGGTGTATATAGCCTGTAGCTAAGTCAATAATTTATTTTATAATTTTTTTAACTTATTAAATTCAATGTGTTACATGCGTTTTGTTGTTTTTTTATCAGTTTAGGGTGATTTTTGAGCAAAGATATATTTAACAGCATTAACTGTGCATTTCTTTTCGATTTGATTACAATGGATGGATAGCTTAAAGGGCTTATGAACTCTCCCTTTAATAAAGTTTATTAATGACGATAAATAAAATAACCATGAGTAGTAATCAGCCTGCCAATTTACTAAAAGATCCCGTTGCTCCTACAATCAAGAGAATGACTATTCCTATGATTTACGGCATGGTTTTATTGATGGCATTTAATTTAATCGATACTTTTTTTGTTAGTTTATTGGGTACTCAACCTTTAGCGGCAATTAGTTTCACTTTCCCCGTAACCTTTACTGTCATTAGTTTAATGATAGGCCTAGGAATAGGCACCTCAGCAGTGATTGCAAAGTTTCTGGGAAGTAAAGATCACAATTCAGCTAAAAACTCTGCGACAGCTTCTTTATATCTTGCCGCCATCATCGTTATGCTTCTATCTTCTGTAGCTTACCTGTTTACGGATGAACTGTTTACTTTATTAGGCGCTAAAGCATCGTTATTACCTTTAATCCATCAGTATATTGATATTTGGTATATAGGCGGTGTTTTTTTGATAGGACCTATGATTGGAAACGCTATACTTCGTGCATCAGGTGATACCAAAACACCGAGTCTTATTATGGGGGGATCAGGGTTAATTAACGCTATTCTCGATCCTATCTTTATCTTTGGTTTTGGACCTTTTCCTGCGATGGGGATTCAAGGTGCTGCAATTGCGACATTAATTTCTTGGATATTTGGCTTTTTGTTTGTGTTGTATATCTTAACCAAACAAAAAAACTTAATTCATACGCACTTGTTAACACTTAAACAATTTATTTATTCATCTCGTATTATTTTGAAAATTGGTTTACCTGCAGCGGGAGCAAATATGCTAACTCCCATTGCGGCGGCTATTATGACAGCTATAGCTGCAAGTTATGGAGAATCAGTGGTTGCAGGCTTTGGTGTCGGCTCGAGAATCGAATCGCTTTCATGTTTGGTTATTCTTGCGCTATCGATGACCTTACCGCCATTTATTAGTCAAAATTTTGGTGCGGGCCTTATGCACCGAGTTAAAAATGCTTACGAAACATCAATTAAGTTTGTTTTGTTTTGGCAAATATTAATCTATGTGCTGTTAATTCTTATTGCTCCTTGGATTGCTTCGGCTTTTGCAAAAGAGCAGAAGGTTGCCGATATCATTGTATTATTTATTTGGATTATCCCACTCGGTTATGGTTTTCAGGGCGTTATTATTTTAACGAACTCTTCTTTTAATGCTTTACATAAGCCAATTGTGGCGTTGGCGTTAAGTGTTATACGATTATTTATATGTTATGTACCGCTGGCTTCCTTAGGTAGTTACTTTTTTGGGTTACACGGTTTCTTTATTGGTGCTTTAATAGGTAACTTAGTCATGGCTGCAATTTCTTATCGATTATTTTCGAAACAGTTTCATAACGATGAGTTTAGTATGAACAAAGCGCCTCAGGAAAATTGACCTTGAAAATTAACACTTTAAAAGAAAAAAATGTAAAAGCTTTTTCTTTACAATCTGATTATATACCAGCTGGCGATCAACCTAGTGCAATAAACCAACTGCTTGAGGGAATTGATTCAGGTTTAGCACATCAAACTTTGCTTGGTGTTACCGGCTCGGGCAAAACTTTTACTATTGCTAATGTTATTGAAAAACTTAATCGTCCAACGATGATGTTAGCACCTAATAAAACTTTAGCGGCTCAGCTATATGGTGAAATGAAAGAATTCTTCCCCAACAACTCTGTTGAATATTTTGTTTCATATTATGATTACTATCAGCCTGAAGCTTATGTGCCCACAACAGACACTTTTATCGAAAAAGATGCTTCGGTAAACGAACATATAGAACAAATGCGTTTATCAGCTACAAAAGCGCTTTTAGAACGGCGAGATGTCATCATTATTGCTTCTGTGTCGGCTATTTATGGGTTGGGTGATCCTGATTCATATTTGAAAATGATGTTACATATAAGCCAAGGGGATATTATTAACCAACGTGATATTTTACGTCGGTTAGCGGAATTACAATATACCCGTAATGATGTGGCTTTTGCTCGAGCAACTTATCGGGTGCGTGGCGATGTTATTGATATTTTTCCTGCTGAATCTGACCGGTTAGCTTTGAGAATAGAGCTGTTTGATGAAGAGATTGAACGTATTAGTCAATTTGATCCATTAACAGGACAAGTTGAGCGACAGTTAGCGCGAGTGACTGTTTACCCTAAAACTCACTATGCTACGCCTAGAGATAAAATTTTAGCTGCTGTTGATAAAATTAAAATAGAGTTAAAAGAAAGATCTCTATTTCTTAAAGAGAATAATCGCTTAGTTGAAGAACAACGAATATCACAACGAACTCAGTTTGATATTGAAATGATGACTGAGCTTGGTTATTGCTCTGGCATTGAAAATTATTCTCGTTATTTGTCAGGACGCGGCGCAGGTGAGGCCCCGCCGACTTTATTTGATTATTTGCCTGATGATGGTTTGCTTATTATTGATGAATCGCATGTAACGGTGCCGCAAATAGGGGCTATGTACAAAGGCGACAGATCACGTAAAGAAAATTTAGTACAATATGGTTTTAGATTGCCTTCTGCACTTGATAACCGACCGATGAAGTTTGAAGAGTTTGAAGCGCTTTCTCCTCAAACTATCTATGTGTCGGCAACACCAAGCAATTATGAAATTGAAAAGTCAGCAGGAGACATTGCTGAGCAGGTTGTACGTCCTACAGGCTTGTTAGATCCTCAAATAGAAGTTCGTCCGGTAGAAACACAAGTCGATGATTTACTCTCTGAAATCAACAAACGATTACCATTAAACGAACGTGTATTAGCGACGACGTTAACTAAGCGAATGGCAGAAGATTTAACTGATTATTTAGATGAGCATGGTATTAAAACACGCTATTTACATTCTGATGTTGATACGGTTGAAAGAGTGGAAATCATTCGGGATTTTCGTCTAGGTAAGTTTGATGTTTTAGTTGGGATTAACTTATTGCGTGAAGGGTTAGATATGCCTGAAGTGTCGCTTGTTGCAATATTAGACGCAGACAAAGAAGGCTTTTTACGCTCAGAACGCTCTCTAATTCAAACGATTGGTAGAGCAGCCCGTAATATCAATGGTAGAGCTATTTTATATGCGGCCAAAGTCACTAAATCAATGCGAAAAGCCATTGATGAAACTACTCGTCGCAGAGAGAAACAACATCAAAACAATATAGACAATAATGTGACCCCAAAAGGCGTTATTAGAAAAATTACTGATGTGATGGATGTTGGTGGGTTTAGCAAATCTAAAGAGTTGGATAAAGTTGCAGAACAACATGCGAGCTACCAACTATTAT
The DNA here is from genome assembly GCA_034111385.1 of Colwellia sp. Classification (GTDB taxonomy): domain Bacteria; phylum Pseudomonadota; class Gammaproteobacteria; order Enterobacterales; family Alteromonadaceae; genus Colwellia. Next base: position 19,151 of record JAWUXK010000030.1, on the reverse strand, counting down.
CGACAAAAGAAATTGATAATAAAATAGATCAACTAGAAAAAGAAATGTACTTATGTGCACAAAATTTAGAATTTGAACAAGCGGCTACCATTCGAGATGACATAGCCAAATTGAGAGAGCAACAACTTTCAACGTAATCTTACTTCTATACCCGCACTCATTTAAAATGCACGTACGTTATTTCATTTTGAATAATTACGGGTATAGATAAAACTATCTCAGATCCATCATTGAATAATTACCAATAATACTTGCAACGTCTTCACTATTACAATTATTTAAATGGCTAATTTCTTCAATTATTTTATCTTGGACATCGACAGGGAAAAGCAATAATTGCTCAAGATACATATGCGCTTGAGTATCATTATTTGAATCCATCAATTGGTTTAAACGGCGTGCTTGGCAGGTCCAGGTGGTTCTCATAAGCTATCCTCAATAATTAATTGGACACCTATTAAGTCTAGACTATCAGTTGATAAGGGTTATAAAAAATAACTCTTAAAACACAATAAAAGAATAAAAATATTCTATAGAAAAAAGTAGTTAAGATTCAATATATTATTGAGTAGCACTAAAGGTTATTTGAAATTTAGAGAAGAAATACTCTCTTAATTCAACCGTAATTTACTCGTATGCAATTGGATCGCTCATATTATTATCGCTAAAAGCTTCCATTCTCTCTTGGCAGGATCCGCATTTACCACAGGCTTTCTCTCTACCATTATAGCAAGTCCAAGTATCAGCATAATTTAACCCCATACTTAACCCATCTGCTAAAATAGCGGATTTATTTACTTTTAAATAAGGGCTGAAAATCTCAACACTTTCGTAATTAGCAATATGGCATACATCATTCATTTTTTGCACAAATTCAGGACGACAATCTGGATAAATCGCATGATCACCACTATGAGCACCATAATAGACCTGAGCTGCGCCAACAGATACTGCATAACCTACCGCCAGTGAAAGTAAAATCATATTGCGGTTGGGCACTACCGTTGATTTCATATTATCGCTTTCGTAATGACCTTCTGGGATGTCGATATCATCGGTCAGTGAAGAGCCGGCTAACAATTGATTAATCGATGAAATATCAATGATTTTATGATTTATGTTTAAAGATTTGCACACGCTACTAGCGCATTCTAATTCTTTTACATGGCGTTGGCCGTAGTCAAAAGAAAGTGCGTACACTTCTTTACCATCTTTTAATGCACGATTAAGAACGGTAAAAGAATCCATGCCGCCGGAATAAATAACAACGACTTTATTAGTCATACCTTCTTTTGTGTTAGCTTTTTCTGTCATAGTTAGGTCTCGTAAAAATAATTAAGGTATAATAAAGGCGATTATTTTACTTGATTAACCCCATAGGCAAAAGCACAAATTATAATGAAGCAATACAAAATCAACGAACTATTTGAAACTATTCAAGGTGAAGGCTCATTTACGGGTCAACCATCAATATTTATTCGATTACAAGGTTGCCCTGTTGGCTGCTCATGGTGCGATACTAAGCATACTTGGGAAATAGAACTAACGGATGAAGTGAGCAAAGAAGTGATGTTATCCAAGTCACAAGAAACTTCTCAGTGGGCAAATTTTTCGGTTGAACAAATTCTAGCGTTAGTTGATGAACGTAATTATACAGCCAAGCATATTGTTCTTACGGGTGGTGAGCCATGCATGGAAGACTTAGTTCCTTTATGCCAGGCATTTGAACAATTAGGTTATAGCACACAGGTGGAAACCTCTGGCACTTTTGAAATAAAGGTCTCTGAAAAGTGTTGGGTTACCGTTTCACCCAAGGTAAATATGCGTGGCGGATACCCTATATTAAACAGTGCTATGATTAGAGCGAATGAAATAAAACATCCTATCGCAACAGAGCAGCATGTTAACGATTTAAAGGAATTATTAGCAGATCACCAAGTGAAAATGACCCCGATATATTTACAACCAATAAGTCAAAAGCCCAGAGCAACAGAACTGGCTATTGCGACTTGTATTGCGAATAACTGGCGTTTATCCGTTCAAATACATAAATACTTAGGTATCGAGTAAGTCTATTTAAGGTACATATACCCAAGCGTAAAATTAATCCTCGCATTATTCAGAGGATTACTCATCAAGAGAATCATATTAATAACCTAAAGTTTACTCATCAACATAAACTTTAGGTACCCGATCTGATACACGAGTCAGTAATTCGTAATTAATCGTATTCATATATTTTGCGACAGTTTCAACTTTGAGATTTTCTCCCCATAATTCGACTAGGTCACCTAAATTAACAGTTTCTATATCGGTAACATCCACAGTGATCATGTCCATCGATACGCGGCCAGCTATAGGGGCTAATTGACCATTAATAAATACAGGTGTGCCGGCTTGGGCATTTCTGGGGTAACCATCAGCGTAACCTATAGCGACAGTCGCAATAATTGAAGGCTGTTTAGCTTGCCAAGTTTCTCCATAGCCAACAGAGCCCCCTAACTCTACTTTTCTTAAAGCAATAATGCTGGATTGTAATGTCATGACCGGAGCCAATTTAATTGCTGTTTTTTTGTTCTTAGTTGGGTTTGTTCCATATAAAGCGATACCAAGTCTGTTGAAATTGGCATGGCTTTGGGGCCAATTAATTATTCCTGCAGAATTGGCTAAACTGAATGGTGAGGAATATTTATTGGCTAAAGTCTTTAAACATTTAATTTGAGTGTCTGTTTTCGGGTTTTCTATTTCATCAGCATTAGAAAAGTGCGAACAAAGAACAAGTGTTTCTTTTTGCTCCTTGGTTAAGCTTCTAATAACTTTTTCTGCGTAATCAGGGGTAAAACCTAACCTATTCATACCGGTATCAACTTTAAGCCAAAGTTGTTCCTTATAGCTAGGTTCAATTTTGTTTAACCATGATACCTGCTCAGGATTATGAAGCATTAGCCAAAAATTATGTTGTTGTGCTAATAAAAAATCTTCTTTGTCTAATGGGCCTTCAAGAATTAAGATAGGTAAGGTAATTCCTGCTTCACGTAACATTATTGCTTCATCAATAAATGCCACCGCAAAAGCAGGTACCAGAGCGTGGAGACTTTTAGCCACTTCAATTACGCCATGACCATAAGCATTTGCTTTAATCACTGCAATCGTTTTGCTGTGTGGTGCTATGCTAGCAAGCTCGTGGTAGTTATTTTTCAGGGCAGATAAATTTATAATTGCTTGTGTTTTTCTAGAACGATAGCTCATCGATTATTTCTACTAGTGAAAGTATATTTTTTTTGAAGTATATCATGCTTCTATTGCGTGAATAGTTTAATATTTACGGTGATATTATTGTCTATTTTAATTCGTTGTTTGTATTTCTTTGTTTGAAATAATGTATTTTCAACTGAATTCAAGTAAAAAACTACAAGGTTAACCATGAGCACTGGGCGAATGATAAAACAAGTTGAACTAATTGATGAACTGCAAACAATAACCACCGAAGGACAAAACCCTGATACGCTAGATATAGATGTAATTGACGTCATAGGCGTGTTAGAAAAAATTAATAATGAAGATCAAAAAGTTGCAAATATCGTTAAGCTTATTATTCCTGAAATTGCTAAGGCGGTGGATAAAATAGTCGCTGCATTTGCAAATGGTGGTCGTTTAATTTATGTAGGCGCAGGCACAAGTGGTCGTCTTGGCGTATTAGATGCAGTCGAATGTCCGCCCACGTTTAGCGTTAGTGACAAGCAGGTTTTAGGGATTATTGCTGGTGGTAATAAAGCAATTAAAAAAGCGGTTGAAGGTGCAGAAGACAATGAAAAGTTCGCCATTGAAGACTTAAAAGCCGCTAATTTAGATGCTAAAGATGTGTTGGTTGGTATAGCCGCTAGTGGCAGAACGCCCTATGTTCTTTCAGCGATGAATTATGGTAGAACGGTTGGCGCAACTGTTGTTGGTTTGAGCTGCAGTTATAATGAGAAATTTGATAAAGCAAATGATATAAATCTTTGTGCGGTTGTGGGGGCTGAAGCGTTAACAGGCTCTACCCGAATGAAATCCGGAACCGCGCAAAAGTTAATTCTTAACATGCTTACTACGGCAAGTATGATCCGCAGCGGTAAAACTTATCGTAACTTGATGATTGATGTCAGTGCTAGTAACGAGAAACTTTATGCTCGCGCAGTAAATATCGTTATGCAGGCGACAGAATGCGATTATTTATGTGCTAAAAATGCCTTAGATAAAGCAGGTAATAATACTAAATTAGCGACTTTTATGGTGTTAACTGGCTTGGATTTGCCAGAAGCAAAGGCCTCTTTGCTACAAAATAAAGGCTTTTTACGCAAAGCAGTTGAGCAATTAGAACAATCAAAGTAATCAGCTTTCGAGGTTAAAATCATGCAATGCTTTTCCATTAACAGACCTAACAAACTAATGGTACTTTGCTTGATGATTATTTCGAACCTTTTTGCCTGCACCCCCACTAGCTCTATTAATGATACGCAAGTGAATGCGAATAAGAAGGACATTATTTTAGGTGCAGAGCAAGTATCACATTACTTGCCTTTGCTAAAAGGAAAAAGAGTTGGTTTAGTCGTGAATCAAACCTCAGGAGTAGCCAATGAGCATTTAGTGGATGTGCTTATTGAAAATAATGTTAACGTGCAGGCTATTTTTGCACCTGAGCATGGCTTTCGTGGAAATCATGACGCAGGTGAAAAGTTTAATTCTAGTGTTGATGATAAAACAGGTATTCCCTTAATTTCAATTTATGGTAAACATAGGAAGCCATCAGCTGAGGTTATGTCAAATCTAGATGTGATTATTTTTGATATTCAAGATGTTGGCGTGCGCTTTTATACCTATATTAGTTCCATGCATTATATGATGGAAGCAGCAGCAGATACTGATGTAAGCTTTATCGTTTTTGATAGACCTAATCCGAACGGTGCTTTTGTAGACGGCCCAATACTCGAACCTGAATTTTCCTCATTTGTTGGTATGCATAAAATACCTTTATTACACGGTATGACAGTGGGGGAATTAGCGCTAATGTTCAAAGGTGAAAACTGGCTTAATAGTCTTAACGAACTTAATTTAATTGTGGTGGCGATGAAAAACTACCAACGGACGATGACTTATTCATTACCAGTAAAGCCAAGTCCAAATTTACCTAATGATAATGCCATTAGCCTATATCCTTCTCTTGGTTTTTTTGAAGCAACGCCTGTGAGCATTGGGCGAGGAACTGACTTTCCATTTCAAGTCATCGGTCATGATAAAATATCAGTGGGCAGTTTTGAATTTATGCCTGTCTCTACGCCAGGAGCAGCATCTAAACCTAAATTAATGAATAAAAACCTTGTTGGACAAGACTTACGCCAGAGTGTAGTTAAAGGAATAGATTTGTCTTTTATTATTTATTGGTATCAACTGTTTAAAGAAACAAACACAACGTTTTTTACGCGTGCTAATTTCATGGATAAACTCAGTGGTACTGATAAATTAAGAAAAGACATTATAGCGGGAAAAACGCAGCAAGAAATCAAACAAAGCTGGTTAGAAGGTCTAGTTAACTTCAAACGTTTAAGAAAGCCCTATTTATTGTACAACGACATATAATTACTACCGTTAGGCTTTCTTTAAACATTACTGTAAAGACTAAATAACATTTAATTTACACAACCTAGCTACACTATGGGTGTAGGCTATAAATAAAGTTAACCCCTGAAATAAATAAGTTGGACTTAACTGTGGTAAATGCTTTAAAAAAACATTCTCGTCATTTGATGCTTCTATTAGCTTCTATTTTATTAGCAAGTTGTACAGCAAGTACTTTGCCTGTAAAAGAAATGCATTCAAAAAATTATGGGCAAAGAATTAAATTTTTGATCATGCATTATACGGGGGGGGATTATCAGGAATCACTCCAAGCGTTGGTTCATAGTAATAGTGCCAGCTCTCATTATTTAGTGCCAGAAAGTCACGATAAAACTTACCTTGAAGAGGAACTTAAAGTACTTAACCTTGTTAACGAAAGTAAACGAGCATGGCACGCGGGTAACAGCTACTGGCAAGGCAGAGCGGCTATTAATGACCAGTCTATTGGTATTGAAATTGTTAATAAACCTAACTGTGAGCGTTTACCTTTAGATCAAGGTGAAGTGGTAAAAGGGCAAGGTTCAATCAATAAAAGCTTAGTACCTAATCCAATGTGTTTTTTTCCAGACTATGATCCTAAACAAATAGAGTTACTCATTAAGCTTTCAAAAGAAATATTGAAGAATAATCCTGATATTTCACCGACACGTATTCTTGGTCATAGTGATATTTCACCGCAGAGAAAAAGTGATCCCGGCCCCCGTTTTCCTTGGTATCAATTATACCAAGCAGGTATTGGCGCTTGGTATGAGCAAGAAACAGTACTTAAATACTGGCAATTATTTGATATGAAAATGCCAAATATTGGCCTAATTCAACAAGCATTCCAACGCTATGGTTATGGTGTTCAAGAAACAGGCGAACTTGATAGCCAAACACAAGCAGTATTACATGCCTTTCAAACACATTTTATCCCATGGAAAACCACAGACAGGCCAGATATTCAAACGGTTGCTACTTTGTTTGCCTTATTAGAAAAATATATGCCTAAACGTAATGAAAAACTATTAGTTAGGTATAAGAAGGAAATTGCATCAGAAAAAACAGCAACTATTGTTTTGAATAAAAAAGGGCAGTTAGATCAAGCTTTCCCACTGTTAAAGCGTAGCACAAGAGCGCTAGTCAATGATCGTGCTATCTTTAAAAGCTATCAAGGCCGAGGTGAAATCATTATAGATAATCAAGAGGCAACGTCTGCAGATATATATATTAATGGTGAAAAGCTAAATATTGCCGATCCTTTGCAAGCTTATAATAGCTATCAATATTCTTTGAAAAAACGTACTAAAAATGGTGACAATACGTTTAAAATTGAAAATATTTTACCTGAGGGAGCTAGTGTTAATGTCACCATTCCTTATCCGGTATTAGCCAATGAAACGTCAAAATATAAACAACGTTTTAGTAAAGTAGATACATTAATTAAGGATGACATTGAGGAAGGTTTTCCAGGGGCAGTTTTGTTAGTGCTTAAAGATGGAGAAATTATTAAAAACAGCGCTTATGGTTATGCACGAAAATTTGCTGATGGCGGGAAGTTACTCAAAGCAGCTGTAAAAATGACAACAGACACGTTATTCGATATCGCGTCGAACACTAAAATGTTTGCCACTAATTTTGCTTTAATGAAGTTAGTCAATGAGGGGAAACTCGATACAAGCTTACCTATTAATCATTACTTGCCTAGCTATCGTGGTGAAGGGCGTGATTTACGTACCGTTAAAGATATTCTTACGCATAATGCCGGTTATGCACCACAAGTGAAGTTTTTTACTCGTGAAAATGATTTAGGCGTAAAATTTTTCTCTCAGGATCCCCAAAAAACCAAAAACCTTATTTTGACTAAAGTTCCTTTTACTGTTGGTCGCTCTGTTAAGCACATGTACAGTGATACTGATTATATGTTGTTAGGTATGATCATTGAAAAAATAACCGGCATGCCGTTAGACTTATATGCTGAATATACTATTTATCATCCACTGGGGTTAAATAATACGGTATTTAACCCATTACAAAAAGGTTTTAGAAAGAATCAATTTGCTGCCACAGAAATTCACGGTACAACGCGAGATAACCGCGTTAGTTATGACAATGTACGTACTTATGTTTTACAAGGCGAAGTACATGATGAAAAATCCTATCACTCGTTAGCTGGTGTTGCAGGGCATGCAGGGCTTTTTTCAACAGCTCAAGACATGGCTGTTTTAGCACAAGTATTATTAAACCGAGGAGGTTATGGAAATAAACAATTATTCTCAGGTAAGGTGATTGATCAGTTTGTTAAACCAGATGATGGTAATGGCACTTATGGCTTAGGTTGGCGTCGTGCTAATAATGGTGATAGAAAATGGCATTTTGGTCCCTATGCGAGTGCCTCTGCCTACGGACATACGGGCTGGACAGGCACAGTAACAGTGATAGATCCAGAACATGATCTCGCTATCATCTTATTGACAAATGCTCGCCATAGTGAAATTGAAGGGGACGAGAAAAACTATCAATTTAAAGGAAAACAGTTTGAAACGGGTAAATATGGTAGTGTAATTTCATTGGTATATGAAGCCGTTTTGAATAACTAGGTGACGAGTTAAACAGTATAACCTAATTCATTGTGATGAAATTGTGATAAATCCGTGACTAAATTGAGATATCGGTACTTTATAATTTAGATCAAATTTAACAAATCAATCTCAATTCAAGGGTTGAGTCAGGATGTAATTATGAAAATAATATCGTTAATCGTAGCAGTCTCATTAGTTTTTGGACTTTCCTTTTATAGTGTTACACCTAAGTCCACAGAATATTTGGCTGAAGAGTTGACTAAAACGCAACGTGATATCGAAAAAATGATATCTCAGTCGTCAAAATCAACTGACAAAATGTCAGCAACAATGCATATCGAAAGTATTGTATTAGGTGCAGGTTGTTTCTGGGGAGCAGAAAAAAGATATCAAGCAATTCCTGGTGTTGTAGATGCTGTCTCAGGTTATGCTGATGGTAAAAACGTGGCCGCTAATTATCGAGAAATTACTCAGAGAAAGAATCAATTTAATGTAAATAATCATGCAGAAGTAGTTCAAGTCGTTTTTAATAGCTCAATGGTTAGCCTGGAAACTATTCTACAAAATTACTATGAAGGTCATGATCCAACACAGCTTAATCGTCAAGGAAATGATGTCGGAACTCAATATCGTTCAACTATATTAACCAGTAATAAGCAACAAAAAGAAATTGCGCTAAAAGTCACTAATCAATATCAAAAGTTATTAACTGACGAAGGTTATGGGAAAATAGAAACAAAAATAACTTCACTTACTGAATTTTTTGAAGCCGAGCAATACCATCAAGATTATTTAGTTAAAAACCCAAATGGTTACTGCCCAGATCATTCCACTGGCGTTAAATTTAATGCTGATGTCAATCAAACGAAATTAGCTAAGCAAAAAATTGATAATACTCCATTATTAAAAGGCAAACATATTGTTGTTATTGAATCAGAAAATTATTGCCCTTATTGTGAGAAATTTAAAGAGACAGTCGTCAAAGATTATCAAGGGTCTATTGCGATAACTTTCCGCCTAGCAAGCCAACTTGATGGTTTAACTATAAAGACTGAAACCTGGGCAACACCCACTGTTTTATTTATTCAAGACGGTAATGAGATATTTGGAAGGCAAGGGTATATGGATCCAGAGCAGTTTTATAAAGCATTAGGTGTTTTTAAATTAGGACAAAGTGAAGCATTTAATGTCGCTTTTGATGAAGGAACTGATGGTCGTTTTTGTAAAGAGTATGAAATATTTAAAAATACGCCAGATGGTGTCTTTGTAGATAAGTTAAGTGGCGCACCATTATTTGATACTCGTGACCGTTTTGATTCGGGATCTGGTTGGTTATCTTTTACTAAAGCCGTTGATGGTTCAATTACCGAAAAGCCTGACAATCGTTACGGCATGGTACGAACAGAAATTCGTTCTAAAATTTCAGATATTCATTTGGGTCACGTATTTCCCGATGGTCCGAATGGGCAACCAAGATTTTGCATTAACGCGACGGTATTAGAATTTAGAGCAAGATAATAAGCTATTAACCATCCAACTATTGTAGCTATAATAATATTGGTTAAGCATAAAACTATTGATGAAAAGCTCAAATCACGATTCGTTGGCGAGTCGGGTGTTATTCAGTAGGTAGCGCAGTATTGATAATTATATATTATTTAAGAGATTATTTTGATGAAAGATTTACAAACAAAAAAAATCCTTACAATTGATGGTGGTGGAATTCGAGGAATACTGGCATTAGGAATGCTAGAACAAATAGAGCAGCAGTTACGTCAGGCCACCAATAATTCTGAATTACTTTTGTCAGATTACTTTGATTATGTTTCTGGAACGAGTACAGGTGCTATTTTGGCCACGGCTATTTCAAGTGGTATGAGTATTGCTGAAATAAGGCCATTTTATTTGGAATGTAGCCAGCAAATATTTAAGAAAGCCGCAATTTCTAAACGCCTATATTATAAATATCAATCTGAAGAAATTACTAAAATATTGAAAGAAACTTTTGGTGAATCGTCGACTTTGGGAACTAGTAAGCTTAAAACACTTCTGATGATTGTTATGCGAAATGCGACTACAGGATCTCCTTGGCTAATCAGTAATAACCCTCAAGCTACTTTTAACAAAACAGACTCACCTGATTGTAATTTGAATATTCCTTTATGGAAAATTGTTAGAGCGAGTACTGCGGCGCCAACCTTCTTTGAGCCTGAGCATATTTCTTTGGGTGATAAAGAGTTTATTTTCATAGATGGCGGTGTTACACCTTACAATAATCCATCTTTTCAGACCTTTCTTATGACAACTTCTGAGCCTTATAAATTGTGCTGGGAAGTTGGAGTTGAAAAAATGTTATTGGTTTCTGTTGGAACAGGCATGATTCCAGATGAAAAAATTGATCTGAAAACAAAAGATATGCATCTGGGTTATACCGCAAGTCAAACACCAAAAGCATTAATGGATGCCGCGAGTGTAGAGCAAGATATTCTTTGTCGAACCTTTGGCAACTGCTTGTGTGGAGATGAAATTGATATGGAAGTCGGTGATCTTATGCAAACAAAAGGTCCTTTAACAGATAAGCTGTTTACCTACATGCGTTATAACACGAAATTAGATGTTAAGGGCTTATCTGACATTGGTATCACTGATATAGACCCGAGTAATTTATGGGCTATGGATAATATTGAACACATTGATGAACTCGATACTATTGCTAGAGTAGCAGCAAAAAAGAAAGTTAAAATAGCTCACTTTACTGGTTTTTATTAAACAAAAGTAATTTTCTTGTCGTCTTATTTTGTTTTAATTCGTCATCTGTTTTTCTGCTAAAGTTAACAGGTTGGAATATTTTTGATCATCCAAAAAGCTCAGATGATGAGCTAGTTGTTTTGCTGCTATTTCATGAGGCTGATTAATATAATGTTTTGCCGTAAATAAATCATGGTAGTAGGACTCTGCTTGCTCTATTTCATGCGCTAACAATTGAGCTTCTGCTAACGTTGCCTGATCCCAATAGTCCATTTTGTTGGTGGGGAGTTTTAGGGTATCCATTAATATCTTTTGACGTTTTTCATATTGGTGAACAATGTTTGTTGCAATTTCTTTACTGTTTTCCTTTTCACCAATCCATAATGCATATGCGGCAGCATTTATACCTAAATAGGTATTACGCTCTTTAGATTGTAACCATCCTTTTTTATATAATTTTCCCCAAGTGGGTAATTTACTTTCGTCACCCATTTGCCACATCTTCTTATATACACCAGCAAGTATTCCAATTGTTTCATCATCATTTGGAAACTTTTTAAGTAAGGATCTTAATATTTGCTCTGCCTTTTTTAACTGATCAGTTCGGCTTAACAATAGTCCTTGCAGTTGCAATAACCTCAAGTCATTTGGGTGGCCTTTTAGAGATGTTTGTAAATAGTTAGTTGCGGCAGTGAATTCTTTTTTGTTTATTAACTCTTCACAAATTACAGCTGAAAAAATGGGCTGTTCTAATATTATAGAATCTTCTTTGTTAGCGAGTTCATGGAAGTCTTTATGGGTTAACCATTCATTTATCCATTGAAGTTGTGTGTTTATTTCACTTTTTTCGTGTGAATGTAGGGTAAAGTGTTCTTGATTGTTATTAACTAACTGAGACTTGTTTATTAACCAATCTAGCCAACTGTTGAGTAAAATAACAGCAATAACTCCATCATTAATCTCTGTCGGTTTTAGAATATGTCTAAATTGATTTGCTAATCTTCGCAGGCCATGTGCCCAATGTCTTGTCACTAAATCTAAAAGATTATAATCATTAATATGCTCAATATTTGAAAATACATTATTATTTGATTTTTCACCTAGGATATCTACGCAATAATTGGATGTAGCTTCTAATATCCTACCAGAATAAAAAACAATGGCTTCAATTGCATTGCTATCAATCACTTTTTTTAATTGTTTTAAATCGTTACTCAAAGAAAAGTTTTCACAATCAAATTGCTTTAATCCATCTGGCTTCATTAGTTTACTCTTGTGACATTATTGTTGTTATTTTATTTAAAATACTTGTTGGCTTATTACCATCGTTATCAACATAAGCATGGTATACGATATGACCTAATGCTCTATTTGATATAGGTTTGATAACTTTATCGCTGTTTTTCCCATATACTCTGTTGTCTAAGTCTATCTTGATTCTGCTTTCTTTAAGAGGGAGGGGAAGCTGTTCGATGAAAGTCATTAGTTGAGCTAATGTTGAAATATAAATTGTATCAAGTAAGGTTACTTGAATTTTTAATTCTACTATCACTGATTTTTGATCATTTAAAAAAGTAGTAATGCGATCCGCTTGTTTTGATGGAATATATTTTGATTCAAACCCTAACTTTTGCCAACGTAGTAGATCTGGAAAAGTACCTGCAAGGTTTTCAGTTTTCTCCTCATCCCACACAGCTAGTTGAAGTGGTTTCTCTGAGAATAAAGTAGAATTAAATAAACATAATCCCATTGCAATCTCAGTGCATAAAGCAAAAGAAATATTGTCATCTATTGGCTTTTGTTGGTACACCTGAGTTATAGATGATGCTCGCTGAAACAATGAGGAAAAACGCTCTCGCCAATTATCTTTGGCGTTTTCAACGGATAAGTCGATAAATGTTTTTTCGTCAAAGGGAAGTACAACATGTATATCGCCATTATTTTCAACAACGGCCTCACAAATGAGTATATCTGCCCCCGCAGCTAATGAACCATAACAAGTGCCAATATTATTTTGTGATACATAGCTAGTGATGAGGCTTTTAACTTTCTTCTCATTTCGTTTAGGAAAACGACCTGATTCTGAAATTATATGGCCACAAAAATGCGCGTGCTTACTTATCATCGTTTTCATTGCTCTTTGATGATGAGGAAAGTATGCCACTTGTTGAAATGACTGCAACACTAAGACCTATTAACACGGTTATAAACACAATAATTGAAGGAATATTATTAGTACTTTCTTCGAATATTATTTGATGGAAATTTAATCCCCACAGGTCTACCCAGCCAATAATAACAGCAAATAAAGAGCCTATTATGCCAAACACTTTGAGTTTTTGTTGTTGTTGTTGACTTACTTGATCAGAAATATAAAGTTCTATTTCTTGAGTATCGTTCGATGTTTCTAATAAAATCCGTTCAATTTCCAAGGCTTTCTTATTCGTATCACAAAATAAATTATGGTTAGTATTACTGCTTATTTGGCTATATCGAAAGTTAAGTCTAAAATCATAAAGCTTAGTTCTGAAACTTCTAAGTTTTACCAGATTCTTTTCTGTAGGGTTTCTCATATCCACGCGTTCAGAATCCGGTGTGTTTGTAGCCATTTCTCGTAAAAAAATATATTCAGCGTAAGTAAGTAATATCAATATTGCGTATGCTTGGGGGATGGCAGAACGATGAAAGTTTTTAATAGATTCAGGTATGGCGCCATCATATACAGAATAGTCAATATAGCTGGCTGCTCCTTCTAGGCTAAATGCATGCGTAATAGGTAAAAATGGTTCAAAGTAATCAATTTGTTGATCGGTGTTCTCAGGTAAATAAAGTTCGTTATATTTTCTTGATAACCTGAAAAGGTAATTTTTTCGTTCTGCGTACTCAAGACTGTGTTCGGTAGCAATGTAACTGTAGCTATAAGTATTTTTATGATCTTTAGTTTTACTTAAGTTTATAGGTTGCCCAATATCTACAGGCAGCAACATATCAACAATGTCAGACAGCCCTTTTGTTTTGTTTTCTGGTGTCCAGTTTATTGTGGCAGATTGATGATCATTACTATTTCTAGAGATCATATAATTAATTTCTTGAAATTCTTCTAGGTGGTTTATACCTATTCCACCTTTTTGGGGCTGTTTAAATGACACATCGATAACCATCATGCCCACGCCCATGTTTAAGGTGTAGAACCAGATGCTATTAAACATTAACGGGTAACCTTTCCCATCAATTGGTGGAGTTATCCCTTTGTCATGTAATCGCTGTATGGCTGATTTTTTTAATTCAATACTTAATCCTGTTCCTAAAGAATTTGGTGTTCCGCAATTGAGCACTCTAATAGCGTCATCTGAAAGTCTTAAAGGAGATAGACCAAAAAAACCGGCTGTGGTTGACTCTTGTTCAAGACCATTAATTAATTTGTTGCCAAACTCATGAATTCTTTTATCGAATAGACATTGTTGTGATTGCCAAAGGTTTGAATCTAAGAAGCTAGGATGGACATCTTTGTTTAAAAAATCGGCTCGGTTAATTAAATTATCAATTTTTAAATCAGCGAGTTTATTCGAAAAATCAACATATTTGGAAGGTTGGGCATCGGAATTAAATGTATAAGGAAAATATAAACGAATTGAATGAACTGTCTCTGGCAACATGTCTATTGTCATATTAATTAACTTAAGGTTAGTCTAGAATAGTCGATAAGAAATTACATGGCAATTCTCTATTTTTGTAAAAACAATGGTTGCCGTGTCTATTTGATGTAATTAAAGTGTTAAAGCTGTTTTCTTTCGAAATTTTAGGGTGTTGTATGCAGAACCAAGTTGATGAAAACTTAGACAATGGGTCATGTTGGTATAAAAAAGCCCTTGAACAATCGCTAGCGCCAATGACGCTTAGAATTGGCTTTTTGAACCCTAGCGCTAACAAAGTAAATGATGCGGCTGATCAACAGCAAACTCTGACAGAAGATCTAGTTAAGTTCATTGCCACGAGCATGCATTTGTTGTCGAAAGAAGCTATTGCACAAAGAATTTATGCGACACATATCCCTACTGTACGTTTTGTATCTGAAAATTTAACGGAAATGGAACCACTGGACAATATTAAATTTGAACACCTTTTAGTCTCCGCCATTAATGAACAAGATTTTGATAAAACAAGTCAACTGGAAAATTTACATAATAAAGAACATACGAATTTAATTGCTTATTCATCTCAAGTTTTTTTAGACGATGAGAAAGAAAGTTTTTTTTCAAAAAAGATAGTTGAACAATCTGATGTCATTATTGTTAATGGTCTAGGTGTAACCGATGAGTTTCTTAATAACTACATAGCGAAAGCAATAGCGGTTAGTTCTACACCATGTTTTGTCATTTATCGTGAAGATAAATCGTTTGACTTTGTTCGGGTAACAAGTGCGAAAATAGAGCATTTACCGAGCTATGAAGTATTACTCAATAAGCTTGTTGTCGAAGTTAAAGAAATTTTACTTTTTGATTCATTGTTAAAAGAAAGCGCTATCAACGATGTTGCACAAGGGACTTCTGCTTTAGATAGAATTACTGAATATAACTCAGAAAAAGTACTTTGTTATCAGCAATGTGAAGCCGACTTTGAATTCCAAGGGCCTATAACGAGTATTAACTCTTCGTTTAAATGGCAAAATATTTTTAAATCCTTTGTAAATATATTGTCAACTAAGTCAGATAATAAAAGTGTATCTAGACCTGGTGTTCATAGTGAACATAAACTGAAAGACGACAGCAGTGAATCAGAAGTATCAAATTTATCTCATCAAAAAAACAGTGATAATTGTCATAAATTATTCGCTCAATTTTTACGTGCTGATCAGTTAGCTATTCATTATGCTAATGCACACAGAAGTTCCTTTATTATCATATACTGGCTTGGGGCATTTGCCTTAATTAATGCGGTAATTGCGATTGGTTTTTCTACAATAGGGTGGTTGGCTCTTACTTCTGCAATTTTAGAGTTTTTAGCCTTAGTTTCAATATATTGTGTTTATCGCAATGACCATAAAAAAAACTACCACATAAAATGGTTAGAGTATCGTAGTCTTGCCGAGATGCTTCGAATGACTCCTCTACTCAACAGCTTAGGTATGCCTCTATCAGCTGAGGGTTTTCAGCGTCATAGATTAGACAGTGGTCATGATATTATTGACAGTCATAGTGTAGGGCGAACTTGGTTAATTATTTATACAGAATCTCTTATGAGATCTATTAATTTTGATCAGGTTTGTATTCATCAAGAAAATTTATTGTCAGCTAAAAATTATTTGAAAAATACATTAATCAAAGGGCAAATCACCTATCATCAGAATAACGCTACAAAAATGCGTGTTGTTGGCCATAACTTGGGAAGTATTTGTTATGTTCTATTTTTTTTGGCATTCGCTTTTGTTTCTGGAAAACTAATTACCAAATTTCTTGCTGCATTACATCTTGGAATAGACTATCAACTACTTAGTCATATTGGGCATGGATTAGGAGTGTTAGCTGCAGTTTGCCCTATGTTGGGTTCAGCTGCTTTTGCAATCCGAAATCATGCTGAATTTGATATCTCTTCACAAAGATCATTGGCAATGCAAAAGCAATTACAGCAGCAATATTCGAATTTACAAGATATGAAGAAACCAACTAATTTTGAAAAGTTGGTTGAATATATTATTTATACCGCTTTTATAATGCAATCTGAAACAGCTGATTGGTTAGATATTTACCAAGTAAAAGAGACTGAACCTGGTTGATATTCTATAAAAACTATACAGTTACAATTTCTGAGTATAATTACAATAAAAATAAAGGAAGCTACCATTCATGCAATTAACCATTTCAAATATTATTGGTCCTATGCCAAAACAAAAATATGTTTTTGAGCAAGAACAATCGATCACCATTGGTCGGGATCCAAAATCTTGTCAAATTATATATCCCGCCGACTTTACCAGTGTTGGTCGTCAACATTTAGAAATAGTTGAAGATGCGGGTCGTTATGAATTGCGAGTGAATACAAAAAATCCGGTGTATTTGGATGGTGAGCTTGCACAAGATGATGTAGAGCTGCCTGACTCTTGTATTATCGCTTTAGGTGTCAAAAATGGGCCTAGTTTTAAGGTAGAGTTTTCTGATGAAAGCGAATTACCTCAGACAATTGATTATGGCGAACAAGTCGAAATTCATCATAAAGTTAATCGAAGCAAAAAATGGATACAAGTCGCATTATTATCAATTGTTTTAGTGAGCGGAGGTTTTGGTTGGAATGCATGGAAGACCAACCAGCAACTGGAAGTAACCAATAATGCAGTTGGAAAAAAGTTTGATGAAATATATCAAGAGCTTGAGTCAAATATTGGCTCGTTAGCTCATAAGGCTAGTAGTTCTGTTTATTTGGTACTCATTAAAAGTGAGGGGGGCGAAACGCCAATTGGAACGGCATGGGTTGCTAGAGATGATGCCCTTGCGACTAACTCTCATGTTGCGGAAGTTTTTCATGAAATATCAAAACAAAAGGACAATCAATTCATTGTTAGGTCTATTGTTCAGCCATACAAAGAACATGTAATCACTAAGGTTGCGTTACATCCCGGATATACTGATTTTGAAGAGGCATGGGCTGAAGAGTCGCCAAAAGTTATAGAAGCAACAGGAGATGTTACTAACATTGAATACATCCCCGCGTATGATGTAGCGTTACTATATCCTGAATCTTCTTCTGGTTTAGCTGTGCCTTTAAAAATCGCTTCAGAAAGTAGCTTAAGAAACTTAACTTCGGGAGAAGAGGTTGCATATATAGGTTTTCCAATGGAGGGGGTTTTTCAACAAGCATTTGTTGAGCCTACTCCTCAAATTCAAGTTGCCAATATTACCTCTATAACAGATTTTTTCCGTGGTCAGCCTTTATTTGATTCAGCTCAGCTTATTCAACATTCCTTACCTGCAACAGGTGGTGCAAGCGGTTCACCGATAATCAATAGCAAAGGGGAGGTTATTGCTTTGCTCAATGCTGGTAATATTTTAGGCGTAAATGATGCAGGAGTCAGAATTCCACATGCAGTGTCAATTAATTACGGCCAACGAGTAGACTTATTGAATCCACTTTTGGCCAATGGTGACAATTTTACAACTGATGAGTTGCATGCAAGTTGGGAAAAAGGGTTTAAGCGATTTTCAGAAAAAGAAGTTGTTAACAAAGCTATTATAAATAATATTAAACCTGAAATATTAGCTGAGTGGGTGGAATATTTAGGCAGTGAAAGGGAACCAATAGAGTTATTGTCTGAAGATATAATCATTGGCGTTAATGATACTGTGAATGATGTTCCGGCTAAATTGATTAACTTTACCGCAGAAGAACAAGGTAATTATTTAGTCATGGCTATAGATAGTGAACAAGGAGATATAGATCTTTTTGTAGGGGAGTTTATTGACGGTGAACTTCATGAATTAGATAGAGATAATGATAATTCATTTTATCCGTTTGTTAGTATGGAGCTTAAAAAAGGCGCTAAAATTTTTATTTATATCGTTTATCCAGATATGGAAGAAGCGAACAAAGAAACAACCAAAGTTAAGTTTTGGTTGTTTAAAGAGTAAAGTGATTTAACTTTATGAATTAGCTTCAACTAAATGGTGGTATATAGCCATCTAGTTGAAGCTAAAGTATCGTACGCAAACCTTGTCTGACGTTTGAATATCAGAGCTTAACTAAACCTGAGAGGCAGCAATAAGCTCATCAATGCCGTTCCTATTACGTCATTGCTCGTTCAACTTGAATAACCCTATCTTCCACATGCCTTAGTAATGGCTCAAGCTCTTGAGGCGAAGCATTAAACCAAGTGTCTTTATCTCTTGCTAAAACTAAAGCGGGCATTCGTATATGATATTGACCACATATATCATTAGGTTTTGTCGTTAACGTTACTAGTTCGGTTTGCTCATTTTGAAATAATATACCTGCCATATACAAAGGCATTTTATTCACATGTTCAAAGAAGTATTTAACTTTTTTACCTTCCTCTGTTCGCCACTCAAACCAACCATTACAAGGTACTAAGCACCTCTGACTTTGAAATGATTGTCTAAATGTAGGTTTTATAGCAACCGTTTCAGCTTGGGCATTAATAATAAGTTTCTTCGACCAATTAGGTTTAATCCCCCATAG
>JAWUXK010000029.1:0-31922 GCA_034111385.1 Colwellia sp. | reverse complement strand
ACGCTTTAATAAATTAACCGATATTATAAAACAAGTATTAAGCGCTGCTATAGAACAGGGTGGCACAACCTTGAAAGATTTTACTCAAGCAGATGGCCGACCGGGATACTTTGCGCAATCACTTTTTGTTTATGGCCGAGCCGGTGAAGCATGTTTATCCTGTAAAGATACGCTGTTAGAAATTAGACAATCAAACCGTAGTTCCGTGTATTGTCCTAACTGTCAGCAAGAATAATATAATTCAGTTCGGTTATTGCTCAAGCGCTGCTTTAACTGAAGGGTGGACAAATTGACTAACATCGCCATTATGCAAAGACACTTCTTTTACTAACGTTGATGAAATAAAAGAATTACCTTCAGAAGGTGTGAGGAAAATACTTTCTAAATCAGGTGATAATTGTCTATTCATATTCGCTAATTGAAATTCATACTCAAAATCAGATACAGCGCGTAAACCACGTATTAATACTTTGGCTTGGTGCTGTTTAGCAAAATCTATTAATAACCCACTAAAACCAACCACAGTTACATTGGTTAACCCTGCGGTGACTTCTTCAATCATTGCGACTCTTTTTTCAAGAGAAAAGCGTGGCTTTTTACTTGGGCTTGAAGCCACACCTATTATCACTTCGCTAAATAGACGGCTAGCTCGAATGATTAAATCTGAGTGTCCATTAGTGACAGGATCAAAAGTGCCTGGGTAAATTGCTCTAATACTCATAAATTATGCGCTAACCTTAGTGGCTATTGTTGCTATTGCAGTCATTGTAATAGCTTAAGTAAGTTTTTGACAAGAGCGACATTTAAAAATAATCATTAAATGTTAAAGTATTTACTCAAAATACTTTAAGTTTGATGAATTATGGTAGTATGATAGCTAATATATAGTGGATAAACTTTTAGCGTCTACCCAAGTGAATCTGCGTATCAAATTTTCATCGGATACCCAACGGAAAGAATAAAAATATGAAGACCCGTGATAAGATTATTCAAGCGAGTATTGTATTGTTTAATGAGCAAGGGGAGCGGAATGTAACTACAAACCATATCGCAGCTCATTTAAATATAAGTCCGGGTAATTTGTATTATCATTTTCGTAATAAAGAAGACATCATTCTTTCTATATACGAAGAGTATGCGGGGAATTTACTTCTTGAAACCTTCCCACAAGTCAGCAGTGAAATTAAGCCTCTAGATACTATTATTTTATACATGGATGCGGTTTTTCAAATGACCATGAAATTTCGCTTCTTTTATAGTAATTTACCCGTATTACTGGAAAAAAACCCCAGCCTTCGGGAAAAGTATGTAAAAGTGCAGCATGCAATTGCTGAGCGGGTTAGCCAGGTACTTCTATCACTTCGTAGCGAAAATATTATCACCTTTGAAGACGAAGAATTGGCAG
The DNA here is from genome assembly GCA_034111385.1 of Colwellia sp. Lineage (GTDB taxonomy): Bacteria > Pseudomonadota > Gammaproteobacteria > Enterobacterales > Alteromonadaceae > Colwellia. Next base: position 30,517 of record JAWUXK010000029.1, on the reverse strand, counting down.
ATATGGTCAGTATTTTACGTCTTATTAATACCTTTTGGCTGAGTTTTTATCAAACACAAAATATTGTACATGAAATTAATGATTCAGTGTTTTATCAAGGTGTATTGAAAATATTAGTTATTTTACGCCCATACACTACTGAAACCGCCTTACCTGAATTACTTAAAGCACGCGATATGTACGAAGAGCGTTATCAAGATGCATTAAGTAAAGCACAAAAGCCTTTAACGATAGGCTAATAGGCTCACTATTACGGCGCAGTTAAATAGGAATAATGCAGAAGACTGTTCTTGCGTATAATCTTCTTAATGACTAATTCATTAGTTAATTTTGTCTAAGGTAACCTTCAAGTAATAGCTGCCAATTATCATGCTGCCAATGGAATGTCGGGAGTTTGTTAAGTTCCTTTAAAAAAGAACGTTGTAATCTTGCCATATTGGCTTTTTGCCAGCTAACTTGATTATTATTTCTAACTTCTCCGCGATCAAAATCAATTAAAAAGATATTGTCATTTTTATCGATCAAAATATTATGAGCGTTTAAATCATGGTGATAAATATTATTATCATGAAAACGTTTAATCGTTGCACCTATTCGTTTCCACAACCGAGCGGGTAATGGTTGCTTTGATAGTAATGCGACTAAATCTTGAGCATGCTCAATTCTACTACTCAGTAGATCAGCGCGATAAAATAAACCATGTCGAATAACTCTGCAAGCAATAGGTTTTGGTGCAGGAAGTGACAATTGCTGCATGTCACTTAATAAAGAAAATTCACGTGCTGCGCGAGTATCTTCCTGGGAAGTAAACCAATAACTATCATTGATAATTTTTCCTATTAAACCGCCACGATAATAATGGCGTAAAACCCAGTGCTTTGTTTGTTTAGTGTTTTTATTTGAATGTTCAACAAACCAAGTGGTACCGCGACCTTGCGCTGAACCCGTAATCGCATTTTCTTTTTGCCAATAACTCACATCAAGCATGCTCGGATCAAAGGTATTTATTTCACGGTTATCGTAAAGGCAGTAGCTATTACCTTGTTGGACTGTTTCTATGTGTGAGTCGTTATTCATGCCATAAGCTCCCGTACTTGTGATAATGTACGATCACTAGCACCTTGATTACTGATTACTACTTGATGGGCTTGCTTGCCTAATAATTCTGCTTTGGCTATATCTTGCAGTAAATTAATAATCATCTGAGCTAACTGAGATGATTGCCCCTTACTGGTTTGGCTTGCAGGTAGTTGCACTATACCTTCTAACAGCTTTAATTGGTTTACTACGTCAGTAAAATTACTCATATCACTGCCAGTCACAATAGGCTTTTCAAATAGGGCGGGCTCTAATGGGTTATGCCCACCAATATGACTAAAACTTCCCCCCATGGTAACTAAGTCGGCTAAAGAGTATGCGGCCATTAACTCGCCTAACGTATCAAGTAGCCAAATATCTTGTTCTTCCACAGGTATGCTGTCACTACGCTTAATAAGTGTAAACCCGGCGTTATGACAAAGTTTTGCCACTGAGTTAAAGCGCTCAGGATGTCTAGGCACGAGTACTAAAAGTAAATCAGGAAAGAGGGGTTTAACTTGTTTCAATGCCGCTAAAGCCATGTCTTCATCCCCTTGGTGAGTACTAGCGACCAACCATAGTTGTCTATGCTTTGGTAATAAGGGCGTTAATTGGGCTTGTTTGTCTAGTATATTTGCGTTGATGCTGATATCAAACTTAAGGTTACCCGATACCATACAGCGTTCATTCTGCGCACCTAGTTGAGTAAAATTAGTAAGGTTGTCGTGACTTTGGCATAATATTTTATCAAAATGATTGAGTGCAGGTGCAATTAGCGGGCTTATTCGTTTATAGCTCTTCATTGAATTAGCAGATAATCGGCCATTAATTAATAAAAGTTTTATCTGCTTTTTAACGCATTGATTAACCAGATTTGGCCATATTTCTGTTTCCATAAAAATGATGAGCTGAGGTTGCATTCTGGTGATAAAAAGTTGTGTGCACAGAAGGAAGTCTATGGGTAAATAGCAATGTTGTACACGTGATGAAAACTGTTTTTTTACTTGTGCTGAGCCCGTAGGAGTAAAAGTAGTTAATGTAATGGGTAAGGTAGGGTAAGTTTGTAAAAGTTGCTCAATGAATGGCGTTAAGGCAATGACTTCACCAACACTAGCAGCGTGTACAATAATGCCATTTTTTTTATATGACTTTGGAGAAAAACCCAAACGCTCATGTAATCGTTGGCGGTACTGTGGATTTTTTATGGAAAGAAATATTAATACCAATAACATAATAGGTAACAGTACAATTGATAATATTCGGTAAATTAAGAGCGCAAACATAAATTATTCTATAGTGAGTTTGTGATAGATTATACCTAACTTTGATTAAATACCTATTAATACTAATGAATATGCTTAGCCAACCAAACAAACACAATATACTCACAACATTGCGCATTGTAATGGTGAATTTAGTCTTACTATTTTCAGCTAATGTATCTGGTTTTGAAAAAGATTCTATTGCCATAAGTAATGCGCAACAAGTTAAATTCGAAGCAGGCGTAAATGATGAATTTTTACTTGAAGCAGACTATTATTCAGGCGAAAAAAAAGCGGGTGGCGTGATTGTTCTTCACGATTGTAAAAGTGAACGTAGCCGCTATAGTGCGATGGCGAATAGTTTTTTTCAGCAAGGTTTACATACATTAGCACTTGATCTTCGAGGTTATGGTGGCAGTGTTTCACCAGAATTTTCGCAAGAGAGGATAAAACAAGATGCTACCGATATTGTTAGTTATCAAAGTGGTATGGCATTGTTAACAACGTATTGGCAAGATGATTTGATCGCGGCTTATCATTTTTTACAAAAAAAAGTTACCTCAAAACAGGGCATTGCTATTGTAAGCAGTGGTTGTAGCTCAGCATATGCTATTGCTTTAGCTGAAAATATTTTATTGAAGGCTATTGTTATGATCACTCCACAGGTGACGTATGCTGATAAAGAGCGTTATAAAAATTTAATTGATATACCCAGCTACTTCATTACTTCATATCATCATGCGGATAGCTATGAAGCCTCGCAAGAACTATTCGCTTGGAGCGGTTCTAAAAAATCAAAAATGCAAATATTCAAAGGTAGTCGTTATGATTACCAGTTAATTTCGCGTGAAAAGTCATTAACTAATGACATTGCCCATTGGCTTAATTCGAATGTTGGTAAGTAAATGTTATTTGTATATCAACCATCGTGTGTATTACTTTTCAATTATTAAGGTTAAATGTCTTATCAGTATTGACGAGTAAGTTAGACAATATAAATAATGGTGGTAAAATCGCAGGCCTTATTAAATCTGGTTTAGGCTTTAGGGTTGTTTATATCCATTAGTGAACTTTTAATGTCATACGTTTAGGGCGATCAGGTAAAAAATGTTAAATTTGGAGAAGACTAATAATGTCTAATGAAGAAAGTTTTATTCACATGCAAGTGGAAGAGTTAGCGAAAGTCCTTTCCGATAAAACGCATGTGGTGGTGGATATTCGGGATGCGGCTTCATTTGCTAATGGTCGTATTACCGGTGCGCACCATTTAACTAATGAAAGTTTGGCAGATTTTTTACGTGATGCAGATCTTGATGAACCAGTAGTCGTTTGTTGTTACCACGGACATTCTAGCCAACAAGCCGCACAGTTTTTGATTAGCCAAGATTTCACCAAAGTTTATTCACTTGATGGTGGTTTTACTCAGTGGCAATTACAATATCCAGATAATATTTCTCGCTGATGGGTGAATTTGAAGATTTACAGCCATTAGTGCAACTTGAACAACATAATATAGCGCTACTTTTTGCTAATTATTTAGCAACAATAGGTATTGTTGCTAAAGTGGTGAGTGAAACAAAAGAATCCCATATGGTTTATTGCCAGCAGGATAAAATCCCTCAGGCTAAAGCCGAATTCGATGTTTTTATCAAATCACCTTTCGATCAAAAATATCAACAAGCGGCATGGCAACATGGTGAAGCTGTTACTATCAATAGTGGTGATGCTTCATTATTAGCTAATTTCAAAGAAAATTTTTTCGCTCATGCGGGCATCATAACGCTATTCGTTTTTACCGTATGTTGGCTAGTCTTTATTGGCGCTAATCTGGGGTGGGGTCAGTTAATATTTGGCCAATTGCAGTTTTTTCCTCGTTTATCTATTGATGCCTTTCTTGCGGAACCTTGGCGTTTATTAGGCCCTGCTTTTTTTCATTTTTCTTGGTTGCACATTGTTTTTAATACCATGTGGTGGTGGCAATTGGGTGGCAGTATTGAAAAAGCTTTAGGTAAAGGCACACTAATTAACTTATTGTTAATTTCGGCAATTTTTTCAAATTTAGGGCAGTTTTTTGTTTCAGGGGCAAACTTTGGAGGTTTGTCAGGGGTTGTATATGCCTTGGTCGGTTTTGTTTGGTGGTATGGTTATTTAGCACCAGAAAAAGGTTTATCGTTATCAAAGCCTATTATAGGTTTTTTATTGTTCTGGTTGTTGTTAGGATTTTTAGAGGTATTACCGGTAAATGTAGCCAATACTGCCCATTTGCTTGGTTTGATTTCAGGCTGTTTAATGGCCGTGTATAGTGCGAAATCCGCTAAGTAGCTTGACTTGTTTGAGCTAACTTTAATTATCCAGCCATTGTGTGAATAATAATTTCTTTATCAAAGGTTGTCCGGTTTCTTGACTGAGCAACTTTTTTACTTGCTCTTCACAGAGCAATTTAATTTCAGAGCGACCTTTAATTGATTTGACTTTAGCTTCAGCTTGTCTACCAATGATATCGATTATTGCATCACGTAATAAGGGAGCGTGATGTTCAACTATTTCTAAATTATTACTTTCAACCATTAACTCTACGGTGAGACGCACATAACCCATTTTTTTCTTTACGGTGACATAATTTGTGATTATGTCGGGCTCAAAGCCGAAATAAGCATAATCAGCAGCCTTAGTGGATAGTGATGTAAGAAAGAAAGTTAAAACTAGTAAATATTTGATCATTAGAAACTTATTGTCGTCAAAAGAAAAAAATAATTATTCACGCTACTCTAAAAGCCGAACATTCAGTAGATTTTTATACGGAATTTTGAGCTTTCATTCTGTAATCCTCAATTTCGATATAATGAGGATTACGAACGTCGAATAAAGACAGAAAACGAATTTATAACGCATTGGCTTTATCATAACCTGATTTGTTCTTTTTGCCTGAATAATTTTTAATTTTTTTTATTAAAGCCTGTTATTATATGCCTGATTTTTTATCTAATTACTAATCGATACTATGTTATGAACTTGCAGTTACATTTCCCCGTTACTTTATCAAGCCAATGGAAAAGTCCAGATTCATGTGCTTTGGATGAGCATTTACAATCTTGGTTACTTGATCCAAATTCACTGACCGCGCGTTTAAAAACACATTGTCATCAATTTAGAGTGGAATTGTTAGGTCAACAAATTGAATTATGTCAAGCACATGAAGCGGTAGCAGATATCCCTGTTGGGGAGAAGGTACTTGTGCGAGAAGTGCTACTTTATTGTGATGATAAACCGCAAGTTTTTGCCCGTAGCTTATTACCCCTTTCTAGTTTAACGGGCGAAGAACAAGCGCTAACTAATTTAGGAACGCAATCACTGGGGCAGGTATTATTTAATAATCCATCGCTTGAACGAAAAGTGATTGAAGTGGCAGCGTTTGATTTAAATAGCTCCGTAGGTAAACTATCCCAAAATTTACAGTTGAATTTTACCCATACCTTATGGGGTCGTCGTTCCATTTTCATACTGGAAAATAAACCTTTAATGGTTGCAGAAGTTTTTCTGCCGGGCGCGTTTTCTTACCAAAAAATTGAAAGTGCAGGTACTAACTCAAGAGTTAAGCATGTTGAATAAGCTACAACAAAAATGGTTGGCCATTAAATTGATCACGCGCATGGATAAGCCTATTGGTACTTATTTATTAATGTGGCCAACCTATTGGGCGCTATGGGTTGCTAGTGATGGTTGGCCTAACTTTCATTTACTCATTGTTTTTACTTTAGGCGTTTTTATTATGCGAAGTGCTGGCTGCGTAATAAATGATATTGCCGATATAAAAGTAGATGGCAAAGTTGAGCGGACTAAAAATAGGCCATTGATTTCTGGATTAATGACAAAAGAACAAGCACTTAATTTATTTGGGCTATTGATTGGTTGCGCTTTAGGCTTAGTTTTAACCTTGAGTTGGCCTACTATTTACTTATCTGTGGTTGCTTTAGTGTTAGCCTCATCTTATCCGTTTATGAAACGTCATACCCATTTACCTCAAGTCGTATTGGGAGCGGCTTTTAGTTGGGGCATAATCATGGCTTTTTCAGAGGCACAAGGCGAAATCCCTATCGTTGCTTGGTTGTTTTTTAGCGCTAATTTATTGTGGACTGTTGCTTACGATACTATGTATGCCATGGTAGATAGAGACGATGATCTCAAAATAGGGGTTAAATCGACAGCTATTTTATTTGGTGAGCAAGATAAGCGAGTTATAGGGTTTCTACAATTACTTGTACTGGGCTTACTATTTACCGCAGGAGAGATATTAGCGTTTGGTTGGCCTTATCAATTAAGCTTGGTGATCTCTGCAGGTTTATTTAGTTACCAGCAAATATTAATTAGCCACAGAGAAAGAGACAAATGCTTTCAAGCTTTTTTACATAATCATTGGGTAGGTATGGTTGTTTTTATCGGTATATTGATTGAGTACTTTTAAAATATAGCCAGAAGCACCCGCTTGCATTGTGCTGTTAACAAACTCTAAACTATCATGCGTGCTAAAAATAATTATTAAATTACATTAAGTTAAAGGAAAAACAGATGGAAAAATCAGTATTTTTAAAGGCGGTACTTATCGTGTCGATAGGGCTTTCTTTACTTGGTTTATCAAGTGTTTCAATGGCAGATGACGGTAAGAAATATCGTTGGAAATTAGCCGAAACATGGGGACCAAATTTTCCTATTTTTGGTGATGCATCAAAAAATATGGCGAAAATGGTTAAAGAAATGTCCAACGGACGTTTAGATATTCGTATTGATTCTTCAAATAAACATAAATCTGCTTTAGGTATTTTTGACTTTGTTAAAAGTGGTCAATATCAAATGGGCCACTCAGCTTCGTATTATTGGAAAGGTAAAGATTTCAATACCCTATTTTTTACCACCGTACCCTTTGGCATGATTTCATCTGAGCAGTATGCTTGGTTCTATTATGGTGGTGGTATGGAATTAATGAAAAAAGTGTATGACAAATACGGTATTTTATCATTTCCTGGTGGTAACACCGGTAACCAAATGGGTGGCTGGTTCAAGAAAGAAATTAACAGCGTTGAAGACTTCAAAGGTTTGAAAATGCGTATTCCTGGGTTTGCTGGTGAAGTGTTAGCTAAATTAGGTGCTAAGCCAACTAATATTCCATCGGGCGAGCTTTATACCGCATTAGAGCGTAATACTATCGATGCATTAGAATGGGTGGGACCTTCTTTAGATTTACGTATGGGCTTTCACAAAATAGCCCCTTATTATTATACAGGTTGGCATGAGCCAGGTGCTGAATTGCAATTCATGGTAAATGAAAAAGCGTATAACTCACTACCTAAAGATCTACAAAAAATATTAACCGTTGCTATGAAAGCGGCAGCTTACGATATGTATTCGCAATCTATGCATGCCAGCGGTGAAAACTTAGCCACACTAAAGGAAGAGTACCCACATGTTAAAATGCGCTCTTTCCCTAATAGTGTCATGGATAAGATTAAGTCAACTAATGATGCATTATTATTAGAGTTTGCTGCTAAGGATCCGCTGACCGCAGAAATACTGAATTCAATGAATGAATACAAGGGTAAAATTCGCGCTTGGACTAACTTGTCGGACAAAGCTTACTTAGATAACTTCGATAATTAATTTTTATGTTGAATAAATATTATTAGCGCGGTTTTTAACCGCGCTTTTGTTTTTATATAAAATTAGCTGTCAACTAAACCATGATTAACAGCATAACGTATTAATTCGGCCAAGCTTTCTAATTGTAATTTTGTTTTTATATTACGACGATGCGCTTCAACCGTTCGAAAGCTAATATCTAGCTTCTTTGCGACTTCTTTGCTTGATAAACCTTGGGCGATCAACGCTAGTACCATTTGCTCTCGTGTGGTTAACTTTTCTTGCTCTTCCCTTAATGGGTTTTCTAATAATGCGGTTGCTATCGAAGGACTAAAATGTATTTTTCCTGAAGCGACGGCTTTAATGGCTAAGTAAACTTCAGCAGAGCCTGTATCTTTTAAAATATAGCCTGAAGCGCCTGCTTGCATAGCGCTGTTAACAAACTCTAAACTATCATGCATGCTAAAAATAAGTATTTTTGTATCTGGTAATTGCTCGGTAATTATTTCAGTCGCATCAATGCCATTCATATCTGGCATGCTTATATCCATTAAGATAACGTCAGGTCTTAAAGCAAGCGCTTGAGTTAGCGCGCTTTTACCATCTTGAGTGGAGCCAATAATTTCAATATCTTGATAGTATGACAAACAAGCGGTTAAACCGTCCTGAACCATTGGGTGATCATCGACAAGTAATACTGACGTTGGTTGTTCAGCTTGTGATGATATTGTCATACAGTGTCCTTTTATTTAGCGAGAGTTGATGAACTCATTTTATCAGTATTATACGTATTAGCATGCTTTTGGTTATTATTATAATAATGAGAAAAAACATGGCTTGGAATTATGGCGATAATACTGGTTCCTTCTTGTGAAGTACAAACCTTAAGTTGGCCGCAATGGTATTCAATTCGCTCAGTTAGATTACGTAATCCTATACCAAATGATGCAAAAGGAGCACCGGTTTTATTTTTTTTACTGCCATTAAAGCCGATTCCATTATCTGTTATGGCTAACGTGAGCCATTTATTTTTTACAGATAGGTCAATGGTAACATGAGTAGCCTGCGCATGCTTTTCGATATTAATTAACGATTCTTGTACGACGCGATAAAGACTAATGTTTATATCGTCAGGAAGCAATTTACTGAGTTTGGGCTTAGTTAAGCTGACTTCTATTTTAGTTTGTTTGGAGAATTCTTTCGCTAACCCTGCAATTGCGGCAGATAAACCTAACTCATCTAGCACTCTAGGATGTAAATGATGGGAAATACGCCGTATTTCTTGAATGGCAACTTTAAGATTCTTTTCGGCTTCCGTTAATGGCTTTGGTTTTTCATTTTTTGATTGCGTTAAAAAAATGCCGGTTGCTTCAATAGAATACTGAACAGAGACCAAAATTTGCACTATACCATCGTGTAACTCACGGGAAACATGTCGGTGTTGCTCTTCTTGCAGGTTTATTATTTTTTGTCCTAGTTCGTTTATTTTTTTGTCGGCTTTTTTCTTATGATTTAAATTTATAATCAATCCAAAGAGAAAAATAATAAATATTGAACTCAACGAAATAATCAGGATGATTTGTTTGGTATTATTAATATGCTGATCAATTTCTTCCTGTATTACGGCTAATTGTTGATTAACATCATCAAGATAAACCCCTGTTCCTAGCATCCACTGCCAGTCATGCAAGTAAGTGGAATAGCTCATTTTACTCAGAATTTTTTGGTTAGAAGGTTTTCTCCATTGATAATGTAAAAAGTCTCCCCCCGCTTTTGCATTGCTAATTAACAGTTGAATGATTTTGTCGCCTTCATCATTTTCCAAATCCCACCAACTCTCACCAACTCGATTGGGTTCTTTAGGGTGAGCGATACTGATACCCTGATCATCGTAGGCGAAAAAGTAACCGTCATCGCCGTTATACAATAATTTATTGATCAAGTTTTGAATAGCAACTTGCTTCGATTTTTCTTCTGGTTTTGCTTCAGGATGAATATGTTTTATTGCCGCACTGGCAAGTGATGTATAGTTTTTTAATTCTTGTTTTTTTTGGTTGATCAAAAACGACTCTAAAATCTGTAAATTATTATGTGATAGCTCTCGATACTCACTAGAAACAAAAAAATAAATCACGATAGAAGTTAAAATGACTTGTATCACTGCAATATAAAAGAGGCGAATTGGCAGAATCATTTGAGTATTAACCAGTAAAAAACATTTGATTAATCATTACAAATTTCAACTTAGATAACTAGGGGTGAGTGTAGTTGTCGCCTTGACTATTTTAATGTTAGGTATTAGTACCTAAGACTTTGGTCTTAGGTGTTCGTACCAATAGCCTTATTGTAATTATTATACTATTGTTGTTATATGCTACCAAAAGCATGAAAATACAAAAAATAATAATTACTAAATTACATTAAGTTAAAGGAAAAACAGATGAAAAAATCAGTGTTTTTAAAGGCAGCACTTATCGTGTCGCTAGGGCTTTCTTCACTTGGTTTGTCAAGTGCTGCAATGGCAGATGATGGCAAGAAATATCGTTGGAAATTAGCAGAAACATGGGGACCTAATTTTCCTATTTTTGGTGAAGCATCAAAAAATATGGCGAAAATGGTTAAAGAAATGTCCAACGGTCGTTTAGATATCCGTATTGATTCGTCAAATAAACATAAATCAGCCTTCGGTATTTTTGACTTTGTTAAAAGTGGTCAGTACCAAATGGGTCACTCTGCTTCTTATTATTGGAAAGGTAAAGATTTCAATACCATGTTTTTTACCACCGTACCATTTGGCATGATTGCATCTGAGCAGCATGCTTGGTTTTATTATGGCGGCGGCATGGAATTAATGAAAAAAGTGTATGACAAATACGGTATTTTATCATTTCCTGGCGGTAACACAGGCAACCAAATGGGTGGCTGGTTCAAAAAAGAAATTAACAGTGTAGAAGACCTTAAAGGGTTGAAAATGCGTATTCCTGGTTTTGCTGGCGAAGTGTTAGCTAAATTAGGTGCTAAGCCAACTAATATTCCACCAGGTGAGTTATATACTGCTCTAGAACGTAATACTATTGATGCATTAGAGTGGGTTGGTCCTTCGTTAGATTTACGTATGGGGTTCCACAAAATTGCGCCTTATTATTATACAGGTTGGCATGAGCCGGGTACTGAATTGCAATTTATGGTTAATGAAAAAGCGTATAATTCACTACCTAAAGATTTACAAAAAATATTAACAGTAGCAATGAAAACAGCGGCTTATGATATGTATTCTCAATCTATGCATGCTAGTAGCGAAAATTTAGCGACAATACAAAAAGAATACCCTAACGTCAAAATGCTATCTTTTCCAAAGAGCGTGATGAATAAAATTAAGTCAACCAATGATGAATTATTATTAGAGTTTGCTGCTAAAGATCCGTTGACGGCAGAAATAATGAATTCAATGAATGAATACAAGGATAAAGTACGCGCTTGGACTAACTTGTCTGACAAAGCATACTTAGATAATTTCGATAATTAATTTTCATATCGAATAAGTGTTGTTAGCGCGGTTTTTAACCGCGTTTTTTATATAAAATGAGCCAAAATATGAATACTAGCCTTAAACTAATCTCAAAAATTATTGATGCATTAGGTAATTTATGTAGCCTGTTAATGTTACTGATGATTGCCAATGTTTTTTATGACGTTGTTATGCGTTACTTTTATAATGACGTCAGTATTGGGATGCAAGAGCTAGAGTGGCATTTGTTTGCCGCGATGTTCATGTTTGGTATTGCTTATACGTTAAAAGAAGACGCACATGTACGTGTAGACATTTTTTATGATGCGATGACTGTTAAAAAGAAAGCGATAATTAACATAGCGGGTTCATTGTTGTTTGCTTTACCTATGACCTTGCTAATATTGTATTACGGCTACGATTATACCCATGAAGCGTATTTAATTGGGGAAGGTAGTGGTGATCCTGGGGGATTACCTCATCGTTGGATTGTACGCAGTGTTATTCCAGTTTCTTCATTTTTCTTAGTGCTAGCAATTATTCATGTAGTACTCACTAATATTCAACTACTTTCAGGCACTCAAGAAGAGCAAGATAGTAAGGGAGATGCATAATGACTGGTTTAGTACTTTTTGCTATCGCACTTGTTTGTCTATTCTTAGGTTATTCGGTTGCTTTTACTTTCGCTGGTGTATCACTTATTGTAGGTGTTGCAGTACTTGGCGTTGATTTATTTGCCTTCATGCCTTATCGCATTATGGCTATTATGGAAAACACCATTCTGATGGCTGTCCCCATGTTTATTTTTATGGGGATTGTTTTACAAAAAACAGGTTTGGCAGAACGCTTATTAGAATCTTCGGCTAAACTTTTTGGTGGCATTAATGGTGGTGTCGCTGTTTCAACAATTATTGTTGGTGCATTATTGGCTGCATCGACCGGTGTGGTTGGTGCAAGTGTTGTTGCTATGGGGGTAATATCTTTACCCGTAATGCTGAAAAATAATTATCATCAACCGACGGCTACTGGAGTGATTTGTGCCTCAGGAACGTTAGGACAAATCATCCCGCCTTCGATCATCTTAATTATTCTAGGTGATGTTATGGGGGTTCCGGTCGGTGATTTATTTCGGGCTGCAGTGATACCAGGTCTTCTATTAGTAGGTTTTTATACTATATATATTTTAATCTTAGGAAAGGTTAAGCCTGAATTTGTACCGGCTATCGTTGTTACTGAAAGTAAAAGAGAGTTATTAATACAGGCAGTTAAAGATATTGTGCCGCCTTTGACGCTTATTCTAATCGTACTTGGTTCAATATTTGCCGGTATTGCGACACCTACAGAGTCATCAGCGATTGGCGCTGTTGGTGCAGTCATATTATCAATATTATATGGTACTTTTTCATTTCCTAAAATACATGAAGTGTCTAAAGAAACAGTAAAAGTTACCTCAATGGTATTCGCTGTTTTACTTGGTGCAACCGCATTTGCGATGGTATTTAGTTATTCAGGTAGTGAATATTTAATTGAAGACTTCTTTATGGAGTTACCTGGTGGAAAGTGGACTTTTATTGCTTTAGCCATGATTGCGATATTAATTCTAGGATTCTTTATCGACTTTATTGAAATTGCTTTCTTGGTAGTGCCTATTTTAATGCCTGTTGCTATCGCGCTAGATATTAATTTAGTTTGGTTTGCCATTTTAATTTCGATGAATCTACAAACCTCATTTTTAACCCCGCCATTTGGTTTTAGCTTGTTTTATTTAAAAGGGGTCGCACCAAAATATTTAAAAACTACCACCATTTATAAAGGGGTTATTCCTTTTATTCTCATGCAAATAGCTGTGTTGTTATTAGTGGTGTTTTTCCCAGACCAATTGATTTTTTCTTAACGCTCTTATAGGCACTTGAGATAAATTAAAGAGCAGACAGCCTCCTTTTCAATGATCTTAATTGAAACGGAGGTTGATATTTTATCAAAGGCTAACCCCATTATTATGGGAGCAATTTTTTTATGCCTATCCCATCAATGCCCACATAAATATAACCGTCTTTACCCTGCAATAAACTCCGCGCACGACCAATTTCTTCAAATACTTTTTCTTGGGTCACAACCTGATCGCCTTCAATAGTTAATAACACTAAATGGTTGAATTTCATTGAGCCAACTAAATATTTTCCCTTTAATGTGGGGTAGGTATCACTGGAAACATAAATCATGTCTGAAGGAGCGATTGAAGGTACCCAATACAGAGAAGGGTTTTCCATTCCAATTTGTTGAGTTTTATCGGTCAGTGATGAGCCATTGTAATTAATGCCGTAACTGACCTCTGGCCAGCCATAGTTAGCACCTTTTTTTATCAGGTTTACCTCATCTCCGCCGCGAGGACCGTGTTCATGAGACCAAATGTTATTGGTGTGTGGATCAATACTCAGCCCTTGTGGGTTACGATGTCCATAAGAAAATATAGCGGTCTTAGCGCCTTGAATATTAACAAAGGGGTTATCTGAAGGGATTCTTCCATCATCATGTAATCGATATATTTTGCCACCATCTTTGTCGATATTTTGAGGATTTACATCCCGTTGGCCTCTGTCCCCTATTGAGAAAAAGATAAAACCTTTATCGTCAAATACAATACGACTACCGAAGTGTTGCCCTTTTCTAGAATTGGGTTGCGCTTTATATAACAAGGTTTGATTAGTTAATGATAAATCCGCAATATCTAGTTTAGCTCGCATTAATGCCGTATTACTACCTGAGTTGTTGTCTAAATTATTTCCTTCTTTACTGGCATAAGTAAAATAAAGCCATTGATTCTTTGAGAAGTCTGGGTGAAGTGCGAGATCAAGTAATCCCCCTTGACCCTTGCTATGAATTCTCGGTAATCCGGTGATGCGTTTTGACAATAACTGACCATTCTTAAATACCCGTAATTCACCTTCGCGCTCGCTTATTAATATTTCTCCGCTAGGCAGCTGTACCATTGCCCAAGGTATTGATATTTCGTCACTAAGTAATGACGTTGAAATACCCTCATCAAGTTGATTGGTTTGCATAGTGTGGCTATCGTTCGCGTTAGTGCAAGCGCTGATAGTCAATACCAAAAGTATTGTTAATGAGATTTTCATGGCTTTATCCTTTGAACAATAATAAATCAGTGTCTTGAATAAAGTAGTTGTAGTCAATGTTAAGTCCTCATAAACTTGCAACAATTATTAGTTACCTTGAAAATATAAACCATGCGAGTCGCCGTTTCTCAGTTTGCCACCTCCTTAAATATCCAAGAAAATTTAGCAACTTGCATTTGTGCAATAAATGAAGCGGCAGCCTGTAAGCCTGCTTTAATCGTTCTTCCTGAATTTTGTAATACCTTATTTTGTAATACGCAGCCTTCGTACCTTGATCATAATCAAGCATGGAATGAAGCTTTAACCGCTCAGGGGGCTTTTTTACATGGCATAGCAGAGCAAGCAAAAAAGCATCACTGCTACATAGTAGTCAGTGTTACTTTAAGGCGAGATATTTCTCGGGAGCATCAAGATGGTTCGATTAAGTCCAATATTAGTGTGACCTCATGTTTATTTTCCCCCTTTGGCGACCTTATCCACCAAACGGATAAATCAACATTAACTGGGCATGAAAAGGATTTTTTTATTAGTACAAAGGCGGCTTCTGAGGTGGCAAAAACCTCCATCGGAAACATTGGTTTGTTGTCAGGTAGCGATAGTATGGTCTTTGAGGTCTCACGTGAATTAGCCTTAGATGGAGCGCAATTATTGTGTCATTCTACGAACGCGTTCACCTTAGATCAAAGTGATTTACATGGGCCTACTCGAGCACATGAAAATAAAGTATTTCTGGTATCGGCAAATAAGATTGGTTCACTGATACCGCAAGAGCCGAACCCAGAAGCAACCAATGAAGTGCAAGGTTTAGTGCCTGAGAAATACCTTACAGGTGTAGGTCAAAGTCAAATAGTTTCGTCAAATGGCAAGGTGCTAGCAAAGCTTGCTCACAATGCAAAGGGCTATGTCTATGCTGATATAGACACAACAGATTGCGGCTTGAACAATAAAAATCTTCGGCCTGAGCTGTATAAAGGGCTAACGGCATCGATAAATAAACCTTTACCCATCAAACCAACAGCTGAGCATATAGAGGGAGGTATTCAAGAAAGTCAGGTTCCTGTCACGGCTAATGTTGCGATATTTGCCACTTATAAGTCTAATGAGCAAGCCATCGAAGATGTATGTCATTACATTGAAAATAACCTCAGTGATATTATTCAATTACCAGAATTGTTCTTTATTGCAGATAAAACCATTACCAATAATGCCGAGCAGAAAGCGCAAATAGAATCGTTAAGCATGCGGTTAATAGATCAAATTAGTGCCGAATTAAGACCTTTTCAATACGTGTGTACCAGTTTGATTATTGAAGGAATGCATCAGGCGGTGATACTAAGTGAGCAGGGTATATACGCGATACAACCGCAATTGCATTTTTGTCATCGATACCAGTGGACTGCACTAGGTGATAAAGTAAATATTATAGACTTACCTTTAGAGCAAGGGGATATTAAGGTTGCAATGTTAACCGCGGATGACGCAAATATACCTGAAATAGTAAAGGTTTCGGCGTTAAATAACATTCATGTCTTACTGGTACCCTTTGATATTCAAGAGCCCTGTGAGGTTGAATATAGCTTGTTATCACGCGCGACTGAACATAGAGTTTGCATGGTCGCAGCGAGTAGAGAGAAAAGCTTTGCCATTGACTTACCGACTGACAATGGCAACAATTATTCCGGTAATAAAAAGAAGGTCAAATCTCAAAAATCAACCGGATTTATTGCCAGTTTAATAACAGAAGATGCTTTATTAACACAATGGAAGTCAGGTAAGTTTACGGGCTTTATCAATCCCCCTCTGGTCAAACATCAGCAAGGTAAAATTACGAAAGCCGTGATTCACCCTATTGCGGCTGCTAATAAATTCACCGCAATCCATAAATGCTGGTAACACAGTAAATGTTTGCTGACGTTAAACCTCTAAAAGATGCACATTTATTTAATTTTTAATTGCACCAATATGATGCGTTTTTCGTGATTGGTGAATTTAAAATAGCATAAAAATAAAGCATTACTCTTTGGTGTTTTAATATAATCATTATTTTACAATGTATTACAAACTAAATTTAAATTATCACTTTCATGGCATAAGAGTTGATTCATTAATCATAATTAGTCTTTATTTATGGTGAAATTATGCTCTCTTCTTTTATTGAACAACACAAATTACCTGACGACTTTAGACTCACCGTTCAAAAGCATTACAAACCACTTGCTGATCGCATCTTTAGCCAATTTAAAAAAAGTGATAATACTTTTTTTGTTGGCATTAACGGTTGTCAAGGTAGTGGTAAATCGACCTTAACAGACTTTCTTGCTAATTATTTAATTACAGAATATCAACTTAATGTTGTTGTGATGTCTTTAGATGACTTCTATTTATCACGTGAAAAGCGAAAAAAACTGGCGACTGACATTCACCCATTGTTAGCAACGAGAGGTGTTCCTGGTACTCATGATGTTGTTGCGCTTGAACGTATTATTAGTCAGTTGAAAGCGCAGGAAACAGGGTTTTCTATTCCAAGGTTCAATAAAGCAACCGATGATCCATACCCTGAAGATCAGTGGCAGACGATTGAAAAGCCGATTGATATTATATTACTTGAAGGGTGGTGCTGGGGCGTTAAGCCGCAAACGGCAGAACAATTAAAGTCGCCAATAAACGAGCTAGAGTTACAACAAGATACAAGTGGCGAGTGGCGAAATTATGTCAATGAGCAGCTAAAAAGTGCTTATGTACCTTTATATGATGAAATGGATTTTTGGTTAGCTCTACAAGCACCTTCCTTTGATTGTGTGTATAAGTGGCGACTAGAACAAGAGCAAAAATTACAAGCAAAAAATATCGGCTTAACGAATTCAAAAATTATGACTCCAGCCGAAATATTGAACTTCACTCAATATTTCCAAAGGCTTAGCGTACAAAGCTGTAATAGTATTTCACAATCAGCGGATACCATTTTTTACTTGGACCCATCTCGACAGATTATGGATAAATCATTAATAGAAAAGGAATGAATACTGTGGAAACACTTATATTTAGTGACCTGGATGGCACATTACTGGATCATTTTACTTATCAATCAACCGCGGCTAATCAAACGCTTAAGCAGTTAACACGTGCAAATATTCCGGTGATATTGAATACCAGTAAAACGTTCGCTGAGTTAGAAATCATTAATGCTGATCTCGCGTTAAATGCCCCGTTTATTGTCGAAAATGGCGCGGCTACTTATATTCCAAAAAGCACGTTTAAGAAACAACCTGAAGATACTGTTGCCATAGGTGACTATTGGGTGAAGTCTTTTTGTTTACCTAGGTTATATTGGCTAAATTTATTATCTGAACAGACTAATGAATTTAAAAAATGCTATCACGGGTTCTCAACCATTCCAACATCCACATTAGCTCAAATAACGGGGTTAAGCCTAGATGACGCAAAACGAGCTAAGCAAAGGCAGTATGGTGAGCCTATTTTATGGTTAGGTGATGAGCCAACTAAAAGTCGGTTTATAGAGCATTTGATTGGTTTAGGCGCGAATGTTGTTCAAGGCGGACGATTTATTCATGTTGGGGGGTACTGTGATAAAGGGCAGGCTCTCATTTGGTTAACAGAACAATACCGAAATAATTTAGACTCACCTTCAATCGTTACTGTTGCGTTAGGTGATGGCGAGAACGATATTTCGATGCTCGAAGCAGCAGATATCGCCGTACAAATTCGTTCACCCGTTCATGAGTTTCCTACATTATGTCGTCAGTTTAAGATCATTCAAACTGAGTTATATGGCCCAGCAGGCTGGACTGAAGCGATACAAGATATTTTAGAAAAAGAACTACTTTCACATTCATCTAACACATTAAATTAATTCTGAGGTAAACCATGGCTGATTTTTATCAAAACGGTACAATAACGACGTTACATAATTTAGCGCAACGTGAACCAGCAGATATGGCAGCTGAATTATTAGCCTTTTCTGAAACACGCCCATTAGGGCTTATTTTACCTTCTTTATTTTCAGAGCTAGAAGGTGAAGCGTTGCCTGACATTATTAATAAGCTTAAAAGTGTAGAGTATTTATCTGAAATTGTTATTGGTTTAGATCGAGCGGATTTAGCGCAATATAAACATGCATTATCATTTTTTGGTGAACTTCCTCAACATCACCGAGTATTATGGAATGATGGTCCAAGATTACAAGCGATAGATGCCAAATTACAAAGCCTAGGTTTAGCGCCTAAAGAGCTAGGTAAAGGCCGTAACGTTTGGTACTGCATGGGATATATTTTAGCATCGGGTAAAGCGGAATCAGTTGCTTTACACGACTGTGATATTGTTACCTACGAAAGAGAGTTACTCGACAGGTTACTTTACCCTGTTGCTAACCCTTTGTTTAACTATGAATTTTCTAAAGGCTACTATGCACGAGTTGCTGGCGGTAAAATCAATGGTCGCGTATCACGCTTATTAGTTACACCCCTGATTAAAGCCTTAAAGAAAACCGTTGGTCATTGTGATTACCTTGAATACATGGATAGCTTCCTATACCCATTAGCAGGTGAATTTTCTTTCCGTCGAGACGTATTAAGTGATATTCGTATACCCAGTGATTGGGGACTAGAGATCGGTGTTCTCTCTGAAATGTACCGTAACTATTCATCGAATCGTATATGCCAAGTTGATATTGCCGCAACGTATGATCATAAACACCAAGATTTGTCGTTAGATAATGACCAGGGTGGCTTATCAAAAATGTCAGTTGATATCAGCAAATCATTCATTCGCAAACTGGCCACGCAAGGTGAAACATTCACCGCTGAAAAATTTAGAACATTAAAAGCAACGTATTACCGTATTGCTTTAGATTATGTTGAAACTTATCGAAATGACGCCATGATGAATGGATTAACGCTTGATATTCACAACGAAGAAAAAGCGGTGGAGATGTTTGCCCAAAACATAATCACTGCAGGTAATACCTTTTTAGAACAACCTATGGATACCCCTTTTATTCCTTCTTGGAATAGGGTTATTAGTGCAATTCCTGATATTTTATCGCAGCTAAAAGAAGCGGTGGAATTAGACAATGAAGAATTTAATCAATCTTTGAAGTAAAAGGTGCATGATGGAAACACAAATTAATCAATTTCAAAATTCGTTGAAAGATAAATTAGTTCAACAGCTTGAAACTATCTATCACGATGTTCAACTTGAGCACTCTTGTGACGATATTGCTCAACAGCTGTTAGCAATAATGGACTTATCGAGTAAAGAAATCACGGTAAAACCTTTTACCAACCATTGGTCTGAAAAAGATATTATTTTAATAACTTATGGCGATAGCATCATTAAGGAAGGTGAATTACCGTTAAAAACGTTAAAAACGTTTTTAGATCGTACCATCGAAGAGACGATTAACAGTGTGCACATTTTACCTTTTTTCCCCTACAGTTCTGATGATGGTTTTTCCGTTATGGATTATTCCTCGGTTAATGATTCACTGGGATCATGGCAAGACATCGAAGCCATAAGTGAGCGTTATCATTTAATGTCTGATCTTGTTATTAATCATTGCTCAAGTCGAAGTGCTTGGTTTGATAATTTCATTAAAGGTGAAGGAAGAGGTAGTGATTTCTTCTTTACTGCGCATCCTGATGATGAACTATCTGAGGTAGTTCGCCCGCGCACGTCACCTTTATTAAAAGAAGTAGAAACAGGTCAAGGGAAAAAATTTGTATGGTGTACGTTTAGTCACGACCAAGTTGATTTTGATTTTCGTAACCCCGAGGTGTTAAAAGCATTTACGTCAATAATCAAAAAATACCTAGATGCCGGTGTAAAAATATTTCGTCTAGATGCCATCGCTTTTTTATGGAAGATTGTGGGCACAAAAAGCATTAATTTACCGCAAACTCATGAAGTGGTGAGGTTATTACGAACCTTGATTGAGTCGGCAGATCCAAGTGCAATTATCATTACAGAAACCAATATTCCCAATACCCAAAACTTGACTTATTTTGGTAATGCAAACGAAGCACACGGTATTTATAACTTTTCATTACCGCCATTATTACTAAACACCTTACTGACCGGGAATTGTTTATATTTAAAGCGCTGGTTAATGAGTATGCCACCTTCTCAAGATGGCACTATGTATTTTAACTTTATTGCATCGCATGACGGTATTGGCTTACGCCCTGCTGAAGGTTTATTAAGTGAAACTGAAATTGATAATCTAGTGCATACGGTAGAAAATTTTGGTGGAAAAATATCATGGCGAACCTCTGACACAGGGGAACAAAAAGCGTATGAAATGAATATTTCACTTTATGATGCAATGCAAGGTACTGTGAATGGTAAAGATCAGTGGAATTTTGAACGTTTTATTTGTGCACATGCCATTATGTTTGCACTTGAAGGGGTGCCTGGGGTTTATATCCATAGTATGTTGGGAACACAAAATGATTATCAAAAGCTAGAAAATACACATCATAACCGCTCTATTAATAGACATCGCTGGCAAGAGAGCGCATTGGATGAAGCACTTGCGGATAAAAACTTGCATCATGGAAAAGTGCTATCTACCTTAAAATCTTTATTGGATATACGAATTTCACAGTCTGCATTTCATCCTAATGCAACACAATTTACGCTGCATTTAGGCTTGCAGTTATTTGGCTTCTGGCGACAAAGTAAAGATAGGAAGCAAAGTATATTTTGTGTTAGTAATGTGTCAGATCAGCCAGTAGAGTTGCCATTAAATGAATTGAATTTAATTATTACAGAGTCTTGGGTTGAACTTATTTCCAATACGGAAATAACAGAATTAACCGATAAAGTTACTTTGCAGCCTTATCAAACCGTATGGATATCAAACCAATAAAGTGACAATACGTGAGATTAAAACTGATGCTTTTAATTTGGAATGATAAATATGTTAATCTCACGCTAGACAGAGCGTTAAATAAGCTTGCCTAGCTTATGAGCGCGCGATACTTTGTAATACTTCAATCGCAACTAAGTTGGTTACCGAGGTTTTAAGCTGCGTCATCGTTTCAGTTGTTATTAGTAAGCCATCTTCATTGAGTTCGATATAACCTTGTTCTCGCATAGTGTTTATTAAGGTAGCTTGTGCTTTTTTATCGATAAACTCTGGAGCGGTGATGTTATTTAATACGGCTAATCGTTTAGCTATTGCAACAACTTTTTGCTCTAAATCTCGTCTAGTGAGTGGTGCTAATCGTGTAACCAATGAAGTAATTATAGCTAGCCTTTGTAAGCTCTCATCCATACATTCAGCCATATGGTGGATATAACTAAGTTGCTCTGTGTCGTCAGTCAATGACCAGAATTCAGCCTTAGTGTGTTTAGCAATGCCTGATTGTTCTAAATAGGCTAATACTTGTTTGACTTGTTTGGTCATTTCATCAGGTGTTTGCCACAAAAACAGATCGTCTTTTAATGTGGCGAGTATATTTACAGTTTGCTCAATGAGCTGTTGTTGGCCTATTTTACTATTATGAGTTAATAACTTGCATACTAACGAAATTAAGCCGTAGGTATGTAAAATATTGTTCCTATAATAGAGCATCTCTAAACTAGCAGAGCTATCTAGTGAGATGATAGTACCAAAGCTATCTGTTGATATTGTTACTTTATTAAGTGAAATAACATGTGTTAATAATTCGCTGCCGCTTTCTTCTGGTATCGTGAGTTGTTGGCTAAAAGGCACTTGGCGCTGAATGTTTAGCGCAAAATCTAATTGTTTTTCTAAATCAGCTTTAGCAAGGGCTTTGTTTTTACAGCCATGTAAAATAAGTGACACTAATGCTACGCCGTTCAACGCCGCACATTGATTAATACGATTCATTAATTGATTGGCCATATCATTAACCGTTGGCGTTAGCCAGTTTGGTTTTTGTAGGTTAATCGGATTAATTGAATCTTTCCAATCGGGCACTTGTTCACTTAAATAGTCATTAATATTAATGGGGTCACCAAAATTAACATAGCCATTGCCATAGTTACGTAAACTTTTAATGGCTTTAAGGACGCCAAACATCGACTCTTTTTTCTTTTCACTGCCACTCAATTCTTTGTGGTAGGTACCAACTTCCATGACATGTTCGTAACCTAAATACACGGGTACTAAGGTTAATGGGCGATCGATACCGCGTAGTAAACTTTGAATACTCATGGCAAGCATGCCAGTTTTAGGACTTAATAATCGACCTGTTCGACTGCGCCCCCCTTCAGTGTAGTATTTTACCGAGTAACCACGTTCAAATAATAATCCTAGATATTCACGGAAAATGGTTGAATATAAACGATTACCGGCAAAACTACGGCGAATGAAAAAGGCTCCACCTTTTCTAAATATTGGCCCAGCAGGCCAAAAGTTTAAGTTAATGCCGGCAGCGATTCGCGGCATAACTAAACCTTCTTGCAAAATAACATAGGAAAGTAATAAATAATCCATGTGGCTTCTATGACACGGAACGTAAATTATTTCGTGCCCGTCTTGTGCGAGCTCACGTAATACTTGAGAATTATTGACTTTTATATCGCTATACAGACGTGCCCACAGCCAGCGTAAAATACGCTCACCTAAGCGCACTAATGAAACGCTGTAATCGCCAGCTATTTCTTCCATTATTTTTTGTGCTTGTTTTTTTACTTGCTCGGGACTGAGGTTTTTACTTTTGGCTTCGTCCTCGATGATGCGCATTACCGAAGGGTTAGCAAATAAAGCCGTGAACATTTGTTGACGATGAATGAGGCGTGGCCCCTTTGCAGCAATATTTTGTTTGTGAAAGTGAAAACGCGCAACGCGCAGTAATTTATGTGCTGTTGCTTCATTGTTGCCATGATTGTCTGACATATCTCTTAAAGAGAGAGGTTCGCTGTATCGTACTAAGTTGTCGCGTCCCAGAAAAAGAACTATAAAAATTTTTCGAAGCCAAGTAGGGGATGTTTGTTCCGCTAGTAATGAAGAAACATTAGCATTATTGTTTTCTTGGGTTGGTACTCTACCCCAAATTAGATTTACCGGTATTAATTGCGCATCAAGCTCTTTATTAATTTGGTGCTCATTAAGAATTTTTAGGCCTTGGTTTATTGCAGTGGTTTCTTTTGTTTTAAAGCATGAAATGACTAATTTAGGTTTTTCTAGACATAAGGTACGGTTAAAAAGTTTGCCATTTATTTCTATTTTGCTTAGCGGATCAGGTAAATTTTGTTTTTTACAGGCGGCTTGGAGCACTAATAAGTCACTGGAGGATTGGTGGCTTACCACGTAAAAAATGGGGCGACTTTGTGTTTCAACGGATGCTTGGGCGTCTTGGACTATTTTGCTACGAACCAATAAACGCAAAGGCAGTTTTAATAATAAATAAAAAAAGGAACGCAATATAGACATTATCATCGCAAAATTAATTGTTGGCAGGCTCAAGAGAAGGAGTTTAGCATTTATAGTTAAACTACTTCAAGATACGAGTTTCAGAACACGGAAGTGAATTATGAGCTAGTACTTTTACTATGCACAAATACAGCGGTTACGCCCGGAGTTTTTAGCTTGGTAAAGCGCATTATCTGCTTGTTCAAACAAGGTCGTCCATTCTGAAGTTTTATCATTTTGGGCAATCCCTATAGAAACTGAAATAGGGGGTAAGTAAGCACCCGTACCTTTTTGCTTTAATTTCATTTTAGAGACCGAAATACGAATTTTTTCAGCAATATTTATTGCCTCATTTACTGGTGTCTTAGCCATAACCACCACAAACTCTTCGCCACCGAATCGCACGGCAATATCTTCTTCACCAATATGACTTTGAATCGTTTTGGCGATACGTTGAATAACTTTATCACCAATAAAGTGGCCAAAGGTGTCATTAACTTTTTTAAAGTGATCGATATCAATCGCTAAAGAAGAGTGAGTATCGCTGTGATCCAAGAATTTTAATTTTTCATCGCAGCCACGACGATTAAGTAAACCAGTTAACGAGTCAACTAAAGCTTCTTGTCTAGCTGAAGCAAGTTTTTCTTTTAGTTGGTTCATCTCTTGCTGTGTTGCCGTTAATTTTTCAGACAGCGACTCATGTTGGGTTTTAGTGTTATTTATCGTGTTATAAAGAAAACTAATAATATTTTCCATAGACGAAGTGTTTTTTGACTGAGCTAAAATCTTATCTAACTTTTGTAAGTTACTGACCACTTTATCTTCGTTGCTCACTTGTTTACTGATTTGCGCAAGTGTTTTAGTTAATGTTTCTTCAAATGGGGCTAATACAGTATTTTCAATTTGTTGCGTGAAGGAGACATAACGTTTGAATAAATCGGCCATAAAATCAGCGGTAATTAATTTACCTTGCTGTAATTTTTTATCTATAGCGGCCGTTAACATTTCGTTTTCATTGCTAATATAAAGGTATACTACTGAATAATTCACGGGTGTGGGAGCAATTAAATGACTTGAAAGGAAGTCATGGGCATGCTCACTGAATTTAGAAGTTACTTGATAGTCATCTTCAAAAGACATACTTTGGTCCTGTATTCTTAATTTTTATTATAATGCCCATTACTTTAACTTCATCATTTGTAGGTGACAAGAGTAAAAACAATCATTTTGTTGTTTTATTAGACAAAAGTCGGGTAAATGCCAGATAAATAACGTAAATCAGACCAAGGAAGTTGTTTTGTTACAAAAAGTTGCTGTTTTTGTTGATGTGCAAAATATTTATTACACTACGAGAGACGTTTATCAACGTCAGTTCAATTATCGTTTGCTGTGGCAAGAGTTACTGGCCAAGGGGGATATTGTACAGGCAACGGCTTATGCTGTAGCGCGTAGTGATGATCAACAACATAAGTTTCAAAAGGCGCTTAAACACATTGGCTTTGAGGTTAAGCTAAAACCTTATATTCAGCGTAGTGATGGTTCAGCGAAAGGTGATTGGGACGTCGGTATTACTATTGATATTATGACTGCAGCGGCAAGACCAGATATTGATACCATTGTACTACTTTCTGGCGATGGTGATTTTGATATGCTACTGAACCACATTAAAGCCGAATATAAGGTCAATACAGTTGTTTATAGTGTTCTAAAATTAACGGCTAATTCATTGATAAATGCCACCGATGGATATTATCCAATTGAACAAAGTTTATTGCTTTAACTCTTGTCTCACCTGATACTAAGGTATTAAATAAAATTTATTTTTTATAATATAAGCTAAGTAATATAATAATCAAAAAAACAGTAAATTGTTCGAATAAGTACTTACATTTTCCCATTTCTATCTCGAGGGTTAATGTTTTAAGGAGCTAACTTTGAAGAAAACTGATACCGATAATTACCAACATTTTCTTAAGGTAGTTGACTGCCAGCAAGCGTGTCCTGCTCATACCCCTGTTCCCGAATATATCCGTTTGATTGCGGAAAAACGCTATACCGATGCTTATCTGCTTAATTGGGAATCAAATGTTTTTCCTGGAGTTTTGGGTCGGGTATGTGACCGTCCTTGTGAACCCGCTTGTCGTCGAGGTCGAGTTGAAGAAACGCCCGTTGCTATTTGTCGTTTAAAACGTGTTGCTGCCGATAACAAAGAAGATATCACCGCATTTTTGCCGAAAATCCCTCGAAAAAAAAATGGTAAACGGATTGCTCTTATCGGAGCAGGACCTGCTTCCATGACTGTTGCTAGAGACTTATTACCATTGGGTTATGATGTGGTTATGTTTGAGCGAGATGCCAAAGCTGGCGGTATGATGCGTAGTCAAATACCGGCTTTTCGTTTACCTGAGACCGTGCTAGATGAAGAGCTAAATTACATTATTAATATGGGACTTGAGTGTCATTTTGGGGAAGAAATAACTTCGTTAGATAAATTATTACAGGCTAACTTTGATGCCATTTTTGTTGGTACAGGTGCTCCCAATGGCCGATGGTTGAAAATTCCTGGTCATGATCAGCTTGAAAACAAGGATGAGTTCTCTCAAATTGATACGGGCATCAATTGGTTAGCCAAAGTTTCTTTTGAACATTTAAAATACGATGAAGATACGCCCGCACCTATGAAAGTTGTTGTGCTGGGTGGCGGTAATACTGCTATGGATTGTTGTCGAACAGCAAAACGATTAGGGGCAGAAGAAGTAACAGTATTAGTGCGCTCTAGTTTTGAGGCAATGAAAGCGTCCTCTTGGGAAAAAGAAGATGCAGCGGCTGAAGGCATTTCTATTATGCCTAATTACAACCCCTTGGAATATAAAGTTGAGCAGGGAAAGCTAGTTGCCGTGCTGTTCGAACAAGTAGAATCGGTTTATGACAAAGCGGGTAATCGTTCTCTGCAATCAACAGGTGAAACCTTACTTGTTGAATGTGATCAAGTGTTAGTTGCGGTAGGGCAAGATACCGCCTTTGAATGGATTGAGCGAGATATTGGTATTGTTTTTAATCAATGGGATAGGCCAAAAGTTAATAGTGAATCGCTGCAGTCTACTTTACCAAGGGTATTCTTTGGGGGCGATGCCGCCTTTGGCCCAAAAAACATTATCTCGGCAGTGGCTAATGGTCATCAAGTGGCTATTTCTATTGATTTATTTTGTCAAGATGCTGATCCCATTGAGGACAGGTCTGATAGCAGTTTCAATCTTATAAGCCAAAAAATGGGTATTCATGAATGGAGTTACCAAAGTGGCATTGATCACCAAGAACGAAATCTAGTACCACATATCGCATGGGATGAAGCCGTTAAAACATTAACCACAGAAGTTGAATTGGGCTTTGATGAACAACTTGCGTTAGCAGAAGCTAGCCGTTGCTTGAATTGTGATGTACACACGGTATTTACAGAAAGCACCTGTATTGAATGCTCAGCGTGTGAAGATGTTTGCCCAATGGATTGTATTAATTTTGTTGAAGAAAAAAGTGATGATGACCAAATAGTACAGCAGTTTAGAGTGCCGGAGTTAAATGACGAACAAAACCTACTGGTATCGGCGCCATTAAAAACGGGTCACCTTATGATTAAAGACGAAGATGTTTGTTTACATTGTGGTTTGTGTGCAGAGCGTTGCCCAACTGGTGCTTGGGATATGAAAAAGTTATTAATCAACAATATAAACGCCACGATAAAATAACGTTACATGAAGCAAGGTAAGAATTTATGACTGATAATCTAACCATTACCGATGAAAAAAGCTCAGCAGAGCAGTGTATAAATGAATTTGTGGTGCGTTTTGCTAATACCAATGGAACCGGATCTGCTAGTGCTAATAATATGTTTGCAAAAGCTATTATACGTATGGGTATTCCGGTAAGCGCTAAAAATATTTTTCCGTCAAATATTCAAGGTATGCCAACTTGGTACGAAGTTAGAATTTCAGAGAAAAATTATTTAGGTCGGCGAGGTGGTAAAGCCGAAATGGTTGTTGCCATGAATGCTCAAAGCTTAAATGATGATATTAATACCGTAAAAACTAATGGTTACATACTTTATGATTCAAGTAGAGCTTTATTAGATAGCCAAATTCGAGCCGATATTAATTATTTAGGTATGCCAATATCGAATATTTGTCTTAAAGAGTATAGTGATCCAAGGCAAAGGCAACTTTTCAAAAATGTTATTTATGTAGGCGCATTAGCGGCACTATTAAACATGGACTTCACTTTACTAAAAGGTTTGGTTCGTGATCAATTTAAGGGCAAAGAAAAGCTGATAACCCCTAATATTTATGCCTTAGAGCTCGGATATCAATATGCCAGTAAACATTTTATCTGCCCATTAACCACCCATGTGGAAAGCCGTGATTTAATTAACAATCGTATTTTGGTTGATGGCAATACAGCCGTTGGTCTTGGGGCTGTTTACGGTGGAGCAACAGTGGTTGGCTGGTATCCTATTACACCTTCTACCTCGGTTATAGAGAAATTTGCTAGTTATTGCCAACGTTTAAGGATTGATCCCGCAAGTGGTAAAAAAAATTATGCCATTGTACAAGTAGAAGATGAATTAGCGGCAATAGGGGTTGCCATTGGGGCTGGTTGGAATGGTGCTAGAGCATTTACTGCTACGTCTGGGCCAGGAGTGTCATTAATGACCGAATTTTTAGGGCTTGCTTACTTTACTGAAATTCCAATGGTATTGGTGAATGTTCAACGCGCTGGTCCATCTACGGGTATGCCAACACGTACCCAGCAATCTGATATTTTGGCTTGTGCTTATGCGTCTCACGGAGATACTAAGCAAATTTTGTTATTTCCCGAAAGTCCAAGTGAGTGTTTTGATTTTAGTGCGCAAGCATTTGATATCGCTGATCAGTTACAAACACCGGTCATCATAATGAGTGATTTGGATTTGGGCATGAATGAACACTTATCAGAAACGTTTTCTTGGCAAGATGATAAGCACTACGACAAGGGTAAAGTATTAACCGCGGAACAACTGGATGAAGTAGATATTTTTGGTCGCTATTTAGATGTCGATGATGATGGTATTTGTTACCGCACATTACCCGGAACTCACCCAGATAAAGGTGCTTTCTTT
Source organism: Colwellia sp. (assembly GCA_034111385.1). GTDB lineage: Bacteria > Pseudomonadota > Gammaproteobacteria > Enterobacterales > Alteromonadaceae > Colwellia. The sequence continues at coordinate 1,356 of JAWUXK010000029.1, read as the reverse complement.
AATCGAGGTACCTCACGTAATCATTTCGCAGGCTATACCGAAAAATCAGCCGATTATGTCGATAATATGGAACGTTTAACGAAAAAGTTTTATTCAGCTATCAATTTCCTACCTGAGCCAGAAATACAAGAAGGCAAGAAAAAATCCCCCATCGCACTGGTCTATTTTGGTACCAGTAGTCATTCCATTGTGGAAACGATTGATCAATTGCATGAGCAGGGGTTAACTACTAATACTTTGCGAATAAAAGCTTTCCCTTTTCATCAAAGTATTGAACAGTTTATTGATGAACATTCTCTTAATAATGGGCAAGTATTTGTGATTGAGCAAAATAGAGATGCTCAAATGAAAAGTTTACTGGTGAATGAGCTACAAATTGATCCCAATAAACTCACCAGTATTTTAAATGTTGATGGTTTGCCAATAACAAGTAACTTTATTGTTCAGAATATTTTAGCCAAGCTGGCATCACCCCAATTGAATAAAAAAGTAGGTTAAATTGTGCTTGTCATCCTCGTGAGTAATTATTTTTCGAGGATTTAGAGTTTTAGTCAATAGAAATAGTTTCAAGGAATAGGGTATGAGTTTTATTAAATCGACTTTTCGCCATCCGCGTCTTCCTGTTAATGATTTAGGGTTAACTTACCGAGATTATGAAGGAGCACTTTCAACCCTTTGTGCAGGTTGTGGACATGACTCTATGACCGCGGCAATCATACAGGCGTGCCATGAATTATCAATTGAGCCTCACAAAGTGGCTAAAATGTCCGGCATAGGTTGTTCTTCGAAAGCGCCTAATTATTTTCTTAATAAAGCACATGGCTTTAATTCAGTACATGGTCGTATGCCGTCAGTTACAACGGGGGCTAATTTAGCGAACCAAGAATTACTCTATTTAGCCATGTCAGGTGATGGAGATAGTGCCTCTATTGGTTTCGGACAATTTGCTCACGTAGTGCGAAGACAGCTCAATATGGTTTACATGGTCGCCAATAATGGGGTTTATGGTTTAACCAAAGGTCAATTAGCCGCCACTGCCGATAAAGGTGTTAAAAATAAAGCCGGAGATTTAAGCTTATTTACAGATATTGATTTATGTGTGATGGCTTTACAATTAGGTGCAAGTTTTGTTGCTCGAAGTTTTTCTGGGGATAAACAACAGCTAGTACCACTCATTAAAGCGGCAATGAGTCATAAAGGTTTTGCTTTTATTGATATTATTTCGCCATGCGTCACCTTTAACAATCATGCGGGTTCGACTCGATCGTATGATTATGTGCATGATCATATTACAACAGGCGCAGTTGCTGATTTTGTTCCGGTGAGAACAGAAATAACGAGTAATGTTGATAGCGG
>JAWUXK010000028.1:0-27710 GCA_034111385.1 Colwellia sp. | reverse complement strand
AATATCTCCCATAAATCAATTTCTTCTTTTGTTACTGAAAGATCACTAGCACCATATTTGATACAACATTTACCGCATTGATTACAATCTTTCATCGTTGTCTGACTTATAGTTAATGAATACAAAAATGTATTATAACATCGATAAAAGCGGTTAAATATAACCTAGTTATGAGTACAGTGAAAATTATAATAGTTAAAGAATTTAGTAACGAATGGGACCCTTTGGCAGGGGGATAGGAGATATTTTAATTATGCGTAAATCTGATAAAAAAATTGAAAATAACCTGAGAGTAGCATTAACCGATGTTTGTGAGTCAGCATTAAAGGAATTTACTGGTTTTGAATGGTTAACTCATGTAGTTAACTATAGTGACTTTCCTCGAAGCTTAAAGATAGTTTGTGTATTTGATACTAATGTTAATCTTACTCGCTTTTTAAACAGTAGTAATTGCCATGATCTGGAAGGGTTAATTTGTAAAAAGCTTTCATGTATTAACGTAATTATTAAAAATATAAATAATCATATAGCTTATGATACTGAAGAAGAGTGTATAAAAGTTAACAATGGAAAATGGGCTGATAGGCTTTGTTAATCTGTGCCTCTGACACATAGGAGCTCTAATCAATACAGAATATAACGACTATTTACTATACTACTTCACAATTGTAGAGTATAAACTCTACAATTGAATATGTTTATATTAGAGGTTTATTGCTGATTGATATTAATTACTTTATTATTAATAAATCAATAAGTGATAATAATAGCAAGGAATGTTATGAGTGTTGATTCCGGAAGTGAGAAAAAATTTTTACCATCTGAACAGTTAGTATCTATTACCGATCTTCAGGGAAGAATTACTTATGCTAATCAAGAGTTCTGCGAAATAGCAGGTTACTCCCTCGAAGAACTTGTTGGACAAAATCACAATATAGTCCGACACCCTACAATGCCAAAAGCTGCTTTTGCTGATTTGTGGAGTAAAATTCAACAAGAAAAATCATGGCGAGGAATGGTTAAAAATCGTTGTAAAAATGGTGATTATTATTGGGTTGATGCCTATGTAACACCGATTTTTGAAAATGATAAAGTAGTAGGTTATCAATCAGTAAGAACCTGCCCAAGCGATAATCACAAACTAAAAGCTCAAAAGCTTTATGATGCATTAAATAATAAAAAATCTATTTCTGATTTCCAGTTAAATATTAACTTAAAAAGATTAATAGCGATGGTTTGTACTACTATAGCTATTGCTGTTAATTGGTTCCTAACCGAATCAATAATGTCATCTGTCGTATTTCTCCTCTGCATTTGTTTACTCTCATTAATATTCTTACAAGAGTTATTTTCTTTTCCCAAATATGTTGCCAAAACTAAAGCATTATTAGATAGCCCATCACGTATGATTTTTTCAGGGACTGGGCCATTAAGTATAATTTCTTACCCTATAGAGTTGCTTAAAGCCAGAATAAGAACCATTCTTGGTAGAAGTAGTGATTCAGGTCGTAAGTTGGTTGATGTAGCTTCCGAACTCGAAAACTCTTCCTCAGATATGTTAAAGGGAATTGAAGAAGAAGCGGCCCATTTATCTCAATTAGCAACGGCTATAACAGAAATGAGCACAACAATTGATGAGGTCAGTTCACATACAAATCAAACCCACGATAAAGTGCTAGTTGTACAAAATGAATGTCAGAGTAATATTCAAGTTATTGAAATGAGTCAAATGAAAATTAATGGCTTAGCAAATGACGTTGATAAAGCGGCCAACAATGCGTTGGAGCTGCTAACCGATGTAACTAAAATATCAACAATAATGTCAGAAATTCAAGGTATTGCTGACCAAACTAACTTATTGGCTTTAAACGCAGCAATTGAAGCCGCAAGAGCAGGTGAGCAGGGTAGAGGTTTTGCTGTCGTCGCCGATGAGGTCAGAACTTTAGCCAGTAGAACTCAAGATGCCACTGTTCATATTCAATCCTCGGTTATTCAATTACAAAACACGTTGAAAGAATGGAGTCAGGTAATGCTGGTAAATAAAGCAAACGCCGAAGATTGCTCAGCTGACAGTTCTCAAATAAAGAATACGATGAATGTGATTGTTAATAATATTGATGATGTAAGTGATATGACTGCTCAAATTGCCACCGCAGCTGAAGAGCAGAGTGTTGTTGCTAATCAAATAACGCAAAGTGTATATGTTATTGATGATATTTCAAAACAAAATGCAACCCTTGCCAATCAAGTCAATAATTATGGTATTGCCGTAAACAAAAGTGCTGAAGATATCGAAAAATTAAGTAGCACTTTTAAATAAAATAATTTCTAAGTATCAACATCCCCTAATCTAATTTAACGGATAACTTCATGATGATCGAAAAAAAGTCTCTGAACTTATTGTTGGCCATTACGTACTTGAAATTTAACAGCAAAAAAACAAACTCAAATTGACTGCTGCGAATCATATTAAGAGTGATGCGGTGATACCTCCGAGATAAAGGGGTTAAAGCCAGTGATTTTGATCTTGATATGAAAGAAGTTATCGAGTTTTTGATCAAAGAAGCCTAGTTATTAACCTGATGAAAATTTTAACAATATTGATATTTAATTAGTGAAACTCTTTGTAATGTTTGTGTAAAGTATATTTGTTTAGTTGGCTCTCAATCAGTGCTTTATTGTAGTGAATTAAACGTGTACGGTATTGTGTTGTAACGTACGAAATTAATAGTGATATTGGCTAAGTTATCCATAAACTAACTTAATAAAGCTATTAGGGGATAGTCTATTTTTACCTTGCTCTATACGCTTTATAAATATCGCTCAATGTAGATAAGCTCTTGGAGGAAACTTTTATTGGATAATATCGATCAATTTGTAACAAACTGGGACAGTAAGAATGCCATGGTTCCGATAAGCACAGGAGATATTTCAGAATTAGAAGGTAAATTAAATTCATTATTACCAGATTCATATAAATATTTATTATCTACTTACGGCTTGCCTCACTCTCCAAACGTATTAACTAAAATTTGTGATCTAAATGCTGAGGTTTCAGCCGTGCAGGACTTTTTAAGCCTAGATGATGTTTTTTCGTTGACCAAACTATATGAAATGACCGGAATGCCAAAAGGTTATGTTGTGTTTGCTTCTGATTGCAAAGGAAATATGTTTTGTTTCAAGCTTACCAACGGTGCAAGCCAACAAAGGGACATCCCTGTATGGTTTTTTGATCAAGGAAGCCAAAGTGTTAAACAAGAAGCTAATTCTTTTTCCAAATGGCTAGAAGGTTTTATTAACCTTTAACAACATATTTCTGCGTTAGTCAATTCTCTATCGCTTTACAACTCATGCCCAGATATAAATAAACGACACAGACGGGGACTAACGTTGTGAATTGTGATTTCATAAATTCACAACATTAGCACCAGTAAAGGTTACCTAGATACCTTTTTCATCAAACAGCCATACTTATATTGTTAGGTATGTGCATTTTTATTCGGCACTACAAGCTAGGCATAATGTGTATATACCTTGTGGATCATTGAACTGATTCATTTTCATTAGTTCTCCTTCCAATGCATTGATAAACTGAGTCATAGGTTTATCAAATGTGCTTGTTAAGGGAGTTATTTTATTGGTTGAAGTATTATCTAAGAAACCGAAACCAGTACTAACAATAGATTTTGTTTGCCCAATCAATTTTTGTATAAACTTATTACGTGAAGATGATTCTTTCTCAATCAATAACGTATCATATTGATCAAGCTTAGCTAAATCTGCTGCAGCCACTATCGCATCGGTTAAATTACCAAGTTCATCAACCAAACCGAGTTCTTGTGCTTTTTTACCAGACCATACTCTACCTTGAGCAACCGCATCAACTTGCGTTAAGGTCATATTCCGATTTGTCGCAACCAACGAGATAAAATCTTGATAGCCTTTATTAATTCTTAGTTGGAACAACTGAGACATACCTTCAGTTAACGGTTGAGTAGGGCCAAATCCTGATATATCTGTAGTGCCCACGCCATCAGTATGAATACCAAGTTTACTTAATGAGTCTTCAAAGGTCATCATCATTCCAAAAATACCAATTGAGCCTGTAATGGTCGATGGCGAGGCATATATTTTGTCTGCTGGTGCAGATATCCAATAACCACCCGAAGCTGCATAGGTTCCCATAGAAGCAATAACAGGTTTTCCAGCTGCTTTTAATAATTCAACTTCCTGACGTATGATTTCTGAAGCAAAAGCACTACCCCCGGGGCTATCAACCCGTAACACCACGGCTTTAACTTTATCGTTAGTGCGGGCTTTACGTAATAATTTTGCCGTAGAGTCGCCCCCGACAGTGCCGGGTTTTTGTGTACCATTTAATATAGTTCCTTTGGCAATAATAACTGCGACTTTATTTTCTGATTTACTATGAACAGGCATAATAGAAGTAGTCGACGCTAAGTAATCTTTAAAATTAATTTGGTTAAAATTATCACCTTTTTTATTAGTACCAACCATGTCAATTAAATCATTACGCATTTGGTCGCGGGTTTTTATTTGGTCAACCCAGTTGTTTTCCAGTGCGTAAATAGCAAAGTTGCTATTGGCTAGGGTGAATTTACTTAGTAAGTTAGTCATACTATCGTCAAAGTTTTCAGTAGTAAAACCACGTTGTTTAGCAACATCTTCTTTATATTGTTGCCATAAATCATTTAACCATAACGCATTAGCTTCTTTTGCTTTTTCAGACATATCATCACGTAAAAAAGGCTCAACTGCAGATTTAAAGCTACCTACGCGAAAAATATGTTGGTTAATTGCAAGTTTATCTAATGCTGACTTGAAGTACATTTTATATCGGCCATACCCATCAAGTAACATAAATCCTTGTGGGTTCAGCCATATATCATCAGCATGGCTGACAAGGTAATATTGATCTTGTGAAAAATGGTCACCTAAAGCTATAATTTTTTTACCGGAATGTTTAAAATCTATCAACGCTGCGCCAATGTCCTGCAGCTTAGTTAAACCAGCCGACTTTAATCCTTGCAGCTGTAAAACTAATAATTGTACCCGATCATCATTTTTGGCTTTAGCAATGACGTCTAATACATCCGCCAATAATACTTCAGGTTTATCGTCTTTTTCGTCTAAGGCTTCGAGTAGAAAAGCATCCATAGGATTTACTTCACGTTTTTGCTCAACCAGATCACCCACGAGATTTAAAATGAGAGCCGTTTCATTGGGTACAACAACTTGTTCAGAGTCACTATTTAACATAGTGATAAAACCTACAAAAAACACAATGAAAATTACGTTTAAAACAACTGAGCGGGTTAGGGTAAATATACGCCAAAGGCCTAATGCAATACGTTTAAAAAGGTTTACTAATTTACTCATAAATATCATCTATAAATACTATCTTAATGGTTATTATAATCTTAACCTAAACCGGTTTGAATTTAAGTAGTAGATTGTAAATAAATAAGTCTTTAAATTGCTACCACAGTATATTTTTAATTAAACTTTTTTATGATTTTAATAAGGTTAATGAAATGATTTTCGTATTTAAAAGTTCTTATACTTTAGAACCTTAAATGAAATTTAATTGAGAACAACCACAATGTCTTTATTGCTATCTCTGTACAACAAATTTTTAAACAAACTCTCTAATTTTGATGGGGTCCCGGCCTTATTGTTACGCTTATACCTTGCCCCCATTTTTATCATGGCTGGATTTAGCAAAACTCAATTGCTTAACGATGAAGTGTCAGGTATTGCATCTTTTATGGCCGATCCTAATATTATTGCTTGGTTTGGTAATTCTGAATGGGGCTTAGGCTTACCATTTCCTGCTTTATTGGCAAACCTAGTGATACTCGTTGAATTTTTTGGTGGGTGGTTATTACTAATTGGTGCATTGACAAGGCTAATCTCTATCCCGTTAATGTTTACCATGATAGTAGCCGCGACTACAGTGCATGCACCTAACGGTTGGTTTGCTATTACACCCACTAATCCAGATATTAGTGCTGCTAAGGTCATGACTTGGATTGGTATTGATCAAGCAGAAGCTAGTTTAGAAAATAGTAGACAAACGAGCGAACGTTTAGGAAAGATGCGTGAAATACTGGAAGAAAATGGTAATACGGATTGGTTATACGAAAAAGGTAATATTGTAGTTCTCAACAATGGTATCGAATTCTCAGCAACCTATTTTATCATGTTACTTGCACTATTCTTTATAGGCGCCGGTAGATACACAAGTTTTGATTATTACGTAGCAAAGCAATTATTACCTAATAACAATACATCGAATTAACTAAACTAAAGCAGGTTAGTAAACTAGCCTGCTTAATGGTTAATTAATGTTATAGCGATTGTCTTTTGTTACTTCTTATTTTCAGTTTGTTGACTAATAATTCCCCCCAGTGATAAATAGCTAAACCAAAAATAACAAGAAAAGCACCTAACAATATTTTGTCAGTAATAACTTCACCGTTAAATACAACGCCTAATGATAAGGCAATAACAGGAGTCATTAATGTAATTAGTGCAACGGTACTTGCCGTAAGTTTTTGTAGAACAAAGAAATAGGCAAAGAAACCGATTAATGAACCAAATACACCTAAATAAATCGTTGCCCATATTGATTTCAACTGCCAATTACTAAAATCTAAACTGCCATCAATCAATAACCAGTTTACGATAAATAAAGGTAATGAAACTATTAAAGCACCCACCGTTGTAGACAACGGATGGATAGCCAATGAGATGCTTTTTACTAACACTCCACTCAAACTAAATAGAAACACTGCTATTAATATAAAAATCAACCCGTAGATTCTGTCACCTTTAAGTGAAAAATTATCCGCGCAAACTAATGCTAAGCCTATAAAAGATAGCAACATAGATAGCTTACGAACCATTGATATCTTTGGCTCTGCCAGTATTCTTCTAGCAAGTATGGCTGAAAAAGCAGGGGCTAAGCCAAAAGCAAGCGACAAAATACCAGAGGACAAATAACCTGCCGCTAAATAAGAAAATGACATCCCCCCAAAAATACCTAGTGCTGAGAAACTATATAAACGAATAGCCTCTTTATGCCAAGGTAGGTCGATCTTACTTATAAAAATGATTAAGCTTCCAAGTATTACCGCAATGACCATACGCAGTAACACAGCCATTGTTGGATTTATTGTTTCACTACTCCACACAATACCCAGTGGTGTGGTAGACCAAATTAATAATACTGCTAAATAGGCAACCGGTATTTTCACTTTGATACCCCTTATACTTTCTTATTGGTTGCAGAATTTAGAGACAGATCTTTTGGCACATAAAAAAGCCGCAAAAAATAAATTCTGCGGCTTAAATATAATATTAAGTTAGTTATTTATCTTACTAACTTGAACGCTCCGCATAAAAAGGGCACAGTCGAATGACTAGACTCTTCCAACATAAAGTTGCTAGAGTGAAGTGTCTATTGAGCACTAATTTATGGTTTAAAATGAAAGCGTTTTTCATAAGTATCTATTTTATTTTGAGTTAATTTGTTTATATTTATCTAAATAAATGAGTAATCATATTGCTGTTAGCATCAAGTTAAGTCAAGCTAAAATCAATTTATTTAGGCTATTTATTTAAGTGCGCCATGGCTCAGTTAGTTATACACTACTGTTATTTATATTTTGCATAAACAAACACTATGACCAATATCGATTTACTCTTACAACGACAATCAACGCCTTTATTAACTGCACCTGCGCCGACACGCCAAGATTTAGATAAAATTTTAGCTGCAGGAATGCGAGTTCCTGATCATGCTTGTCTTCAACCATGGCACTATACTGTAGTGACAGGTGATGGTTTACAGAGGTTAAGTGATTTGCTGGTAAAAAGCAGCGACAGTAAAAGCGCTAATTTAACTAAAATAGCCAAAATGCCTTTTAGAGCACCTATGATTATTGTTGTAAGTACTGAATTTGTACAGCATGAAAAAGTACCAACCCAAGAACAATTAATTACCGCAGGTTGCGGTACTCATGCCATGCAAATGGCAGCAGTTGCACTGGGTTATGGGGCAATGTGGAGAACTGGAGGCTTAGCTTATAACGAGAAAGTTAAACAAGGACTTGCAGTAAAAGAACACGATGAAATTGTTGGGTTTTTATATATAGGAACACCTTGCAAAGAGCAAGTCTTGAAAAAGGCTAAATGTTTTGAAAATAAGGTGAGTTACTGGAAATAATGGTAAATGATTAATTATAGTTTTTAATATCCATTCCAACTGGATAGCCATTATTCAGTTGGAATGGATGCAGCATAATAAAGATTAATTAAAAATCTGCGTTATTAGGCGTTCTTGGGAAAGGGATCACATCACGTACGTTCTGCATACCTGTAGCATAAGCGACTAAACGTTCAAAACCTAAACCAAAACCTGAGTGAGGTACTGTGCCGTAACGACGTAAATCACGATACCAACTGTAATCCGCAGGATCTAAATTCATTTCGGCTAAACGACTATCTAACACATCAAGACGTTCTTCACGTTGACTTCCACCGATAATCTCACCGATGCCTGGTGCTAAAATATCCATCGCAGCAACCGTTTTACCGTCATCATTTAAACGCATATAGAAAGATTTAATGTCTTTAGGATAATTTTGTAAAACTACCGGTCCATTAAAATGTTCTTCAGCTAAGTAACGCTCGTGCTCAGAGTTTAAATCAACACCCCATGAAACAGGGTTCTCAAATGATTTACCACAATTTTCTAGAATGGTAATAGCATCAGTGTAATCTAAACGTACAAAGTCTGTTTTAATAACAGAGTTCAAACGGTCAACAACCGTTTTATCAACACGTTGTTGGAAGAAAGCAATATCATCACTACGCTCTTCTAATACCGCGTTAAATACATATTTAAGCATCTCTTCAGCTAAATCGGCGGCATCAGATAAATCTGCAAAAGCAATTTCAGGCTCAACCATCCAGAACTCCGCTAAGTGACGAGAAGTATTAGAGTTTTCTGCTCTGAAAGTAGGGCCGAAAGTGTATACTTTTGATAACGCGTTACAGTAAGTTTCAACATTTAGTTGACCCGAAACTGTTAGGAATGTTTCTTTACCGAAAAAATCTTGCTTGTAATCAACGTTACCTTGATCGTTAAGAGGCAAGTTTTCCATATCTAAAGTACTTACGCGGAACATCTCACCTGCGCCTTCACAATCACTCCCTGTGATAAGAGGAGTGCTAATCCAAAAATATCCTTTTGAATGTAAGAAGCGGTGAATGGCTTGAGCTAAACAGTTACGAACACGCGTCACTGCGCCGCCAATATTAGTTCGAGCGCGTAAATGCGCTTGCTCACGTAAAAATTCGATGCTGTGACGCTTTGCTGCCATAGGGTAAGTATCAGGGTCTTCAACAAAACCTAATACTTCAACCGCGGTAGCTTGAATTTCAAAAGATTGTCCTTTACCAGGAGATTCAACCAATATGCCCGTAATTTTAACAGAACAACCTGTAGTTAATTTAAGAATCTCTTCTTGATAATTATTAAGATCATTAGGTACGATAGCTTGAATGGCATCAAAGCATGAGCCATCGTGAATAGCTAAAAAAGAAATACCGGCTTTTGAATCTCGTCGAGTTCTGATCCAACCATGTACGGTAATAGTTTCATCAACAGGGAATTTTCCCGTTAATACATCAGTAATTGCTATAACTGACATGTAATGACCTCTTATATTTTATCGAATGTACTGAATTTTTTAAGGTGGTTATGTTACCGTGACTTTCATGTTTAACAAGTAAAACTTACTAAATTAATTAACAATAATGTAAAAAGTTACTCTACAAGGTCAAAAAGACCTATATCTGGATAGATGCGCATGAATTCAGCCCAAGAAACACAGTTAAAAGAGCGGCGGATGTCTAACGATTTTTGGTATTATTCTGCACGAGTATTAGCAGTCGTTAGCTGGGGAATGTTTATATTTGCTATAGCAATGTCGTTTTATGCTGCGCCAGAGAAAAGTTATGGTGTGGTACGTTATCATGATCTTGAAATTAGACAGTTTTGGTTAACACCGTTAACAGGATATTTATATCTCGTTATATGGTTTAGTGCTGCAGGTAGTTATGCATCAATGTTAATAGAGAAGTACAGAGGTAGAAGGCAGAACGATAATACTCATTACAATTTATATTTTCTCTTGATAATAAATCTCATTTGGCTTTCTGTGATTTTACATCACACGCTTAACGTTTTAGCTTGATAAACAATTAAATCGAGTTGAGGTGAATTAAAAAATTATCTTCAACTAATACGATTGAAATAGCATTAACTAAAGTTAGTTATTAAAATTTTCTAATAATATTTCATAATTCAATTTATCATGCGGGCTAAAATTTGGATGATTAATTTCAAATACTTTTCTATTCTTTAAATTTGCTCGCTTGATGTCGTTGCCATAATATTTATGCAATATTTTTTTTAATTCACCATTGTTTTGTAATTGGAGTAAACCAGATGCTAATCGCTTAGCTATTTTAGGATCTGTTGGGGAAACGTTAACATAAGACATAGTAGGAATAAATAAGGCTATTGTTGGCTCTACTACTATATCTTTTAATACATCTTGTCGTGAAGCCAGTTCATCATAAACTTCATAAACACCGCGAGGAATATAATCAAACCTGTACCTATTCAACATTAAAAACAAACCTTCAAAATGACCTGTTTCTATTACGTTAAAAGCGTTTAAGTTAAATAATTTTGTTGTCACCCAGCCTTTGTGTAAACCCACAGGTATAGCCTTTAATTCATCTAGGGTATTTATCTTTTCAAATTTTGATAAATCACTTTTGTTTACCAATAATAAACGATAACTAAGTAAGCCAAGCCTTACTGGTACTTTGACTGAAATAGTATGTTTGTCCCATAAGTCACTTTCTGGCACGATAACGGTATTAATTAAACTCCCTTCAATTAATGATTGCAGCATTCTGGCAGAGCTCATCGTAGTATTAATTTTATCTAGGCGGAAAGCGCCAAATTCAGGTTCAGTTATTTCTAACGCCCGACGAATGACTTCAGTGTTATGGGCCGCTTTATTTTTAGACATTTGTTGTAGTTGTAATTTAACAATATCAACGGCATTTGAATTAAAAGAGAATAACGTTATAAGCAACATTGTAGTGATACAATTTAAAATACCGGTTCTTAATACTATCATTGCATCCTGATTCGTTATGACTTAGCAAAATGTTCAATCATGATCTTGTATAGTTAAGGTACACTAGGGTTGCTTTGCTCTCAATAGTTATCTGAATAGGAAGTTTCATCATATTACTATTATTTATAAATACTGAACTTTATCTAAGCAAATTGAAAAATTTATGAAAAACAGGTGCCGTCATCTAGTACTGTTGCTATTGCGTTAGCTAAAATACCAAGCTGAATTTCGTTAATAACCAGTGGAGGAATAATATAAATCAGCTTGCCAAAAGGTCTTATCCAAACGCCTAACTCAACAAAGCGTTTTTGGATATTGGCAACATTGACACTTTGTTTGCATTCTATTGCACCGATACTGCCTAGCACACGAACATCTTGTACTCGGTGATGTTCAACTAACGGTGAAAGCTGCTTTGTTAATATTACTTCTATTGCTTTTACTTGTGCTTGCCAGTCGTTTTCAATCAATAAATCTATGCTCGCGTTGGCAACAGCACAGGCAAGGGCATTTCCCATAAAAGTAGGCCCATGCATAAAACATCCTGCTTCCCCTATACTTATGATGTTAGCAATTTCATTCGTGCAAAGTGTTGCTGCGAGTGTCATGTATCCACCGGTCAGTGTTTTTCCTAAGCACATAATATCTGGGCTTATATCAGCCCATTCACTAGCAAATAACTTTCCCGTACGACCAAAGCCTGTGGCAATTTCATCAACAATAAGCAAAACATCATATTGATCACATAATTGGCGACAAGTTTTTAAATATTCAGGATGGTAGAATCGCATACCACCAGTGCCTTGTACTATTGGTTCAATAATAAAGGCAGCTATTTCATTATGATGTTCTTCAAAAAGTTGGCTTAGCTCTTTAGTGTCCTCACTATTCCATTGTTCACCAAACTTAATGGACGGTGGAGGAGCAAAATAGTTTTGCATTAATACTTGTTCGAAAATTTGATGCATACCTGTAACAGGATCGCAAACAGACATTGCCGCAAAAGTATCACCATGGTAGCCATTTTTAACGGTAAGTAATTTAGTTTTCGTTAATTTTTTATTAGTTTGATGCGCTTTACTGTGCCAATATTGCAATGCCATTTTCATGGCTACTTCTACGGAAACAGAGCCGGAGTCACAAAGAAAAACTTTATCTAATCCTTCTGGTGTCAAGGCGATTAATTTTTCACATAGTGTTATTGCACTAGGGTGAGTTAAACCGCCAAACATAACATGCGACATTTTCGTAGACTGTTCAACCAAAGCTGCGTTTAACTTGGGGTGGTTATAACCGTGTAATACAGACCACCAGGACGACATTCCATCAATAAGGGACTCACCACTGGCTAGGTTTATATGAACTCCATTAGCACTTTCTACCAAATAGGAAGGCAAGGGTGCTGACATTGAAGTGTAAGGGTGCCAGATATGTTCTTTATCAAATTTAAGTAATTCGCTGTTAATTTTTATTGAATCTGCATCTTTTGTATGTTTTTTGTTCATTTGTTAACTTTGGTGGGTTTTTATTGTTGACATTAATATGATGATCGCTAGACTACCTTTTAAATTATATAGATGCAAACGAGTATTATGTCTTTAGCTTCAGTAGAAAAAAACGCAGTTAACGTACCAACAAATGAAAATTCATCAGTTCGTCATAATTGGACTATTCAAGAGGTAGAAGCCTTATTTGATTTACCTTTTAATGATTTAATGTTTCAAGCGCAAACCGTTCATCGTCAACACTTTAATGCGAATGAAGTTCAAGTGAGTACATTGTTATCAATTAAAACAGGTGCTTGCCCTGAAGATTGTAAATATTGTTCACAAAGTGCTCGTAATAAAACTGATTTAGAAAAAGAGCGTTTACTCGAAGTAGAAAAAGTATTAGAAGCAGCAGAAAAAGCTAAAGCGATGGGTTCAACTCGCTTTTGTATGGGAGCCGCTTGGCGTAACCCAAAAGCACGTGATATGCCAATTGTACTTGATATGATCAAAGGTGTTAAAGCGTTGGGTATGGAGTCATGTATGACTTTAGGTATGTTAGATGAAGAGCAAGCTGAGCAATTACAAGGTGCCGGTTTAGATTATTATAACCATAACCTTGATACATCACCTGAACACTATAATCAAATAATAACAACACGTACTTATCAAGACAGATTAGACACATTAACTCATGTACGTAGTGCGGGAATGAAAGTTTGTAGTGGTGGTATTGTTGGTTTAGGCGAAAAGTCTGTTGATAGAGCCTCGCTATTAGTTCAATTAGCAAACCTGCCAAAACAACCCGAAAGTGTACCGATTAACATGTTGGTAAAAGTTGAGGGCACGCCTTTAGCAGATGTTGACGATTTAGAAAGTTTTGATTTTATTCGTTGTATTGCCGTGGCCCGTATTATGATGCCACAATCTCATGTGCGTTTATCCGCAGGACGTTCTGAAATGAATGAACAAATGCAATCTCTTTGCTTTCTTGCTGGGGCAAATTCAATTTTTTACGGTTGTAAACTATTAACGACTGAAAACCCAGAAACTGATACTGATACCCAATTATTCAAAAAACTAGGTATTAACACCGAGACTATCGTTGATGAAAGTGTTTCCCAAGACAAAGCACTGCAAACATCCTTAGTCAATGAACAAAATAAAGATCTGTTTTACGACGCTGCCCATTAATAAACGTTAGTAAGAAATTATACTCTTATGGCATTTGACTTTATTGCCGGTCAATTAACCGCGCAAAAATCGCAAGCTCGCTATAGACAGCGAGTTTGTATAACCGCTACTGAAAAATTTACTCAACAACAAGGTACTCAAATACTTGTTGAAGGGAAGCCCTATATAAATTTTTCTTCAAATGATTATCTAGGGTTAAATAATCATGCTGAAATAAATAAAGCCATGCAAGAAGGCATAACTCGTTTTGGTTTATGTGCAAGTGCATCAAGTCTAGTCACAGGTTTTCATTATGCGCATCAAGCATTGGAAGATAAAATTTGCCAATGGATAAATAAACCACGTTGTTTAATTTTTACCAGTGGTTTTTCAGCAAATGTAGCTCTTTTTCAGACATTAGGACAAGAAGTGGGAGCAGATAGACCTCATTTCTTTCTAGATAAACTCTCTCATGCTTCTATGCTTGATGGCGCTTTTTCAAGTAAGGCTAAAATAAAACGCTTTGCACATAATAACACTGAGCAATTACAACAGTTTTTGTCTAGTTCTGATGCGAATAATAAGTTAATTGCCTCTGAAGGTGTATTCAGCATGGATGGTGATCAAGCGAAGCTTGTTGAATTATCTAATATAGCCCAAAAAAATAAAGCTTGGTTTTATGTTGATGATGCACATAGCATTGGCGTAATTGGTGAGCAAGGTAAAGGTAGTGCTAGTGTTTTGACTAGTAGCGGTCAAGCAAATATTACCATGGCTACTTTTGGTAAAGCGATTGCCACGAGTGGTGCTTTCATCGCATGTGATGATAATTTACATGAATATTTGATTAATTTTGCTCGGCACTATATCTACTCAACGGCAATTTCTCCGGCACTTGCTTGGGCGACAATTAAAAGCATTGATCTAATAAAACAAGATCAGTGGCGACGAGATAAAATTACTGAACTAAGCGCTTTATTTATTGAATTACTTGATTCAAGTATTGAAGTAATACCGTCAGCCTCTTCAATTCATGCAATAATTATTGGTGATGAACAAAAAGCGCTTAATATCAGCGCGGAGTTAAAAAAACAAGGTATTTGGTTAACCGCAATACGCCCACCAACCGTTGCCCTTGGTAGCTCCAGGTTACGCGTAACCATATGTGCTAATCATAACTATAATGATATCAATCATCTAGCAAGTTGTTTAAATAAAGCACTTTGTAAATAAAGGTAGGGATAGTCTTAATGGCTCCAACAGTGCAGTATCAAGAAAATAAAATAAAAATAGCACAAAGCTTTGGCTCAGCCAGCAAATCTTATGATGTTTCTGCCAGATTACAACGTTTTTCTGGTAAACACTTAATGCCATGGCTACCCAATAAAAATGATCTAACCGTTTTAGATTTAGGCTCAGGAACAGGTTTTTTTACCGACTTATTAGCTAGTTCTTATACTCAAGTTATCGGGTTAGATTTATCAAAAGGTATGCTTAGATTTGCGAAAGAAAGCCGTAACAAAGACATTACTTGGCTTGAAGCTGATGTACATAAAATACCATTGCAAAACGAAAGTGTTGACTTGATTTATTCGAACCTTGTCATTCAATGGTGTGATCCATTAGATGTGGCCATAGCAGAAATGTTGCGCGTATTAAAACCGGGTGGTTTGATTATATTCACAACCTTAGTTGATGGTACTTTACATGAATTAAAATCATCCTGGCGACAAGTTGATGATGATCAACATGTAATAGACTTTAAAGCCGAAAGTGAATTAAGTGAGTTTTTCAATACACCTACTTCAAATATATTAGAGCACAAGTGCCAAGATATAGTGCTTGAATATGAAAATGTGATTCATTTAGCGCGTGAATTAAAAGGCCTAGGCGCTAATCACTTACCCGAAAAACGTAACCGTGGCTTGTCAGGCAAAGATAAATGGTTTGCGATGACAGAACATTATCAAGATTTTTTGGAGCCTAACGGTATATATCCAGCTACTTATCGTTTGTATTCGGGTCTTGTTGCCAAGTTAAATAACTAAATTATTCTTAAGGTTTAAAAATAAAGATGAAAAGTTTTTTTATCACGGCGACTGATACCGATGCAGGAAAAACATTTGTTGCTTGCGCGATTACTCAAGCGCTGATTAATAGTGGTAAAACCGTGGCTGTATATAAACCTGTTGCAGCAGGTTGCCAGCAAGTTGATGACCTTTTAATAAATGAGGATGCTCAATTACTGAGTGAATTTAGTAATTGCAATCAAAGTATTAGAGATGTTAACCCGATAGCTCTTGAAGAAGCAATTGCTCCACATATTGCTGCATTCAACATAAGTAGAACAATATCTATTGAAGAAATAACACAGGGTTTTGAAAAAGTCACCTCATTGAAAGCTGAAATAAATATAACGGAAGGTGCGGGTGGTTGGCGCTTGCCAATCTACCTAAATAACCAAGATAAAGGCATAAATAATCATATTTTCTTATCTGATTTTGCACAAAGCACTCAGCAAGACGTCATTTTAGTGGTGAATATGAAATTAGGCTGTTTAAACCATGCATTGTTAACTTATCAAGCTATAATTTCCGATGGTTTACAATGTGTTGCTTGGATAGCCAACACAGCCAGTGAACAAAAAATGCCGTTTTTAAATGAAAATATCGCATCACTAGAACAACTTTTACCTATCCCTAAAATTGCTCAATTCGACTTTTATAATAAGCAAAGTATGAGTTTACGTGACAAGGTCAATGCCGCCGCTAATAATATTGATTTAATCCCGTTGTTATAAAACTCTTATGAGCTTTCCATAACAAACATGAGTTGTAGTCCTTACAACTCACTTTTACACAAACCTATTTTCCCAGTTCCACTAAGCAAGCATTTGCTATAAAACCTGAACGAGTTTTATAAGCCGAGTTTTTACTTACCCTGTCATCTATTTGTTTGATTAGTAACTCAGGTAAGGTGACATTTATCTTATGACTTTTTCCTAAGTATGCTGTTATATCAATATCCACAATAGCCCAGAAAGCCTGCAAGTACATATGTGGGTTTTCTAACATATATTGCTGCCTGTGTTTTTCTATGCTCAATGCAGACGGAATTTTTTCTCCGTACTCTGCCAAGATGGTCAAATGTGATTTTATACTTTGGCTTATTTTTTCTAACCCTAAATCAATAGAATCGGCACTAGTCGCACAACCGGGTAGGTCTGGTACCGTCACTTGATATATTCCATCGTTTTTTACTGAAACAAAGATAATTGCATATTTCATATTTTACACTTCTAAATTAAACCACATAAAACCATGATAACCCCGGAAACCCCTTGCGTCAAATTCAATGCAACTCCAATAACCCTTGACTTAGGTAATACTGTAACTCTGATAACTCTGAAATGGATGTATATAATAACCCTGACAACCCTACAGGTAAGGAAGTGATTAATTACTTAACTTTTAGGCTAATAAAATTGAACATTTAAAATTGAATTTATATTTTGGTTACTTGTGTTTTAGTAATAACAAGATTCGGTAACTGTTTAATAAAATTAAACTCCAAGAGTTATTTTAAATCTGGAAGATTGATGAATTGACAATTATAATGAATGTTATACATAGAGGTTTATGACTCAATTCTTTAAAAGCCTATTAATAATTTGAATACTTTTCTTGGATAAAAATAGCAATTACCTGCTATAAAGAATGAGTTTTCTTATAAATACGCATTAGGAAATTTTATGAAAGAACTTATTCATTCTAACCCTGAATTACTCATCACTGTTGTTGGTATAGGTGGTTGTGGCTGTAATACTATCAATATGTTGCATGAAAATGGTCTGTCACAACAAGTTAACTTGATTGCCGTTAATACAGATCTCGCTGCCTTAAATACTTTACAAGTTGAGAAGAGAATATTAATAGGGGAAAACTTAACAAATGGCTATGGCGCTGGATCTAATCCAGAAGTGGGTTTACAGGCAGCACAAGAAAGTAAAGAGCTATTAACTAATGCGATAGAAAATAGTGATATTGTGATTATTACTGCGGGTTTTGGTGGAGGAACAGGTACAGGGGCGAGCCCTTTTGTTGCCCGTATTGCTCGGGAATTGAATATCAATTGCTTAGCCATTGTCACTTTGCCATTTGAATCTGAGGGGCAATTACGAATGGATTTTGCCTTGAAGGGAATTTCTGAGATCAAAGATCCTATTCATGCGTACATGATGTTATCCAACGATTTACTGTTGAAAGGTTTAGGCCAAAGTGTTGGTTTATTTTCGGCGTTTAATCAAAGCAATGATGTGTTAAAAAATTTACTTGTATCATTAGTGCAAATGTTAACTGAAACAGGTTATGTAAACGTTGATAAGAATGATTTCTCCAGCATACTATCTTATGAAGGAGAGTCTATTTTAGGTGTAGGTAAGGCAGAAACAGAGGAATTAGCATTTGATGCATTAGATCAAGCACTTAAAAACCCTTTAGTTTCAATTGCGAATATAGATAGTGCAAAAGGAATTATTTTTCAGCTTTTCTGTAAATCTGAACCTAAACTATCTACGTATAATGGTTTAATTGCTCATCTTAGAGAGCAGATCACCAATAAGTCAGTTTTAATTGTTCCTGGTGTAACTTTAGATCCAAAATTATCATCGGAGATTGAAATATTAATTGTAGCCTCTGGAATAACATCATCTCCGTCAGAGCAAAATAGTATCAATACTTTAAATATTAAAGGTGACAATTGCCTAAGCGATAGTGCAGTTTATGAAGAGTTAACTGCTAACAATGATAGTGAACAAAGCTATACGGATATTCCGGCAATTACCCGAAAGCTAAGAGCAAATAAGTTTATTGCAGAAAAGAGTGTGTAACAACAGTTAAATTCTAATTTTTATTCTCAGTTCAATTTTTTTAAATCTATGAGGAAATCGTCATGCTAAAACAGTTAATTGTTAATTTCAGTCGTATCCTAGTTATTTCACTATCATTATTAATAAGCGTTTCTACATTTGCCACTGAGCTAACGGTGGGTATGCAAGCCCCAAACTTCAATTTACAAGCAACGAATGGTGATTTTTACCAACTTAGTGATTACCAAGGTAAACAAGCCATTGTTGTCGCTTGGTATCCCATGGCGAATACTAGAGGCTGTACTTTTGAATGTAAATCGTTAACCGAAGACGGGCATTTAATTAGAAAGTATGACGTTAGTTATTTTATGGTTAGTGTAGATCCTATTGATGATAATCGAGACTTTGCAAAAAAGACGGGAGCAGATTTTCCTATGCTCAGTGACCCAACTAAAGAAGCGGCTAAAGCTTATGACGTTTTAAATTTTTTTAGAGTTGCTAGCCGAGTTACATTTTATATATCAATTGATGGAAAAATCTTACACATAGATGAAGACGTAACACCTAAGTCCGCCGCACAAGATATAGCAGCAAAACTTGGCGAATTAAATGTCGCAAAATTTACCCCAAGTAAGTCGCACTAATTTTATGGCTAAGCCCAGTAAAAAAGGCCCAACAAAAACCATCGATATTTTTTGTAAAGGCTGTAATACTATTTTGTTTAAATACCGTAAAGGAGGCAAGGGTGCTTTAGTGAAATGCTTTAAAGAGCGCATTAGCCAAAATTTTACTATCACAGCTTGTGTCTGCCCTCAATGTGAAAAACAGTTTGCCAGAGAGACACTAGTAAAAGGGACACCCGCTTATAAAATAATTGGTGGTAAAGTCTGGTTTAAATAACGCTGTGTTATTCTTTGCTTAATTAGTCGCAAACTCTTAAACCATTCAAGGCTATTGACATGAATTCATTTAATAGGGACACAGGATATGAAAGGTAAATTACTGACTATGTTATTGGCCACAAGCATAACAGCTTGTACAACTGTTACTTCGAGTAACACCGCCAACAAAATAGTCGTCTGCGAATCTCCTAGGTCTCAAATATGTACAATGGATTATCGACCTGTTTGTGGATTAATGGCGGAAAAACTGACAAAAACGTACAGCAATGGTTGTGCTGCTTGCAGTAACCCTAAAGTGATTTCTTACACAGACCAAGCCTGTAATGATGGTGTCTCTGAATAATTAATCAATATATTTGTCTTTGATAGAAGTTTAAGAAATAAAAATACTATTCAGCTCTAAGATATTCAGATATCCAACCGCCAATATCATTGAGTTGCTCTGGCAATACACTATGAGCCATTAAGTAAGATTTCCATTGGGTATTATAACCTTCACCATTAAGTAACTCGTTTGCCATTTTTCCTGCTGACATAGGGACAACATCATCAAGCTGACCATGATGTTGTAATATAGGTGTGTTTTTATTCGCATCACTTAATTGATTTGGTAATTGATCTTTTATCGGTAAATAGCATGATAAACCCATAATTCCAGCCAATGTTTGCTCGAAACGTAAACCGGTGAATAAACTCATTACTCCACCTTGACTAAAGCCCGCCAAAATAATTTTATTTGATTGAATTCCGTTATCAATTTGCTCTTGTATTAAAGCACGCACTAAGTGTTCAGATAGAAGAACGCCATCCATATCTGCTCGACTATGCAAATCGTCATTTTTAATATCGTACCAAGCAGGCATTACAAAGCCGCTATTAATCGTAACAGCTTGCTCTGGCGCATGAGGAAAAACAAACCGTATAGAATGATTCTGAGATAAATTTAACATTGGAACCACTGGTGCAAACCCAGCACCTGAATCACCCAAACCATGAAGCCAAATCACACAAGCAGTGGCAGTTGATTTTGGTTCAACCGTAATACGATCTAATAATGTAGTTTGTTTACTCATGAGTTCTCTTGTATTTAATGTTCGATTAGGCGGCATAATATACGTGAATTCGTTTGGAAGCAAAATGGCTTTGATACTTTAATAGCATTATTTATTAGCGTCCATTAGGCTATTTTTTTAATAAATGAAGTATAATCAGCTTTCTAAAATGCTAACTACCAATTAATGTATTAACAACTATAGGCTAGCAATAAATGAGTCGATTAAAAACAGCCGCCATAATTTGTCATGGCTTAGCAATTACACCGATGTTAATAGGTGGGCTAATTTATGCGCTACGCGATAGTTATTTTTCCTATCATGCAGCGGCAACTAGTTACACATGGGATGAATTAGCGCCAGGTATTCAAATATTATTTCGAGCGATGTTAAATGGAGCAGGGAGTTTAATGCTATTGATAGCGTTAACCCTGATACTTTTGTTAATGATACCCTTTAGACAGAATCAACGTTGGTGTTTCTGGGCAATTCCACTTATTGGTATCAGCGCGATATTAATAACGATACGGGCGGGAATATCAGTTGAACTCAATAGCTCTTCAAATATGCCATGGCCGTGGTTATTAATCGTTGTTGGTTTATTTACAAGCGGTTTATTTTTATCGTATAAAAAATAATTAGATAATTTTTTACCACTCAAGTCCCATCATTATACAACTTAAACCACTGCCAATACCTAGAAATGAGACTTTGTCATTTTTTTTCAAAAAGCCTTGTTCTGTGGCTATCGCTGCGGTGACGGGAAGGGATACGGTTCCCATATTACCGAGTGTTGGAAAGGTTATAAAATCTTGTTCTTCACTAATATTTAGTTGCTCAAGTACATGTTTTCGATTAACTGAGCCTATTTGGTGACAGATTAATTTGTCTACCTCTGCTTTTTTCCAACCTGATTCAGTTAGAAAGTCATGCCAAGTCAAATTACCTAAGCGCATACCTTGTTTAAGTAACAATGTTGCATTGGTGGTCATCACTTCTTTAAATAGCCCCGGAGACACCGGTTGAATACCCCAATTGCAAATGTCAAAATCGACAGCTGATGTACGGCTAGTCACTGTATGTAATTTGTGTTGTTTGAGTGCCTGATAACCTTGTTGATTTGAAAAAGAACCATCTGTTATTAAAATAGCCGTTGCACCTGAGCCACCTGTCAATGTAGCCAAGGTATCAGCAAAAATAGCCATGGTGGGGTTATCTAATAAAGTTTGAATACTACTTTCAACAATAGAATGAGCCGATTCACAAGACACAACTAAGCCGGCTTTAATTTGTCCTAGTTCTATACGATTTGCAACATCAATAATACCATTCATTGCACCTAAGCAAGCGTTACTAACATCATGAATAACAGTATTACTATTTGCTCCAAGTTCTGCAGCAACTCTACATGCTGTTGCTGGTTCATAACCTTCTCGGCAAACACCCGTGTAGATAATTGCACCGATATCTTGAATGTTAAATTTGGTTTTATTTAGGCACTTTTTAGCCGCAGCAATCGCACCATCAGCATAGCGAAAACCGTCATTCCACCAACGACGTTCTTCGATGCCGGTAAACGCTTTAAGTTGCCCTTTGGGTATATGAAGGGTCTTGTAAACAGGTTCAAGCCTGCGTTCAAGTTCTTCACTAGAGATAACCCGAGGGGCTAGTTGATAACTAATATCATCGATAAATACGCGGGCGTATTGCATGTTTAACTGAAGACCTATTAATAAGATAAATACGAGGCAGGGATTACTAAAAACAGTATCCTGGTAGACGTTTTTACAAGTAAATTAAGCTGCAAATTCTAAAGAATCAGAATTATACCTTAGTATGAGTCATCCCACACTATTACTATGAGTAATATTTTAATAAGTCATAAATATAATAAGCAATATTTATTACAATAGTAGTTATTTGGTGAATAATTAGCCCAGCCTATAAGCAAGACTAAATTGAGTGTAAATCTATTTATGTTAAGGTGATGATGTAAAAAAACAGGTCGACTTGTACAGAATTGATTTCAAATAAATGCGTAAAGCATCAGGGATATATTAGGAGAACAGCAAAAAATTTACATACTAAGTTTTAGACAAGTTTTAAAAACTCAAAGCGGTTCTTGAAAGTTTTTTCTCGCTTAAAACTAAGCGTGATAAATGAAAAGTGTACGAAAATCGTAATAAAACACTGGCAGACTTGTCTGCTTACATTGAAATGTTCTACAATCGAAAACATTACATAGCGACCTAGGTCATGTGTCACCTGATGATTGTGAAAACCTGCATCGGGGAAAGATCACTCTGTCAGTTTACTGTTTTCTTTCCTCAACATTCAGCCCTTGTAAGGGCGTTATACAGCAAGAGTATGTATGGATAGCAAACAGTATATTGATTATTTTGTCGAAATATCCCATTTAAAAAGAGAGGTACAATTTGAACTTCTAGAGCAGGCACGTAAAGAAATCCATAAAACTTATAAATTTCCAATACTTACCTTTATCTCTTTGTTTGTTCGCTTAACATTTATATTATTATTTACTGGCGGAAGTTATCTTCTCTTTGGTTTTTCAAGTTGGGTGCTTGCTCTGTCTCTGCTTCTAGGTTTACTTTGTTCAAAAATTACCGTAACAGAAATCACGGATTCAATTGTACTAAAATTTCTTAAAAAAACTTTAAGTGACAACACTGTATAATGCGCAGTTAAAAAAGCCACAACCAGTTTTTTTCTCCTTTGTCGTCGACTGTTAGTCAACAATTTTTTGCCGCTGAACGTGGCGTGGGAATATCGAGTCAAAATATGAAGCGTATCACTTATCTATTATTAATATTCTTATTTTTACAGGCGTGCTCAGGAACGAGATATAGCTATAGAAA
This sequence comes from Colwellia sp., assembly GCA_034111385.1. GTDB lineage: Bacteria > Pseudomonadota > Gammaproteobacteria > Enterobacterales > Alteromonadaceae > Colwellia. The sequence continues at coordinate 4,107 of JAWUXK010000028.1, read as the reverse complement.
TAAAGTTGAAATAGAAAATAATTTACCTATTTTACGATTGATGAAGGGAGAGGTTACCGAAATTCTGGCAGCTGGGGATGGTTTTCCCGGTTGGTGGGGATATTTTCCCTGGGTAATATCATCTTCAGTAGATGTTGCAAGTATCAACTGTAAAAAGAGCAGGAGTGCAGTTCCTTTTCGTGAACCAGGGGTTGTATTCGGCGGGGTTGTATGCAATTTAATTGCACATAATACGGGTAAAACAACTCTCTATTTTGGGAATAAATATTCTCTTACTGATGATAATTATACCGATAAAATTGATGTGATTATTCTTGAGTAACTAGTTTAAACATTGAGTCTAACAAGGCCAAGAAAACATAACTGGCATATCGATAAAGGCATTAGCATTTTTTAATCCTAGTGTTATATAAGTTTCCAATATGGACAACCTTGCTTACCCTTCAGTTACTAAACTCAACTTAAAGTAACAATTTCAATAGTCATAAAATGGTCTGAGAATAACATTATCACTTGCGACCTTACGTCGATTAGTTTCACACAATCAACACATAGCGCTTTATAATCAGTAACTTATTTGGTATCGCGTTACTCTTCTTAGGGTGTTTTTAATTGTGTTAAAAGTTTAATTGTTAGGTATCTATTAGACAATGTCACTTAAATCATGCCCACGTCGATAGTAGATAATATTTAATCAATAACAACCAATAAACCTCATAGTGAAGCAGTAAAGTTAACTTAAAAAGTAATCTCTGATGCAAAACCACGCTCATTGAAGTGCGCCATTTTAGACTAAGTTATTTCTCGTTTAGTATTAAATGTTTACACAACAGAAAAGGTTATTAGCCGTTGGCCGAGTGAGTAAAAGTAGTAAGGTACGAACCAAGACATTAGGTGATGCTTTTGTAATAACCTTTGATGATAGGGCATCCGCTAGAGATTGATAAAGCCCGAATTGTTATTGAATAAATGTTAAAATAGTGGGGTTAAACACATTAAAAGTGACCTTAATTCAAGCGAAAACATCACTTGTTGAATAAGACAGAAACTTTGCCTATGCTTCATAAATAACTGAAGTGTGCATATTCACTTGACTATCTTTACATTCTCTAGGTGAAGCAACTAAATTATAAACAAAGAAATAGATGTTTTATATAATAAGGAAAGTATGATGAATCGTGTTTTTCGTGTCTTAATTTTTGTAACGCCATTACTTATTACATTGCCTAAAACGTGGGCTTCCACTCTTGACGAACAGATCAAAACTGCTCTAGCACTCACTGAAATTAAGTTGGATAAACACGCCCAGCGTACTGGCCCAAAAAGATTCACATGTTACACCAACCTTGATGGACAGTGGCAAGACCGTTATTTCTGGGGATGGTGTTGTGGTTTCTCAGCCGGGTTAATGTGGATGATGTTCGATCATACGGGAGAAAAGAAATGGGCCGATTACGGGATGAATTGGAATGACTCAATACGCCCTAATGCAACAGCTTCTGATAACGATACTGGATTTCAAATCTTCAACTCATTCGGATACGCGCTTCGCCACGGTAAAGATATAGAGCCAATATTAAACAAACAGTTTAAAGGTTTATATGACATGCATGTGAGAGATTACGAAGGTGTATTGAGCTGGGCAACTAATACATTTGTGAAGCAACGGTACAATGCCCACGTGGGTGGTTTCCGTACATGGCCAGCATTGTCGCATCTCCCTTACGAAGGTGAATTCGAGATCAACAGTGACATGATCATGAATCTTGAGCTGCCACTTTGGGTTGCACAGAAAACCGGTGACATGGATTTGTTAGACAAAATAATCCGTCATGAAGAAACAACTTGGCGACACACCATATTCAAAAGTGGTGATAAGCAATGGGAATCCTCTGATAGTGATGAATATGTACCACGAAAACATGGAAGTCATACTCATGTCGTGGGTTTTAACCCAAAAACTGGCTCTGTTATAGACAAGCGAACTCATCAAGGTGACAAAACTGAGAGCACGTGGTCAAGGGGGCAATCTTGGTTAATTTATGGTTATGCTATGCTCTATCGATACACCGGGTATAAACGTTATCTAGAACGAGCCGAGGTTGTATTCGACTATTACATGCAAGCCCTAAAAGCACAGTCAAAAGACAGTATCCCTTATTCAGATTTTGATGCTCCCGTTGATGAACGAAATCCCTTAGATACCGCTGCAGCAGCTGTTGTAGCTTCAGCATCGATAGAGCTGTATGAGTTCACTAAAAAACTGAAATATTTAGACGCCGCAGAGGAAATGCTGACAGATCTAACAGGCTCTCCTTACTTAGCTAGCGACATCGAATATGAAGCTATTCTTACACGAGGATCACATTCCTATGATAGGGGGGAAGAAGTAGGAACTATTTTTGGTGATTTTTACTTAGTTGAGGCAATGCTGCGGTATAAGAAACTTGAAAAATAAGGTTTGTTTTATTTATTGTTATGTTTGCGGCAAAAGCTAGTGTTTATAAACGAAAATTCAAAGAGCTTAAATTCGCTCCAAAATAAAACTGTATATTTGGGTTGAAATCACCCTAAATATTCTCTTGGTTTCACAAAAGCTCAATGAACGCTCTATTTGTCTGAACCCATTTTCTGGACACACTATAATTGTTACGCGTATGCTATCTTCGGTTTATCATGAGTTAACGTATAATGTTTAGTATAGACAGCCCAAACTTATAAGAGCTTGACTAATTTATTACTGCACACCTTAAAGGAACATTTAATGTCAATATCGAATAAACTGAAAGGCATAATTTTAACGTCATTCAGTGTCTTCTTAATCATAGGTTGTAGTTCAAATGAATCGATCACGTCATCACAGTGGTTAACTATCGATAATTTTGAACAAACTGCTTTACAAGGCTGGACCAAAGCAGACACTAAAAATGACACCAAACCTTTTACTGAAAAGCCACAGGTAACTGAGTTGAAAAGTGATGCTTCATCACCTGATAATCATTACATGATAAAAAAACCTGCGAAAGATGGTTTAGTCGGTAATCGTAAAGCACTAACGTATAAAGCTTTGCCAACTACGGTAAATGTTGGTGAAATATATACTTTTTATACGCGTATTAATGTTGAATACTTCCCCAATAACCATGCTTTTGGCATTAGTAACCAACATCCAGAAGATATTGAAAAACTAGGTTATGATGCTTTTGAGCCAACCCTTCGTGTTACAGATAAGGCTGAATCAAATGGTTTGAAAAATGATGGCGCGTTAATGGTTAAGGTTGATGGGGGTTATAGCAATGTACAAAACTTTGCAGAACAACGTTCCGCTAAGCCTTTAGAGGTAGGGCATTGGTATGAAATTTGGTATGTGGTAAATAATAATACGGTGGCAGAAGGTGGGCAAAATTACGATGTTTACGTTAAAGGCGGAGAGTTCGATAAACAAACGTTAGTGTTTAAAAACGCACAATTTAGAAAGCAGCGTGAATTGCCATTAATTTATTTTTTAGCTAATTGTAATACTGGTTCACATAAAAAACCTTACGGTAATGGCGGTTTAAAATATGATGATTTATATATGATGAAAGGGGTTAATTTAATCTCTCCACGTTAAGTGATAATGAATAAATGATAAATGTGATCTTCTCATAAATAATGATTTAACAATGGATCAAGCAATAACATTTATTTAATAACATAAGAAATATGCTTCTTCTGTCGAAAAAGTGAACTTAATCGAAAAAGCACACTCTTACTTAACAGTTATGTTATTCCCTTAGTGTTTCGTGAGCGTCCGCCAAAAGGCACCTAACATTTAAACCAGCCAAACTGTAAGCTTTCCTAAAATTAATTAGGGATATGCATATGCAATTAGCGACACAACAAAAGTGGGCTGCTTTTATTGAGCAGCAACAGGAAAGTAATCTCACGATAGCACAATTTTGTAAGCAGTTAAGCGTCTCACCATCAACATTCTATCAGCGTAAACGTGAATTGAACCTACTACCAAACACAAGCTCTTCATTTATCAAAGCCACCGTTACTCAGCAATTGGAAATAGAAACAACTCGTGCACAAATTTTACTTAACGTAGGAAAAGTAAACTTA